>CAYMFW010000425.1:0-2829 GCA_964389785.1 uncultured Planctomycetota bacterium
GTGCTGGATATTGCGGTGGTCTGGAGGAAGCGGCTCGCCGCGTGACGGCAGGCGGGTGCTGGGCGCGGGACACGTGACTGGAGTACGTGTGGATGTCGGCCGGGTCGGCCGGCTGCCCGGGCGCTTCCGGCGCAGCAGCTCACTGCCTGCGCGCTGAAGAAAGTGCCGACTTTCGGAAGCGGAGGGCCGGATCAGCGGCCGGAAGCTGGTTCACAAGGTGCCGGGCCCTCACAGCCCCTACAGATCCGGGATGATATCGGACGTGGGTCGGATCAGTATCGGCGTTCCGGCCGGGTTTTTCCCGGCCGTAGCCCGGATTTACCGGCCGGAGGCTGTGTCACTGTCTCGTGAGCCGCTACACGCGAGGTCCCACACCGGGGCCGTGAGGAGCCGGTGATACCTTATCTAGATTCGATCCCGTGTGGAAGTTGAATCGAAGCACGAATCGTCGCCGAAAGCAAACCCGCCTCATTAGGATCTACCCCTGCGTACTTCTTTACAACGTGGTAGTCCGTATCTCTTTCGCCATTGTAAGAGTAACTGACAACAACCTCCCGTACAGATACCCCCGAAGGCGCTTCAAATAACTCCTCAAAGGCCCAATATCCCGTAATACTGGAGGGGGGAGATGTGTGAATATGCTCGAGAGTTATCCTGCTCCATGATCCTCGCAGATCTACTACTCTGTGTAGAGCATCCCCGGGCTTGACTGATACAAACCGAGTCTCCCACCTTTGCCGAATCTTTTCCGGCACTCGTCCCAAGCTTCTCGGTTCAATTTCTTCGCCGTTCTCGTCCACTAATGTCAAATTGACTCCGAGCATCAGACCCGATTCAATGGTGACAGGCACTGAGCCGCCGTTCAAGATGGTTATGCGAAGCTTCGGCGCATTTCGGGACCCAACGATTGCCAGATCCATCCGTATCCCATTTGCCTGATTGCGATCTTTGCCTGGATCAGTAATGCTCATACCTTCTCTGCTCCAAGCACATCCTAGAATCCCCACAAGCAAGAAGCTCCGAACAACAACGCTAGACCCTTTCATGGTTGGGCCCATCCAAACGAACACCTTGCTCAATTCTCATTCCCAAGGACTTGGACCTTCCAAGTAGTATCCTACAGCCTCCCGGAGAAGCTCTTTCCCCCTGAGCAACAGATCGTCCTTCTTGCAAGTGCCACCCATGCAAGAGCTTGCAACCGCCCCCTCGATCGCTTCGGAAAGCGACTTGCCTTCCGCCTTGTAGGCTTGCACCTCGTCTTTTAGTGCCTGCAAACAGTCTCTTGGATTCTTGTTCTGACACCACTGTAGCGCATGTGTCAGTTCATGGACGAGATCCAATGCCGCGCCTGTGGCAGCGAACGGACCTCTTTCAACATTGCCACAGAGCACAAGCATGTTCTTTGACCTCACAAAAGCAGCTCGCGCACCTTTCGGACAGCACTTGCAAGCTAAAGTTGGGCGCTTACATCCAGGGTTCTTGTCTATCTTCTTCAGAAGGCTACTGACCAAGGGGTTTGTAATTGCCTGATTCTTGAGCTTTTCGCACTCTTGACTCTCCGTATCAGACAGTTCGCCGAAAATAGCATCTGAAGAAAGATACGGAAACTCCGGAGGCGTGGAGGGAGGAGAAGGACAGTATAGCCACATGACCCCTCCCTCATGAAAGAAAGGCACCAAGTCTTCGCCATAAGGACTAAGCCAAGGAGCCTCATTGGTTCCGGTGATTCCCGCTCGCTGTAGCCCGTAAGGATCAAACCATGTTACTGGCGAATCATCACAGTATGAGTAACGGTTTGCTGGGGATCCGAATCGTCTCTCTCTCCTCACGAACCTTCCCAAGTTCGGTGAGTAATACCGTCTTCGGTAGTACATCAGCTCGGATTCCGGATCGCTGCGTCTCCCCGTGAAGGTGTAATAATTCCCGCTGAGAGAGCCAGTTGTCTCATCCCCATCTGTCCAGACGGGGACAATCGTAGAAATGTAAGGGGCGATGTTTGCGGGGGTTATGAATTCGGAGGTGCCGATTTTTCGATTCGTTTTCGAGGTCGATTTCGTCTCCATCCACTAGTCCTCTCTGGATGAAGTATTATACCCAATTCTTCTTCAGGGACAAGACTTGTCTGTCGCCAGCGAAAGGGGGCTGCTATGACAGCCTTCTGAGCGGTTCCCGAGGCGTTCTAATGCGCACGCTTGGCGAGCAACTCGCGCACCTCTGGAACAAGGTCATTCGGGACCTCTATGAAGGTCTGAGACTCGTCTTCGTATGCAGCTTCATCTTCGGCCACTGCTTCTTCTTCGCTCTGGGCCTCATAGTGCGACAGAACCTTCCGGACTCTTTCCTCATCCCAACCTTTTGGAAATGCGTTCTTTTTCATGATCTTCTCCTCCGGTGCCTTCTCCTATACGCCAACAAGGGCTTCCCTGTCAATGGATAGGCGGTTATCACAAACACGCTATCCGGCCTCGGATCGGGCACGTAGATCACTCTCAGGTATCTGCCGGAAGCCGTCTGGCCCAAGGCCACTCGGGAACCCTCTTTTCCCGGGCGATCCTCGCCGGCATTCCTCAAGAGGAATTCGACCTCCTCTTCTCTTACTCCGTGGTTGTTTATATGTGGCAGACCCGTCTCGGGATCCACGTAGTACCGAATATTCATTTGTCACGCCCCCCGCCAATCCAACATAACACTATACCCTCGAACAAGCTCCTACGCAAGGGGCACATCCATCATATCCCGCGGGTGGGTCCGACGGACCTCCCGCACGAGGACCATCACGGCAACCCTGGTGTATATCTGCGTGGTCATGAGCTTCTCGTGCCCGAGGAA
>CAYMFW010000426.1:0-571 GCA_964389785.1 uncultured Planctomycetota bacterium
ACGGAGATTTCGGAGTCTGGGTGCTGTGGTACGCGCTCGCGATATCGCTCGCGTCGACCATTGTCGCATCCGCGTATCCGGCGTGGTACGCTACCAGGACGGATCCGGCAGAAGCCATCAGAAGGGTATAGAATATGTGCGGGAAGAAGACGATCGATGGACCGCTGGTATCGGCCCGCGAGGTGACGAAGACGTACCAGGTCGGTACGGTCGAGGCCCGCGCGCTGAGAGGGGTGACCCTCGACGTGAACCCGGGCGACTTCCTCGCCATCGTCGGACCGTCCGGCAGCGGCAAGACCACCCTGCTCAACCTCGTCGGCGCGCTCGACTCCGCCACCAGCGGAACGCTCACCGTGCTCGGCCGCGACATGGCGTCCCTCGGCCGGAAGAAACGGGCGGACCTGCGGCTGCGCTCCCTCGGCTTCGTCTTCCAGGCGTACAACCTGGTTCCTGTCCTCACCGCCCGCGAGAACGTCGAGTTCGTACTGGAGCTGCAGGGCGCCGGCGGCGAGCGCACCACGCGCGCGAAGGAGATTCTGGAACAGCTCGGGCTGTCCGAGTTCGCGGACCG
>CAYMFW010000426.1:581-2820 GCA_964389785.1 uncultured Planctomycetota bacterium
GAGCTTTCCGGCGGGCAGCAGCAGCGCGTCGCCGTCGCGCGCGCCGTCGCCTCCCGTCCGAAACTCGTGCTGGCCGACGAGCCGACCGCGAACCTGGACGGAGAAAACGCGGAGACGCTCCTGAAGATGATGAAGGAGCTGAACGAGAACCAGGGCATCACGTTCGTCTTTTCAACCCACGACCCGCGGGTCATCGCCTACGCCCGGCGGGTCGTCACCCTGGTGGACGGGCTGGTGGCGAAGGACGAGACGAAGGAGCCGGAACATGCGTGAGGAGATGTTGCCTTCGCTCATTCTCGGCTCGTATAAGGAACGGGCTCGCCTCCGAGGACGAGATTCGACCGACATGTGGAATGGCCCGTCCGGGCCGTCGGCTGAATCTCGAACCCGCTCAGTCAACACCTCCTCACGCTCCCCAATCCTGGCCGTGTTCTTTGTCGTTCTCGCTGCGTCGACCGCGCACGCGGTCCAGCTGTGGAAGAGTGACGACGGCACACGGGCCGTCTCGCTCGACACCGGCCTGAAGTGCACCGCGCTTCTCTCCCGCGCGCCGGAAGATCCGGTGCTGTATCCGGAGCGGGAGTACGGCATCGGCCTGTTCCGGGCGCGGATGTCGCTCAACGCGAAGTTCTCGGAGGCCGTGAACGGCGAGGTCGCCTACGAACAGAGGGTGCGCATCTCCTCCGACGACGCGGGAAGCGGCGCCGGGATACTGCCGACCGAGGCGCCCGCCCCGTACCGCGCCGACCAGCTCGACTGGGAGATCTCCGAGACCGAAGACGACTTCTCGTACCGGCACGAGATCGACCGGGCGCTCCTGGCGCTCCACCCGAAGTGGGGAAACGTCACCATCGGAAGACAGGCGATAGGACTCGGCAGGGGAGTGATATTCGGCGCGGCGGACGTGTTCGCCCCATTCTCCCCGCTCGAGGTGGACCGGGAATGGCGCCGCGGCGTGGATGCGCTGCGCGCGGAGTACCGCACGACCGACACCACCTCGATCGAGCTCATCGGCGTCGCCGGCGAGGACTGGGACAACTCCGCGGTGCTCGCCCGGGGACGGGGCATCTTCGGCAAGATTGACGGGGAGATCATCCTGGGCAAGCGAGCGATGGACGGGATGCTCGCCGGCATCGTCTCCGGCACGGTCAAGAACGCGGAGGTCCACGCCGAGCTGGCGCTGTTCAACCTGCCCGACTCCCATCCGGCCGGCGGCGGAGTATTCGGTGACGACAAGCTGGTGTCGAAGATCGTCGCCGGCGCGTCGTACACCTTCGACGTCGGGGAGGGACTGTCGTTCCTCGCGGAGTACCACTACTCCGGCCTCGGCATGGAACACATCGAGGACGCGACGATACTGCTGGCGGACCCGGACTACCTGGTCCGCTACCTCCGCGGCGACACCCAGCTGCTCGGCCGGCACGCGCTGGCGGTGCAGGCCTCGTACCCGCTCAGCGAGATATGGAACGGGTCCCTGCTGGTGCTCGTCAGCCTGTCGGACGGCTCCGGCCTGGTCACGCCGTCGCTCACCTGGGACTTCGCCGAAAACGTGTCCTTCTCCCTCAGCGGCTTCATTCCGTGGGGCGACGAGCCCACGAACGGCACGCTCGAGAGCGAGTACGGCGGCTCCCCGCTGAGTCTCTTCGTGCAGCTGAGCATCTACCATTAGCCGCATTCGTATTCTATAGAATTCACGATCGGCATCTCATTCCCCGGGCCTCCCCGGATTCGTGTTGACACCCCTCCGCTCACCACCTTTAATAGCACGGTTTCATCAAGGGCATAGAAGAAGGAGACATGTGATGAGTTCGGAAACGATGAGGTTCTGGCCTGGTATCGGACTGGCGGTGGTATTCGGATTCGCGCTCGCCTGCGGAGGCGGAGGAGGAGGCGGCGGCAGCGACACCACGGCCCCCACGATAAGCTCAACCGTCCCGGCCAACGGGGCCACGGACGTGTCGATCGGCTCGGCCGTCACCGTCACGTTCAGCGAGGCGATAGACGAGACGACCCTGGACACCTCGTCATTCTCGGTGAACGGCGGCGTGACCGGCACCGTGACGTATAACGCGGCGACCAGAACGGCGACGTTCACGCCGGACGCGGACCTGGCCTACGAAACCACGTACACCGCTACCGTCACCACGGACATCCTGGACCTCGCGGAAAACGCGCTCGCCGCCGACAACACCTGGTCGTTCACCACCGCGGACGCCCCCGACACCACCCCGCCGACGAT
>CAYMFW010000427.1:0-2801 GCA_964389785.1 uncultured Planctomycetota bacterium
TGACTCGCGCCTCCTCAATCCCGCCAGTGAAGTTGATGCCTACAACTCGGGGTTGACCGCGCACACCTGCTCCCTCTTTCAATAGGTAGGTGACGACGATGAGCGTGCGGTCTTTCAGAACGTACCGGCCCGGGGTCCGTCTGTAGTCCTCGGAACGGAAGGCCTCCGCCCCTGCTTCGCCATTTTCCGAGGCGACCCTTTCCAATTCCTTGCGAAGCAGGTCGTCAGCGACTGCATAGTAGCGTTCAGAAAGCGCCTCGCGAGAAACGCTGAGCACCTTGGGAAGCTTGCCGCTATAGCCAGGGTGATTCGACGAATCCAAAAGGATCCGCTCTTTGACTACAATGCCAACATGCGGAAATGCTCTCCTCACTGTCCAATCGGTCTGCCTCAGCTCCAACGACCAGTCATCACCCATCGATGCTTCCATAACACTGACAGTCACTCTGTCGTTCTCGAATGATACCTTGGCTGCGGCGTCCAGCTTCCTGGCCTTCAGCAGGAATCCTGATGGAAGCCCGTAGTCCTCATTCCACTTGTCGAGGGCCTCGTGAAGGGCATTCTGTGAGCATACGAACTTCGGGAGACGGTTCACGACTTCGTCGTTTGTATCGTAGAAATGGTCTCCCAACTCCTTCAGCGTGAAGAGCTGAAGATACCCCTCCGGAGACCCGTCGCTCCGGACGTGCTCCAACCATCGTGGGAAGGAACGAAACCGGACGCTCGCCGCGGCCTCCACTGAGTCCTCCCAGAAGTCCCGATGGGTCTTGTAGGGCTCCCTGCGTGTCTTCCTGGCATACAAGATAGGCATCGAAGACCCTGGCGAGAGGCTGCCTCCCCCGCGAAACATGACATAATCGAGAGAATACCCGGTTTCCAGAGAGATGTTCGGGAGTATTTTGAAGAATTCTGCCATGTCGAGATCATTCGGCTTCTTCACTGCGTCGCCCTTGTCCAAATGCTCCGGTGTCCTCCGGTTGTCTGAAAGAAAGACTTCCATCCTTCTTAGAATCGCCTGATGTCCCGCAACGGCTACGGTCCTTGCGCGCTTGGATGCTCCGCCATGCCGCGTTGGCGACACGCATGAGGCACACAGCAACAGGCTCAAAGCCCACGGAAGGTAACGCGTCGTTCTCAGCTGCAACGAAAAATCCTCTCTTTGCCTCTTCTCATGACACCGAACGTTTGCGATAACCCGCAAGGAGGGGAAGCGCCCAAAGGGCGCGGACCCTGCTTGTCGGTGTTCATCGCTTTGTTCGGTGTTTCCATAGGTTAGTTTTTGAAAGGGTAAGGTTCTCCCTTTCTGTAAGCCGAGTCGACTTTGATCGTCTCGGTTTCCTCATTGAAATACACGGTCAACCATCTTGGCTGACCCTTGTGACCTTTCGCTTCCTTCAAAAAGTACCGCACTTCAATATGGTCCCCTTTACTCCGTGCGAACCGAATGTACAATCGTTTGTAGTCTGCCAACAGGTACGGTTTTGTTGATCGCCCTTCGAATTGGCCTTTCCGGAAATCCTGTTGGAGTGCCCCTCTCGCCAGAGCGTCCGCCGTTGCAGAATAATGTCGCGAGTCTGTTCCAGGAGAGAACTGAGTTGTCCCTGATGAGAGGACCATGTGAGGAAACTGCTTCCGGACAGTCCATTCGGTCCCGTCTACGTTTACTGTCGCGCTGTCTTGCTTCAGCGTGACGGTTGCCGATGTCCGCATGGGATGTTCCGTCTCCCCGTAGTCATAGAAGTCAGCACCCCGCTTGGCCAACATGAATAACTGCAGAAACCCCTCAGGCGACCCGTCGCACTTGACGTGCTCCAGCCACGGAGGGAAGTCGGGGTGACCGAAGCTATTCTCAATCGCGTCCCCGGACTGATTCCAAAAATCTGTCACGGTTGCATAGGGCTTCTGGCTTGTTTTCCTTGCGTAGAGTTCGGGACGGCAAGCAATCGCACATCCTCCAGGCGAGTAGAAATGGACATAATCGAGGCAATAGCCTTTCTCCATGGAAACGTTGGGAAGTATTTTGAAGAACTGAGACACATCAAAGTCGCCAGATTTCTTGATGCTGTTGGTCCGCGTGAGATGATCGGGCGGCTTTCTATGCTGCGCAAGCAGAGTGTCCATTCTGTCGAGCACATCCTCGCAGGAAGGAACTCTTGTGGTCTTGGTGGGTGATGTGCAGGAAGCACAGAACACTACACACGCAACACACAGGAAACACAACTCTCTGTACATCCTCATCAGAATAATCTCTCTCCTCCTGATTTCATTTCACCGAACGTCCCGGATGAGCCGCGTGCGAAGCACGTCGCGCTCCATCTGGTTGTTATGCCTACTTCTTGCCTGAGTCAACTCTTGTGAAAACCATCACAGCGTGACCCTCTGTCAGTATCATTTTGCCGTTCTCAAATTTCACCGACCATGCTTCTTCCATTTCTGTTCCTTTAATAATGATACGGTCACCGTCAAGACGATATGTGCCTTGATAAGTTCTTGTGACATTTCCAGAAAGCATGCTTCTAAGGCAAGTGCCGTCCTCGCGAAATAGAAGAACGAGTTGAGCAGCGGATGCACGTTCCTGCGCCTGCCCGCCCGCCCGCGTTGCTCTTTCAAGCGTCCATTCGCCCACGATGCGAGAGTCCTCCACGACACGATAGCCCAACAGCCGTGCTCCCAGCAATGCACATGCCAGAATAATGAACACGCCTACGAATCGCCAGATGAGTCTCATATTTCCGTTGTTACTCTGCATAACATTGGAGTTAAGCCGCCTGCTTTTCAGTAACGGCCATCGGCTACCAACA
>CAYMFW010000428.1:0-2799 GCA_964389785.1 uncultured Planctomycetota bacterium
CGGTCAGGTTCTCTATCATAGAGGGTGGCGGCAGGTTCGTCACTTGCGGGTTCGAGATTTGACCGGCGGGCCCGAAGGCCCCACTTTCCTCTGTCGGTCAAATCTCGTCCTCGGAGGCGCTCAATAATCCCATGAGCGCCGAGAATGAGCAAGTGACGTCCTGCCGCCACCCTTTCCTATACTCAGCTCACGCTGCCGGCGACCGCCTCTTCCTCGTCTTCCAGGTCGGTCACCATCGTCTCGGTCGTCAGGAGCAGCGACGCGATGCTCGCCGCGTTCTGCAGCGCCACCCTCACCACCTTCGTCGGATCGACGATCCCCTTGCCGAACATATCGCCGAACTCGCCGGTATTCGCGTCGAAGCCGACCTCGAACTTCTTCTCCTTCGCCTCGGACGCTATCACCGCGCCGTCGAAGCCGGAATTCACGGCGATCTGCCTCAGCGGGATCTCCATCGCCCTGACGATGATGTCCACGCCGGCCTTGGCTTCTCCCTTGACCCGGGACCTGACGTCCTGCACCTTCTCTATCGCGCGAAGCAGCGCGATGCCGCCGCCGGGCACGATGCCCTCCTCGGCGGCCGCCCGCGTCGCGTGCAGCGCGTCCTCAACCAGGTCCTTCTTCGCCTTCATCGCGGCCTCCGTCGCGGCGCCCACGTTGATGACGGCCACGCCGCCCACCAGCTTCGCGAGCCGCTCCTCGAGCTTCTCCCGGTCGTAATCGGACGTCGTCTTCTCGATCTGCGTCCGGATCTGCGCGATGCGCGCCTCGATGTCCTTCTTCGTGCCCGCGCCTTCCACGATGGTCGTATTCTCCTTATCCACCGTGATGCGCTTCGCCACGCCCAGGTCGTCGAGGGTAATGGACTCCAGCTTCAGCCCGAGGTCCTCGGAGATCACCCGGCCGCCGGTCAGTATCGCCATGTCCTGCATCATCGCCTTGCGCCGGTCGCCGAAGCCCGGGGCTTTCACCGCCACGCACTTCAGCACGCCGCGCAGCTTGTTGACCACCAAGGCGGCGAGGGCCTCGCCCTCGATGTCCTCGGCGATTATCAGCAGCGGCGCGCCGATGCTGGCGACCTTCTCCAGAATCGGCACAAGCTCCCGGATGTTGGATATCTTCTTCTCGTGGATCAGTATCCGCGCGTCCTCCAGCTCGGCCGCCATGCTCTCCGCGCTTGTAATGAAGTAGGGGGAGATGAAGCCCTTGTCGAACTGCATTCCCTCCACCAGGTCGAGCGTGGTCTCGGTGGCCTTCGCCTCCTCAATCGTTATCACGCCGTCTTTGCCGACCCGCTCCATCGCGTCCGCCAGCAGCTCGCCGACCGAGGCGTCGTTGTTTGCCGAGATCGCGCCGACGTTCTTCATCTCGTCGCGCGTCTTCACCGGGCGGCTCACCCGCTTCAGCTCCTCGACCGCGGCCTCCACCGCCCTGTCGATGCCCTCGCGCACCGCCATGGGGTTCATCCCCGCGGTGACGCACTTCAGGCCCTCGTGGTAAATCGCCTCGGCGAGCACGGTCGCGGTGGTCGTGCCGTCACCCGCCACGTCGCTCGTCTTCGACGCGATCTCCTTCACCATCTTCACGCCCATGTTCTCGAAGGGGTCTTCCAGCTCGACCTCCTTCGCCACGGTGACGCCGTCCTTGGTGACCGCCGGAGAACCGAACTTCTTCTCGAACATCACGTTGCGTCCGGTTGCTCCGAGCGTGGTCTTCACCGTCCTGGCGAGGATCTCCACGCCCTTGCGTATCTTCTGACGGGCGTCGTCGCCGTACAGAATCTGTTTCGCTGCCATGTCGTTTCCTCCTAGCCCTCGACGATGGCGAGGACGTCGCTTTCGCGCATTATCGAATACTCCTCGCCCTCGACCTTCACCTCGGTCCCGGAATACTTGCCGAAGAGGACCACGTCACCCTTCTTCAGCGTCATCTTCGCCCTGCCGCCGTCCTCCAGCAGCTTGCCGTCCCCGACGGCGACCACCTCACCCTTCTGCGGCTTCTCCTTGGCCGTGTCCGGCAGCACGATGCCGCCCTCGGTCGTCTCCTCGGCCTCCATCGGCCGCACGATGATCCTGTCGTCGAGAGGTATCATGTTCACTTTCTTCTTTGCCACTTGGGACTCCTTTCCTAATACATTCCGCCCATTCCACCCATTCCGCCCATACCTCCCATGCCTCCCATACCGCCCATGCCGCCCATGCCTTCCGGTCCTCCCGCCGGCATCTCCGGCTTCTTCTCGGGTATGGTCGTCACCAGGCACTCGGTGCTCAAGAGCAGGATCGCGACGCTGGACGCGTTCTGGAGCGCGGCGCGCGTCACCTTGCAGGGGTCGATCACGCCCGCGTCGATCAGGTCGCCGTACTCGCCCTTCTCGGCGTCGTAGCCGAAGGAACCCTTCTCCTTCTTCACTC
This sequence comes from uncultured Planctomycetota bacterium, assembly GCA_964389785.1. GTDB lineage: Bacteria > Planctomycetota > CAYMFW01 > CAYMFW01 > CAYMFW01 > CAYMFW01. The sequence continues at coordinate 2,412 of CAYMFW010000428.1, forward strand.
TGTTGAGCACCACGCTGCCGTCCTGGCCGGCATTGTCCACGATGCGCACCAGCGGCGCCTCGACCGCCCTGCGAACTATCGCCACGCCGGTCTTCTCGTCGTCGTCCGCGGTCTTCACCTTGTCCAGTTCCTCGGCCGCCCTGATGAGAGCGACACCGCCTCCGGGAAGGATGCCTTCCTTCACCGCGGCGCGCGTGGCGTTCAGCGCGTCTTCTATTCGCGCCTTCTTCTCCTTCATATCGCTCTCGGTCGCGGCGCCCACGCGGACCTCCGCGATGCCGCCCGCCAGCTTCGCCAGCCGCTCCTGCAGCTTCTCCCGGTCGTAGTCCGAGGTGGTATCCTCGATCTCCCGCCGGATCTGCGCGATGCGGGCCTGGATGTCCGCGGT
>CAYMFW010000429.1:0-2786 GCA_964389785.1 uncultured Planctomycetota bacterium
TGGGGATGGCCGTCTTGAAGACCATGTACGTCAGGTTGTAGAAGCCGTAGTCGAACACCGAGAGCTGTCCCTTCTCCTTCGCCTCGAAGAAGAGCGGCGTGCCGGGGATGGGCGTCATCGGCACGAACACCGGGTACGGCATGTTCATCCGCTCGACGAAGTCCCACACCCGGTCGAAGTCCTCCTTGCGGAAGTCCGGCATCATCACGAAGTGGGCCCAGTTCTCTATCTTCAGCTCCTCCAGTATCCGGTGGGCGCGGATGTTGACGTCCACGTTCGTCCGCTTGTTCATCGTTTCCAGGTGGCCGTCCGTCACCGCCTCCATGCCCACCACGAGCGCCTGCAGGCCCACCTCGCACCATTTCTCGAGCGATTCCGGCCGCTTCACGATCGTGTCGGTGCGGGCGTACGCCATGATCTTCTTCTTCACCCCGCTCTTCTTGAGCAGGCGGTATATCTCCATGGCGTGCTCCTCATCGTGGAACGTGTTGTCGTCGGTCAGGTGCACGTACGGCTGGGGCTGGCTGCAGATGTCCTCGACGATGTCCTCCGGCGAGCGCCGCCGGTACGTGCCCCGGGCGGCCGCCCACAGGGAGCAGAAGCTGCACCGGTACGGACATCCCGACGTCGTTATCGTGTAAACCGTGGGGCACTGGTCGAACGTGAAGTACTTGCTCTTGTACCGGTCGCTCACCAGGTTCCAGTCCATCGCCGGCCAGGAGAACGTGCCGGAGCGGACACACCGGGGCTTCGTCAGGACGTATTTCCTGCCCTGCTTCACCGCCAGCCCGTCGATGTCCGTGAAATCGCCGCCGGAGAGGTACGTTTCCACGACTTCCCTGAACGTCTCCTCGCCGGGACCGATGCAGACCAGGTCCACGCACGGGTCGTACAGGTCCTCCGGAAGCAGCGTCGCGTGCTGGCCGCCCACGATGGTGAGGGCCCCCGGCACCACGTTCTTGGCGGTCTCCAGCAGCTCCTTCACCCGGTGTATCTCTCCCGCCATGTGGGTGGTGGCGCCCACGATCTCCGGCCGGTACTCCCTGAGCATCCGGACGAAGTCCTTCTCCGAGTCGATCCTGCCGTCGAACAGCCGGGTCTCGGCAATATCCCGGGTGACCGCCTCCAGAATGTGCACGTGCAGCGGCTCGTACACCGGGAAGTCGCCCAGATAGTGCTCCGGGAACGGCGGCTGGATGAACAGGAACCGTACTCTCGCGGGATTCAGGCCGTGCGCTTCGATTTGACGAAGGGACCTCTCCAGCGTATCATGGAACCCAGAAGACCGGGGAACGCATCCTGCCCAGTGCATGTGCTACCTCCTCGTGTTTTTGTCTCGAGTGCCCGCCGTGTGCTCGCCAAAGTCCGCGGCGGGCGTTCGTTACCTATTCCACATTCAGTTCCTTCACCACAATATTGTCGAACACCGCCCGGCCGTTCGTCACGCCGAGGCCGATCTGGAAGCAGTTGTCGAACTCGTCGAGCCCCAGCCTGGCGCGCCGGGACAGCTTGCCGTCCACGTACGACGTCGTGAAAACGGCCCATCCCCGGTCATCCTTCCGAATAACGAGCTCCCTGCGATACCGGCACCACTTTCCCACCACGACCGTCTGCGACGATTCCTTCAGAATCTCCTTGGTGCCCGTCGGCCGCATGCGGCACGACAGCATCCACGACGCCGGCTTCGTGTCGTCGTACCTCTCCTCGATGCGCGCGTCGCATTCGACGGCGATGGCTTTCGCCACGGGGACGAAGGGGAGGCGGGCGACGATGGTCTTGTCCTGCGTGCCGGCGCAGTCCACGCGCAGCACGGTGCTCGGGCCGCGCGGGGTGTCGATCTTCACCGTCGAGAGGTGCTTCCTGCCCTTCACCTGCTCGTCGTCGATGTGTTCGACCCACCCGCCCAACCCCTTCTCGAAATCCTCGCGGTAGAGCGGGGCGTCCGCCGGGCGTATCACCTGGACCCCGAGCCCCCGCCACGTGGCCGTGAGGTACTGACCCATCAGTCCCAGGCCGGCGGTGGGGTCCCAGTCGGTCACGTCCCGCTCCATGCCGGATCGGGTGATATCGTCCGTGTCGATCGCCAGCATGTCCTGTCTCTGGGTCGGCGGAAGGGTTCCCAGGTCGATGGCGCGGATGTCGGCGGGCTGGCGGCCCTCCATCCATATCCAGTACCGCAGGAGCCATCTGCCGTTTCCCCGGTAGTCCGCGTGCATGCAGAACCAGCGCCAGCGTTTGCTCACCGTCCGGGACACCACGCTGCCCTCGGACTGCGTGCACAGTGAGCTCACCGCGTAGCTCCTGCCCTTTTCCCGGCGGCCGATGCCGCAGCCGATGATGTGCCAGTCCTCCGGCGTTGGTGTCGTTGCCTCGTGCACCAGCACCTGCCCGGTGACGACCGCCTCCTTGAACTGCGGCTTCGGGAAGTACAGCATCGCCTGCTTCACCGGCTTCTTCAGATGGGCCTGCGCGTATCCGTCCGGGTCGCCGGCGGTGAACTTCCTGGTGGTGAACTCCCATCGCCGCTTGTCGAACATGATGCGGCTTCCGAAGTCCAGGGACGATATGCGGGCGTTCTCGACCATCGCCTTTCTTTCGATCTCCGGTTTCAGCACGGAATCGAGATAGCTCGTGAAGGGAAGGTCCTTCTGGCTGGGCTTCGCGTTCTGGGCCGCAGGCTACCTGACCGCGGACGAGCACCGCCCGATCCGCCTCACGTTCCAGCCCGGCGCGGTCCGCGTCGAGGCCCCTGCTCACCTGGACTTCGAAACGGGCTGAGTTCCGCG
>CAYMFW010000430.1:0-2772 GCA_964389785.1 uncultured Planctomycetota bacterium
CCAAGGAACAGTTCTACTACACCACCAACAACCTCTACTCAGTCGCAGCTCTCGTAGATGCTTCCGGCAGTGTGATCGAGCGGTACGAGTATCTGCCTTACGGGGCTGTTACGACGTATACCGGCGCTGGCGTAGACTCAACGTGGTTCACGTCAGACGACGCCACCTCCTCCTACAGTGATATCCAGCATGTGACCTTCACGGGGAGGCGCAGCGATCCCGAATCCGAGCTGATGCACTTCCGGAATCGGTATTACTCGGCAGAGCTGGGGAGGTTTGTGGGGAGGGACTCCGCAGGTTATCTGGATGGGATGAACGTCTACGGTGCGTACTTTGTTCCAGATGGGATTGATCCTTTTGGACAAGAGGAAGGAAGCGCCAATAAGAAAGGGGAATCTTGCTGTAATTTCAGCTTGGGAACGTCCGGATTGAATGCAAATAGTCCTTGGAATAGACCAATTCAGTACGGAGTGTTGCTCACCTTCAATACTACCCTTGTCAAAAATGAAAGCAAGTCGGGTTCTATTGAGCATTGCCGACTTACCGCGTGGTTTGGTGGTCGTCTGCCCGGGAAGCTGCAACCGTATCCGACAATAGAGGGCGTTGATCCAATTAATCCCGAAGGGAGTTCTTATCCGATCTTCTTCGTGAAAGACAAGAAAGGCGGGCATCAGTATCCCTCCTCGACCACCATTCCTCTTGCTGTGCAAGAGGGTCGTAACGAACTCTACCTTTCTTGGCACCATGGCCTGCTCCACAACATATTTTCAAGAAATGTTCCTGACGAGAAGCTGGGTGGGAAGAGACGATACACCCCAGATCTCTTCGAGGAAGGAAAGCGATACACTCTGACGTTCCAGTTTACCGCTATCCTTTCTGATAAAAGCAAGAAGAACAGTGTGATAGGAATTAAGACAGGGAAGCTTGTCTTGTCCTTTGAATATGCGAAGGGGGATAATGCTTGGTGGAATATTATTTCAGCAGGATTACCCATGGGGAAGAAGACCCCGTGGATGCTCAAGTCTATAGGACTCGATAAATGAAAAATCGTTTCTCAATGAATGCCACGGTTACGTATCTCTTTGGTGTACCATGCATCGCAATTCCGACAGCGTTTTTCCTCCTTGTTCTTGGTCTTTCCGGTTGCCCAGCCCAGCGAGCGGAACCCACCACCTTGGAGTGGTGGTATCCTGGTCGGGACGTTGAAACCCTCCGTTATCTTGAGGAGAAGAAGGTCTCCTTCGGCTTCTCAGTGGTTCCCCTGTCCGAGGTCCTTCAAAAAGTGCAAGAGATGGCAGGTGTCGTCTTGCGGAAGGATCAAAACATGCTCTCAGATCCTCCTGTAACATTACGAGTTGACGACTTAGAGTTGTTCATCGCATTAAGATGGATTTCGGGTGTTACTAAAACTGCGTGGGGCAAGAAAGACGGGGAAATCTATTTTTCTGATACAGCTGATGGATTTGACTTTGTTGGTGCTGATTACACCCAGTAGATGTCTGGGGGAATGCTCGTCAACGGACCTTTCTTCTTCGCCGAGGTACGACTACATAGGGGCTTCCGTGCCGCCTCAGACCGTACAGCGGCCAAAGGCATTGTGAAGCAGCGCGCCTCTGCAACCGGGAGGGGGTCGTTGCGGCTGCTGGAAATGGCCGTATAATATGTCAGACGGAGAATGGCTGACCGGGAGCATTAGCGGGGAGGAAGAAACCATGGAAGATCTTCTGAAACGAATAGAATGGAACCCTCAGATATTCGGGGGCAAGCCGATCATACGAGGAATGAGGATATCTGTGGATATGGTCCTTTCGCTGTTGAGCCAGGGGGCGACGGAAGAGGAGATCCTCGGGGATTATCCCGACCTCGAGAAGGATGACATCAGGGCGTGTCTTGCGTTCGCCGCGGAACGAGCCGGCAGCGAGACGCTGGAATCGATCAAGGTAGAAAGCGGGACGTGAGATTCCTTATCGATGTTTGCGTCGGGACTGCGGTGGCGGAATACCTCATTCGAGTGGGGCATGACGTTGCCCAGGTTCGGGATGCTGACTGCCGGATGGATGACCAGGAAATTTTGGAACAGGCCCAGCAGCAAGAGCGGATATTGGTCACGTTGGACAAGGATTTCGGTGCGTTGGTGTTTCGGGAGGGTTTGAGCCACGCTGGTATCATCAGGCTGCCCGATGTGCGGCGCGGCAGACGTGTGTCTATTATGGGGCAAATCCTTGAGAGGCACGGGAAGGACCTCGAGGAAGGTGCCATCGTGACCGTAACGAGACACCTTATGAGGGTGAGAAGGCGTTCGAACGGCAGATGACACCCCAAAAAACGTGTCGTCGGGAAAAGGCGGAAGCCATAAGCCCTGAACATCCCGCAACTTCCCGGAGGCAGTTTCAGTGCATCGAGTGGGACGCTCTCAACCGTCTTACCAAAGTAGAGCTCAAAGGCGCGCCGAATGTTACGGTCGCGGAGATAAGCTACGACGTGATGAACCGGAGGGTGTGGCGCGAGGCCGACGAGGACCAGGACGGCACGCCTGACGAAGAAATCATCTACGTCTGGGACGGGTGGCGGAACATAGAAGAGCGCGATTACACGACCGAGGATCTCCTCCGCGACTACGTCTACGGGGGCGCGTACATCGACGAGGTTGTCCACGGCCGCTCTGACTTCTGGGACGGCTCCACGCTCGGTCCTGACGGAGACTTCGCCGATTCCAGGGAACAGTTCTACTACACCACCAACAACCTTTACTCAGTCGCCGCCCTCGTTGAT
>CAYMFW010000431.1:0-2768 GCA_964389785.1 uncultured Planctomycetota bacterium
ACCGGCACCCCGACGTAGAACGCCGTGCCGTCGTCCACGGTGGTGGTGAAGCTCGGAAAGAGCGAAGCGTTTCTCCCGGACTACGAACAGGTGCCCTCCGAACGTTACTACCCGGGCGACCGGATCAGGGTGATGATCCTGGACGTGAGAAAGGCCGGCAACAAGGTAAAGATCATCATTTCCCGCACCCATCCCGACTTCGTGAGAAAGCTGTTCGAAGGCGAGATACCCGAGATCCAGGAAGGTGTCGTGGAGATCAAGGACATCGCGCGCGAGCCCGGAAAGCGCTCCAAGGTCGCCGTGTTCTCCTCCAATCCCAAGTGCGACAGCGTCGGCGCCTGCCTGGGCGTGCGCGGCATGCGCGTCAGGAACATAATCAGCGAGCTGCGCGACGAGAAGCTCGACATCATCCGATGGAACGAGGACACCGGAGAATACATCAAGAGTGCGCTGCGGCCGGCGCAGGTGAACCGGATGGTGCTGAACGAGAACCGAAAACACTGCGTGGTCCTCGTGGACCTGGATCAGCTCTCGATAGCCATCGGAAAGGGAGGACAGAATGTCCGCCTGGCGTCGAAGCTGGTGGGCTGGGAAATCGACGTGATGACGATGGAGGAGTACGAAAAACGCCTCGCGATCGAGGTGGAGAATATACGGAACCTGCCGGGTGTCGGCGACAGGCTGATGAAGACGCTGCTCGAGTCCGGATACGATTCGATCGCGGCCATCGCTGCCGCGGACCTGGACAGGATCTCCCAGCTCAAGGGCCTCGGGAAGAAGTCCGCGGAACAGCTCATCGGGGCCGCGCGCACCGCCCACCCGAGACAGGAGGAGCAGACATCCAGAACACGGAAGGCCGAGAGGGAAGAGCAGGCGGAAAAGAAGGCGGACGCGGAGAAGGAAGGTAAGTCATGAGGGTACATGAGCTTGCAAAAGAACTCGGGATGGGCAGCAAGGAGCTCATCGAGATCTGCCACGCGAAGGGCATAGACGTCTCAAACCACATGAACGCCCTGGACGACGAACAGGTGGCGGTCCTGAAGGGAACCGACGCCAAGGCGCCTGCCGCGAAGACGGTGCCGAAGAAGGCGAAGGCCAAGGCGAAACCGAAGCCGAAAGCCGAGCCGAAGGCGGCGAAAGCGGCTGAACAGAAGAAAGAGCCGAAAGCGGAGCCGGAACCGGAGCCCGAGCCGGCGCCCGAGAAGAAGCCGGAGCTGGACGCGTCCGCGAAGCTGGCCGCGCATCCGGGGATGACGGTGAAAGAGTTCGCCGACCTGCTCGGGATAAAGACGAACGAGCTCATCGCCAAGCTGATGACCCAGGGAGTGTTCGCCACGATAAATGAGACGCTGGACTCCGACGTCATGGAGCTGGTCGCCGATGAGTTCGGCGTGGCGGTCGCGACCGTGGAGGCACCCGAAGTACCGGAGGAGGAGGAAGAGGAACCCGAGGACCCGGCCGCCCTCGAGCCCCGGGCGCCGGTCGTCACGTTCCTCGGACACGTGGACCACGGCAAGACGTCCCTCCTCGACCGGATACGGGAGACCAACGTGGTCGACGGCGAGCACGGGGGCATCACCCAGCACATCGGCGCGTATTCGGTTGAAGCACACGGAAAGCGGGTGGTGTTCCTCGACACGCCCGGCCACGCGGCGTTCACCGCGATGCGCGCCAGGGGAGCCAACGTCACCGACGTCGTGGTGCTCGTCGTGGCGGCGGACGACGGCGTGATGCCGCAGACGCAGGAAGCGATGGATCACGCGAAGGCGGCCGGCGTGCCGGTGATAGTCGCGGTGAACAAGATAGATCTCCCCAACGCCAACCCGAACAAGGTGCGTCAGCAGCTCGCGACCGCGGGGCTCAATCCGGAGGAATGGGGAGGCGACACCATAGTCGTAGACGTGTCCGCGAAAACGGGCGACCACATAGATGACCTGCTCGAGATGCTGGCGCTCCAGACCGAGATTCTCGAGCTCAAGGCCAATCCGAGCAAACCCGCGCGCGGAACCGTTATCGAGGTCGAGCGCTCCCCCAAGAAGGGCGTACTCGCACGATTCCTCGTTCAGGAGGGAACGCTGCGGCGGGGAGACGCGGTGCTGTGCGGCGCCACCTACGGAAAGGTCAGGGCTCTCAAGAACCACCTCGGAGCCAATATGAAAGAGGCCGGCCCCTCCACCCCGGTGCAGATCACCGGCCTCCAGGACGTTCCGGAAGCCGGGGACCGCTTCCGGGTGATGGAGGACCTCCAGAAAGCGAGGCAGAAGGGGGACAGCAAGCGCCGGAGCAGGACCGAGGAGAGAGCGTTCCGCCGCAAGCACGTCACGCTGGACAACCTCTACACCAGCATTGCGGAGGGAGCGTTGAAGGAGCTTCGCCTGATACTGAAGGTCGACGTGCACGGCTCGCTCGAGGCGCTGGAAGGCGCCCTCGGTCAGCTCGGGCACGAAGAGGTCAGGCTCAACATACTGCACAAGGGCGTCGGAGGCATAAACGAATCGGACATCCTTCTCGCCGACGCCTCGGACGCGATTATCATAGGATTTCACGTCGTCTGCACGCCTCAGGCCGCGGCGCTGGCCGAGGACAAGGGCGTGGATGTCCGCACCTATGGCGTCATCTACGAGGCGGTGGACAGCATGAGGGCCGCCCTCGAAGGCATGCTGGAGCCGGAGAAGAGAGAGAAGGTCGTGGGCAGGCTCACGGTGCGAGCAACGTTCAAGGTCTCGAGAGTAGGAACGGTCGCCGGCTGCTACGTGGACAGCGGCGTC
>CAYMFW010000432.1:0-2743 GCA_964389785.1 uncultured Planctomycetota bacterium
AAGCAGCAGTCGAGGAATTCGAGAGGCCCTTGGTCGGATATGTGACCCACATTCTGGGTGACGTGGAGAGGGCGAGAGACGTGGTGCAGGAGGCGTTCCTCCGCCTATGCAGGTCCAGGAGGTCTATGCTGAAGAACCACCTGGCTCCCTGGCTCTACGCGGTCAGCCGGAATCTCGCCCTGGATATCAGGAAGAAGGAGGCGCGAATGAAGATCGCAGGCGAGGCGCCCCCTCGGGGATCCCTGGTCGACAACACCCGGCCCGACGAGGATCTCGAGAGGTTTGAGAGTGTGGCAAAAGTAAGAGAACTTGTAGATGAGCTGCCAATCAGCCAGAAAGAGGCGATATGCCTCAAGTTTCAGCATGGATTGAAGTACAGGGACATCGCTCTGGTGATGAAGACGAGCGTGTCCAACGTCGGATTTCTGATCCATTCGGGCCTCGACCGGATCAGAAAGCAGCTCGTTCCGTCAAGGGCGAAATCAGAAGCAGGAGGTGTATCGTGAAGATGAAAAGAGAGAAACTGACGGCCTACGCGCTGGGCGAGCTGGCAGGGAAGGAGGAATCCGGCGCGAGGGAATTCGTCGCGCAAAATGCGGAGGCCCGCGAGTACGTGGAAGAGATGCGGGAAATTGCGGGGATGGTCTCCGCGCGGTTCTCCAAGGAGCACGTTGAAGGGCTTTCCGAAGAGCACAGGGAGAGAATCCGCGCGGAGCTGGAGGGAGCCGGTATGCCGGCGGAGCCGCGCAGAATCAGATGGTACCTCTCCTACCCCATGGGAGCGGCGGCGGCGCTCCTGCTGGCGGCCGGAGTGACGTGGGTCTTCCAGCCGCGAGCGATGAGAGATACCACTCCGGATGTACGATATCCGGTCGCTCTTTCGATGGAGGAGCACGGCGAAAAGTCGCGTCCTCGGTTCAGTTCCGTGGAGCGGGACAAGGCTGGGGATATCGTGGTCGCCGACGGTCTCGACATGATCCGCAGGGAAAAAGAGATGATGAAGAGGGAGTCTCCCTGGGACGCGAAGGAAGATGAAGAGGCTGTACCTGTGATAGTGACGGAGGAATTCGAGATCGGGGACCACTTCGATGCTGACGACGACCAGGATCTCAAGAGCGCCAGGGGCTTCGAGGACGCGGTTAGCTTCGCCGACGCGGGTTCGACCGGGATCGTCAGCTCCATCGGAGTCGGCGCGGCAGGTCCTCCCGGCGGTCGGTACGGATGGAGGGGTGCCGGGGGACGCTGCAACGCCCAGCTGCCTTCGGATGTTGCCGGCGAGGAGACGCCGGAGCCGTATGGAAGGGAGCTTCACGTGACTTTGCGTGAGAGACCTCCCGCCGCGACGCCGTCCCCCGCAATTAAGCGCCTGCAGAAGCTGGACGCGGTGTACGGGACCAGGGGGGAGGTCCCCGGATGGGAGGAGTCCGGAAAGAAGAAGACTGAAGAGAGTAAGACGCTGGCAGAGCTGTCTCCCGACAGCGGTTTCGGGTACCGTCCCTACGACGCGTACCAGAGATTTGCGCAGGAGGCGTACGACAAGACGGCCGAGAGCCCGTTCTTCCTGTCGAAGCGCCGTTCGCTCTCCACGTTCTCGATCGACGTCGACACCGCGTCGTACTCAAACGTGCGCCGCTTCATAAACGAGGGAAGTCTTCCGCCTAAGGAGGCGGTGAGGATCGAGGAGCTCGTCAATTACTTCCCGTACGACTATCCTCAGCCGGCGAAGGGTGTGCCCTTCTCCGTGAACGTCGAGATCGCATCATGTCCGTGGAATCTGCAGCACCGTCTGGCAAAGGTGGGCATCAAGGGCAGGGAAGTGAGGGCGGAAACGCGTCCCCCGGCAAATCTGGTTTTCCTGCTGGATGTATCAGGCTCCATGAGTCCGCAGAACAAGCTGCCGCTCGTGAAGAAGGCCATGAGGAAACTTATCGAGAAGCTGAATGACGCGGATTACATCTCGATAGTGACGTACGCCAGCAACGCCAATCTCGTGCTTCCCGCCACGTCATGTGAGCGGAGGAACATCGTCATCCGCGCGATCGACGGACTGATGTCGGGCGGGTCCACGGATGGAAGCGAGGGGATTCAGCTCGCGTACCAAATGGCGGCGAAGCACTTCATCAGGAAAGGGACCAACCGGGTGATCCTGTGCACGGATGGGGATTTCAACGTGGGCATAACCGATGACGCGAGTCTGGTGAAGCTCATCGATGAAAAGGCGAAGACAGGCGTGTTTCTCAGCGTTCTGGGTTTCGGCATGGGGAATCTCAAGGACGCGAAGATGGAGAAGCTTGCCGACAAGGGCAACGGAAACTATGCGTACATCGACGACCTGGCGGAGGCGGAGAAGGTGCTGTACGACCAGATGACCGCAACGCTGGTGACGATCGCCAAGGATGTGAAGGTGCAGGTGGAGTTCAATCCGGCAACCGTTGCCGCGTACCGTCTGATCGGATATGAAAACAGGACGCTGCGCAAGGAGGACTTCAACGACGACACCAAGGACGCCGGTGAGGTAGGCGCCGGTCACACCGTGACGGCTCTCTACGAGATCGTGCCGGCCGGAGAGGGATCCCCTCGTCCTCGAGTGGACCGTCTGAGGTATCAGCGGGGCAGGGAAGAGGAGAGTGAGGTCTATATCGAGCCCCCGGCCGGCAACGTCGAGAGCTTCTTCGTGAAGCTTCGGTACAAGGAGCCGGACGGGGAGGTGAGCAAGCGAATCTCATTTCCCGTGGTGGACGGC
>CAYMFW010000433.1:0-2728 GCA_964389785.1 uncultured Planctomycetota bacterium
TGACGATCGAGGAAGTGTATAGGGTTATAAGCCCCGGCGGGACGGTCTGTATCGGACAGGACCCGGGCCTGAAGGACAGCCTGGCCAAGGCCGGGTTCGAAAAGATCGAGAGTCTTGCGTCTCCCGAACAATGGTGGAAGGCACGCAAACCGGTGCCGCAGGGCTTCGGCGGATGGACTCACTGGAGATGCGGGGCCGGGGACAATCCGGTCTCCACGGATTCGTTCGCGGGCTACCCGTCGCAGCTGCAGTGGATCGGCGATCCCGGATTCACACTCGGCCACAAGGGAGCGTTCGTCGGCCTGACCGACGGGGGACGAGTGTTCCAGACGCACGACAATCGATGGCCGTTCTTCCCTGATGGTGAGCCCAAGCCAACACCGCTTGTTGCGAGAGACGGCCACAACGGGCTTCTGCTGTGGAAGCTGGCGACCGTCGCCGGCGGGCTCGGCCGCGTGGTCGCGACAGACGGACGGGTATACACGATTGTCGAGTCGCGCGGGCCGTGCGTGGCGCTGGATGCTGCTACGGGAGAGATCGTGGCGACCTACAAGGGCACCGAAGGGGCGGATCGCATCAGATACTGCGAGGGTGTTCTGCTGGTGATGAAGAAGCGCAAAGGTCTCATGAAGGCGATAGACACGGCCAACGGAAATGTACTCTGGGAGACCGAAATCGGCGAGGGCGATCCGGTACGGGCGGGTGACGGCAAGGCATTTCATCATGCGCGCGCGCAGGGCGTGTGCGTCGGCCTCGAGCTGCGAACCGGCAAGAAGCTGTGGGAACAGAAGGATCAGCCGTGGCTCAAGGGCACCGGCCTTTCCATGTATCACGGGGGCGTTGCGTTCTTCATGTCGGGTAAGGGGGAGTGCAAGCTTCACGCGGTTTCCGTCGAAGACGGGAAGCATCTCTGGAGCAAGGATGTGACCATCGGGAATGCATACCGGTCGCACCAGCAATTGTTCTTCATCGGTGAGGACCTCTACGTGAACCAGCGGCAGGGATGGCTGGTTCTCGATCCTCGTACCGGCGAGGAGAGGAAGACCCTTCCGCGTACGAGCAAGACCCGTGTGGTGCACGGCCTGGGCAAGTGCACCATGGAGACGGCAACGGAGAAGTTCTTCTTCAAGGGAGGGCTGACCGCGAATGTGGAGAGCGGCGAGCTGAGGGGTTCGCCGTCGCTTCGCAGCGGCTGCAAGCCCGGCACGGTGCCCGGTAACGGGATGATCTACACGTTCGCTCACGATTGCAGCTGCGGATCGAAGATCTGGGCCACGTGCGGTCTGATGCCGGAGGGTCGGACAGTGCCCGCCGCGCCGCTGGGCGGGGACCGTTTTGTGAATGGAACGGCGAAACCCGGGAAGGGGGAGCTGTCCGCGGACGATTGGCCGATGTTTCTGCACGATGGTTCCCGCAGCTCGGCTTCGGGCGCCGCGGTTTCCGCAAAGCTGAAGTCGTTGTGGGCGGCGGACGTGGGATACGAGCCCACCGGTCCGGTTGTCGCGTGGAACACGGTGTTCGTCGGTACCCACGACGACCGGGTGAAGGCGTTCGATGCCGCAAGCGGAGCGCTTCGATGGGCATTTACGACGGGCGGTCCGGTGAAGATTGCGCCTACCCTCTATGACGGCATGTGCCTCTTTTCTTCTAATGACGGGTGGATCTACTGTATGAATGCGGAAAGCGGCGAGCTGATATGGAAGCTTCATGCGGCACCTTTCGAGCGGAAGATCGTGGCCTACGAGCGGGTGGAATCGGTCTGGCCCGTGCGCACCGGCGTGGTAACGAACGGCGGCGTCGGCTTCGCCTGCGCGGGACGGATCGGAGAATTCGAAGGGTTTTTCATGGTTGCGTTCGATCTGAAAACGGGAACGATCGTCTGGGAGAAGAAGATTACATCCCGGCTGATGGGCCAGATGTTGTCCGCGGGAAAGGAATCCGTGTACCTGTGGGAGGTGTATGCCAAGAGCGGGAGCCCGAGGATTGTGCAGGTGTCTCAGAAGGATGGGACGCACGTGCGCATCAAGACCAAAACCGGCGACGTGAAGGAGCGTTTGATCACCCTCGGGCGATACTCCCGCGAGACCCCGAGAACGCGGATGACTGTCAGGACGCGCGCGCTGGGAGGCGTGAGGGCGAACTGCATGGCCTTCACGGCCGACGACATATTCGGGGCAACGTGGGCGCGGGGCAGGCGCGGGGGCCCTTCCTCCGCGAAGCTCTTCCGCAAGGGTTCTCGTGAATGGTCGGTGGCCCTTTCGGGTGTTCGTCCGGACACAGTGGTTCTCGCGGGCGAGACGCTGTTCGTGGCGGGAGCCGCCTGGGATGAGACGACGAAGAGCCGCTTGATAGCCGTGTCCCCCGCGGATGGAAGTACGCTTGGCTCGTGGGAGCTGGCCGCTCCGTCCGTTCCGGAAGGCGTTGCCGCGGCGGGCGGGCGGCTGTATCTGACCACGACGGACGGGAAGGTGCACTGCTTCGGGGAGCAATAGAGGAGAAGCGAATTTCTGAGGGGAGATATCTCGGGCGCGGCGCCCTCTGAAAAGGCAGGTAGTACTGAAACGCAGGGAGTAGAAGGGGTAAAGGCATGAAGAGATGCATCGCATGAGGCGGCGTAAGATGCGTGTGGGGGATGTGTTAGTCGGACGCTGCAGGGCGTTTACCCTCGTCGAACGTGTGCCCAGACAAGGCTGGGGAAACTAATCGGATGAGAAGTTCCGATCCTACC
>CAYMFW010000434.1:0-2726 GCA_964389785.1 uncultured Planctomycetota bacterium
CAGTCTGCAAGGGACGGCTCCACCGTGGCGCCGTGAGCAGCTTGATTCCCGGCCATGACGACTTCCTGCAGGCGACTGAAGAACGGATGGTTGATTTCCTTCCGGCGCTGAAGTTGCCGGAACAGTTGGGACAGGGATTTGTGTTCGTTGAGCCCGACCAGCCGTGCCAGCTCCCGCAATCGCTTTTCGATTTCGATTCTGAGATAGACGATTGCGAGACTTGCATCGAGTTCCACGAACTCCAGCAGGTCAGCGGCCTTATCTTGAGGGGTGAGTGAATCCTCCGGAATGGCATCGCTCGCAGGCTTCAGGTCCCGGAACTTGACCTCCCAGCCGCCCGGGAGTCTTGCGCTCTCTATCAGGCTGCCGAGCCACGGCAAGATCGCGATGAAGAAAAGGCCCACCGTAATGGAATCGACCTTCATGTCCGGCCAGATGAAGCGGGTAGCAATGAGAATACCCGCCAGAATGCTGATGCATATCTTGATCGTTCGCCGGTTCTTCATGCTTTCCTTTTCCTCCTGCGCCTCAGCCAATCGTACGCCGTGCGTGATGTCTGGTCAAGGTGTATTGCTCATCGAACGGAATCGAGGATTTCATTCGACACATCAACGCATGGGCAGGAGGAGGAATGCGGGTGGACGCCGGGAGAATTGACAGAAGATCTTCGCGCACTACAATAGCTCCCGTAGAGAATAAATGGAGGGAGGTTCTTGTGGATTACAGAGAGAAGGCCTTCAAGGAGAAGTTTGCGGATGCGGCCGCCCAGCTCGGCGTAAGTTCCGAACAGATCGTCTCGCTGAAGGTGCGTGAAAACGTCGGTGCCTATCACGAGTACCAGGAACTTCTTGGTGTCCTTGGACGTGAAGCGAGGATCGACCATGCGCCGGTCCCTGGGAACTTTCAAGGCAAAGGCCATCTTGTCGGGGATACCAAGACCAAGATCATCATAGTTGAACACGAGACCGGACTCGAAATTCTCTATGTTGCGGGGTCGATTGCCTCGATAGTCGGGTTGGTCCCCTTGGTGCTTCAGTGCTGGAGAGCCGTTCGTGGCCATCTTCGGGGGTCTCGTCATCACGACTTCCCTGCCACGGTGGAGACTCGCCGGCTGGATAGCGGTGGGCACCTTGTTGAGGAACGGAACCATGGCATGGGGCTGCCGTGGTCGGATTCATTCGATATCGTCAACCGGGCGCTTCTGTCTGCTGCCGAAGATATTGACGGAGAAATGCAACATCTGAAGTCGGCTGTCGCGGATCTTGTTGAGAGAGTCGACGCTATCGAGAAACGGTGTGCCAAGAAGAAGCCGCGCAAGGCGGCCAAGACGCGAACGAAAAAAGCGAAAAAGAAATCGAAGGCATAAGACGAAGCATCAAGCAGAGCCTTCATCAGGTTTCGTAACCAGCGTTGTTTGTAGAATATCCTTTGGTTCCAGGCATGAGCGAACACCCGTGAGTGGAGCCACTTGGGTGAGGATATGGGAAGACAGATGAGATTCGATTGCGGCGCGGAGCAATTTGACCAAAGGCGCATGGACAGGGAAGTGCGCAGGTTTCTTGATTTTACCGGCAGAGACCATTGGAGGGCTCAAATTGAACTCATGGATCAAGGGATACGGGGCGGAAGAGGGGTTTTCTATTCGCGTTGGCAGGCATTGAGAAATCCGCTCATTTCACCGGTACAGGAATGCATGGAGTTGTTCAGGCGGGGTTCGACCATTTGGAGGAACAAGACTCCTGAGTTGATTCGGTTTGTATCGCGGCTCTTTGTCTTGAACCGAGTGATATGCCGTCTCAGTGATCCCCATTGTGGCGGATCCTCAGCGCCCACTTCGACGAGTTCGTGTCCGTCTATGAAGACCGCTTCGAATCCCGCTACGGCCGCCTGTCGGCGCACGTTCAGAAAGTCGTCGAACGCTACCTTCGCTGCGGCATCCCGGACTACGGATTCGCCCGCATCAAATGCGCAGACTGCGGCCGGGAACTGCTGCTGCCTTTCTCCTGCAAGTGTCGCTCGTTCTGTCCGTCCTGCCAGAAACGAAGGCAATTAGAATTCGCTGAATTCTGTGCGTCCGAAGTCTTTGCCCCCGTCCCCCACCGCCAGGTGGTGCTGTCGATCCCGAAGAGAATCCGCCTTCACTTCTTCCGGAACAGGAAACTGCTTTCGAAGCTTGCCCGCTGCGCGTGGGAGACGGTGCGCGACCTCCTCCAGGCGGCGGTGGGACGCGACGACGTCATCCCCGGCGCGGTCGCCGCCATCCAGACATTCGGCAACCTCGCGGATCTCACCCCCCACGTCCACATGATCGTCTCGTGGGGCTGCTTCGATCAGCACGGGACTTTCTATGCCGTCCGGGAGGTCCCCGACGACGACATCCTGGAACAGGTCTTCCGTCACCGGGTCTTCCGGATGCTGCTCGAAGAGGAGGCGGTGACGGAAGATCTCGTCAAGAACATGCTCTCGTGGCACCATTCGGGCTTCAGCACGTACGTGGGAAAGCCCGTGCCGGCGCGAGACACGGAGGGTCTCGAGTCGCTGGCGCAGTACATCGTGCGGGGAGCGGTGGCCCAGGAGCGGCTGTCGATATCAGAAGGTGCCGACGGAACCGATCGAGTCACGTACCGCTCAAAGAAGGTGCACCCGGGACATGGGGCGAACTTCCGGATCATGGATTAATGTTGAGACTTCATTAATGTGGAGAATCTAGCCATCCCCCTTTCCAG
>CAYMFW010000435.1:0-2723 GCA_964389785.1 uncultured Planctomycetota bacterium
TCCCGGGGAGGGACGGATTCGATCTTCACCCGGTACAGCCCGGCCGGGCCGTCGCCGTCGTGGACGATCACCGGTTTGTCCGCCACCACGTCCGGCTTCAGCGTGCGGACCTTGTCGTCCGGCCGCACCAGCTTCATCGGCAGTTTCCGCTCGTCGCGCGGCACCGGGATGCGCACCCGCCGGCCGACGTTCACGCTCCGGTCCACGCCGCTTCCCGGTATCAGCGCGGTCGCGATCCTCTTGATCAGTATCGGGCCGGCCGGCTCCGAGGGTAGGTCGTTCCACTCCAGGTCCGCGCTGGTGCCCACCAGCACCACCCGCCCCTCTCCCACCCGATGTTCCGTCACGGCCGGCTCGCCGGAGGTGTAGCGCGCGACCACGGAGACCCGGGGCGCGGCATCCACGTCCAGCCGGTACGCCCTTCGGACCGGCACCCGGAGATAGTCCCGCATCTCCCTGGCGCGGAAGAACTGCATCCACGGATGATCCAGGTGCTCCGGCGACAGGTGGAACCAGTCCTTTTCCTCCGCGTCCGCGCTCCCCATCGCCTCCCCTATCCGTGCCGGGATGAGCGGCACGATCGGCGCGGCGTCCTTCTGCTCCCTGTCGGCGCCGTCGGCGTCCTTCTCTTCGCCGGCGGCCTCCCGCTCCTTCCTCCGCTCCTCCTCGCGGGCCAGGGCGTCGTCGAACAGCCGGTTGTACTCGGCCGGTATCACCTGGTCGCCCAGGAACACCAGGAGCGACCCGCCGTCCGCCACCCGCTTCTCCAGCGCGGAAGCCACGGTGTCGGACACCGAGGGCACGTTGGCCAGCACGATGATGTCCGCGTCGGCTATCAGATCCGGCGTCACGTCCTCGAAGGTGGTCCGGTGGGTCGAGAAGGCGCCCTTCAGCGGCCTCCCCTCGTGCTCCAGGTCCGGGTTCAGCACTGCGTCCAGGTAGTCCACCTCTCCGTCTCCGAACTCCTCGGACGGCTCGCCGTCCACCAGGAGAACGCTGACGCTATCCACCGCGGTGACGATCAGCCGCCTGGTGTCGTCCACCGACAGCCGGCCGCGCCCCCGCTCCACCACCGCCTCCAGGAGCCTCGCCCCGGGCATGTCCGTCTCCATATAGAACGTCCGCTTCGCCGACTCGCCGGGGCCGAGGCTGGATATCACCTTCGAACCGGAAGCGCTGCCGTCCACCATGAACTCGACCACCACGTTCGTCTCCGTCTCGGCGCCGCCGTTGGTGACCTCCGCCTCGACCTCGACCGGCTCCCTCATCGGGACAACCGGCAGCTCGGTGGAAAGACCGGTCACCGCCAGGTTTCTCTGCCCCTGCAGCCCGAGCGGCACCAGCTGCAGCTTGGACCCGGTCTCGAAGTCCCGCGAGAGACTACGCAGCAGCTCCGCGTCTCCGGTCAGCACCCGGGCCTGCAGGTCGGTAAGCACCAGCAGCTCCACCGCCCTGCCGGAGGGCAGTTCCTCCGCCAGCCGGGACGCCTTGCGCACCGCGCCGGGCAGGTCCGTCGCGCCGTGCGTCGCCTGGAGCGATTCGATGCGCTCGACCACCTCTTCCATATCCTTGGAGCCGGCGATGACGACCTCCGCCGGCTTCGAGGCGGTGATGACGCTCACGACGGTCCCCGAGGGAAGCTCCCTGCATATCGAGAGCGCCTCCCGCGTGGCCCGCTCGAACACCGTCTCGGTGCCGGAGGTGAGATTCATGCTGGCGGAGTCGTCCATGACGATCACGACCGAGCGGGTCTCCGCGCCCCACCCGACCGCCTCGGTGAGAAACCGGCTTATCGGCCGGGCGATTGCCATCGCCAGCAGCAGGCAGGCCAGCGCGCGCAGCGCCATCAGCAGCAGGTCCCGGTACTGTATCTTCTTGGTCTCGTCCTTCAGCGCATCGAGCAGGAACTTCATCGCCGCCCACGGCACCCGCCGGTATCTCTGCCGGTTGAGCAGGTGGATGATCACCGGCACCGCGGCGATGCCGCAGAGTCCGAGCAGGCCCGGGAACAGAAACGGCATGAGTTACCTCCTCCCCGCCAGCGCGGCGCCCATCCGCTGGGAAAGGATCCGCGCCAGCGCCACCTCCGGGGGAACGGACGTGTCCAACAGCGCGTACTCCACGCCTATCTTCTCGCACTTCCGGGAGAAGTCCTCCAGGTAGTCCTCGACCACTCTCCGGTAGGCGTCCCGCACCTGCTGGGCGTCCGTCTTCACATCGCCCAGCTCCTCCAGTCCCTCGAACCGGATGTTGCCATCGAACGGGAACGCCATCTCGTCCTTGTGCATTACGTGGAACACGATGACATCGTGGCTGTCGTAGCGGAGCCGCTCCACGCCGCGCATGATGCGGTCCACGTCGTCGAAGAAATCGGATATGATGACAACTACCCGGCGTCGCCCGCAGCGGGTAGCGAAGTCCATCAGCACCCGCTCCATGTCGGTCTTCTCCCGGGGCACGTGACCGGCCAGCCGGGTGTCTATCTCGCGCACCTGAAGCACCGACTGGCTCGCGGACAGGAAGTCCACCACCTTGTCGTCGAAGAGGCCCAGCCCCACCTTGTCCCGCTTGGAGACGATGAGATGCGACAGGGTGGCGGCGAGCGTGGCGGCGTACTCCCACTTCTGCGCCCCCTCCCGGCCGTACTTCATGGACTCGGAGCAGTCCAGCCGGATGTGCGCGATAAGGTTGGTCTCCGCCTCATACTGTTTGATGTAGTACTT
>CAYMFW010000436.1:0-1401 GCA_964389785.1 uncultured Planctomycetota bacterium
CCGATTCTTTTGCGAAGACGCGTCACCAGCTCCGTCACGTGATGCCTGCTCAAGCGCTTCCCCCATCGATTCAGCAAAAGAGCTTTCGTATCCGTGATCCATCTCACCCGGGAAAGATACGTCTCGAGCATCTTACACGCGTACATCCCTACCGGTACGATCCGGCCGCGCCTGGTCTTTCCCGCACGGATCCGCAGGGACCTGGTCGCCGGGTCGAAGTCCGCTACGTTGAGCGCTACCGCCTCGGATCGCCTCAGTGAACACGTATACAAAAGTTCCAGCAAGAGGCGGTCCCGGTATCCCTGGTAGTTGTCAGGATCGGGTTCTATCGCCTCAAGCATCCTTCTCGTTTCCTTCGGGGTCATGACCCTACTCGGAAGAAGCTTGGGCTGCCGGGGATACCGCATGTTGCGCATGGGATGCTTGAGGATTCGATCCGTCGCATAGAGCCACTGGTAGAAGTTGAAAACGGCCGTATACCGGTCGCCTAACGTCGCAGGCTTGTAGCCGCGCTCACCCAGGTATTTCAGGAGATCGTCTTCCCGGGGGAAGCGCATGTCCTCCCGGGGAAATTTTTCGAAGAACCGCTCCAGTATCCGGGATTGCTTCTTGATCGTGCTTCGTGCGCGGCCGCACGCCGTAAGATGCTTCCTGAATTCTCGAATGAGGTCCGCCATGTTACTTCCTCGGATGGGTGTCCCGGTGGACCTGCTGCAGCCGTTGGAAGGATCGCTTGATGTATCGTGCCGTCGTCGAGGGTTTATCGTGGCGCATGAACTCCTGAATGAGGCGGATGTCGACGCCCTCGTCGGCCAGGTGCGTGGCGATCGAGTACCTGAAGACGTGCATTCCGATCGTTCGATCGGGGACGATCCTTTTCATGTAGGACCGGAGCGTATTGTAGATGACGTGCTTGTTCATCGGCTGATTCGTATTCACCGAGAGGAAAATCTCTCCGTACTGATGGGGATTGATTCGGGGCCATACCTGCGCCACGTAAAACCGTACGAAGTGCGCCGCCATCCGTCCTACCGGCAGGATCGATTCCTTGCCGCCCTTCCCTCGGATCTTTACCTTGCGGTAATCGTCGATGAAGTCCTCGTCCGTGAGTTTTGCCATCTCTCCCAGGCGAAACGCCGATGAGTAAAATAGCTCCATCATTGTCCTGTCCCTGATCCCTTTCGCTGTCGTCAGATCGGGTAATCCCAGAAGCTCCTTTACCTGCTTGACGGTAAGGACCGTAATAGGATTCTCTTCCTTCTTCGGAAGCCGGTAGTCGGCCGTCGGGTCCTTCAGAATCCATTCCTGACGGACCGCTTCCCGGTAGAATAGACGCAGCTTCTCGATCTTCCTCCTGGCCGTGTTATGCTTGGTTCCGGGGTCTTCGAAGAGCATGTTGGC
>CAYMFW010000436.1:1501-2722 GCA_964389785.1 uncultured Planctomycetota bacterium
CCGCACTTCTGCACTTCTAAGGTAAGTGCATTCCCATTGCGGTACTTAATTGCGAAAACATAAAAAACCACTTGCGCACTTCTACTGCTTCCCAAGGTCATCCGGCGAGGTGACGGCTTCGAAGACCGCTTCCCGGATCTCCGTCTCGCCGAGCCGGTACCGGTGCGCTCCGGACCTGCCTCTCGATCCGATCAACAGGTATTCGAGATCCACCAGGATCCGAAGCGCTCTCTTGACCTGGTCGTTTGAGATCCGAAGCCATCCTCTCACCTTCCGGCGTGAGAATTCATAGTCCGCTGCGGGAATCCCCTCTTCGGCCGATTCTCTCCCGGCGTGCTCCCGAATGCCTTCCAGGACGATCCTTGCAGCCCGGGGGATGTCACCGTAGGTGGTGCCGACCGCGGCACGGACCAGGTGGTACGCTTCGCGATAATCGTCTACCGTGGCTTCTACGTACTCTCCCAGGACCGGGTGACGCTTCCGGGGCCGCTGGTATTGATGCAGGAACGCTACCGATTCGATGAGATTCAGGAACCGCTGGTTGTCTCGTCGGGCTCTGAGGTACTCGGCCGGGAATGAGACCTTCTCGAGAAACGGTATCGTTACCTTGACCGGATCGAGGATCCTCACAGCATTCTTGATCGTTTGGATCTCGAACCCGAGCCTTTTCAGGGATTCCTTTCCTTCAAGCGTTCTGGCTTCATTCTGGCGCTTGATGACCCGTTCCGTCTGATCCTTGGTCTCATCGAGATAGATCACAAAACAACGGTTCTCGTTTTCCGGGTTGTCTTTGGTGGACGTTGAGCCGTCCATATAGGCGATGGGACCGGCTACTTCGAAGATCACCGTCTTGGCCTTGCCCTTGATCGGATCTTTCATGACGACGGCCATGGAGAGTTTTTTGCGGGATTGGAGGTTGCGGATCGAGTATTCGGCCTCTTCCGCGCCGTGCTTCTCATCGACGATCACCAGCTTATGCTTGAGCGAATCCGTCGGCATGTAGTAAAGCGCCTGGGGCGAGATCCTCGAGAGAAAAAAGACCTGTTCTTCCGGCATCAGCGCCACGACCTTTTCCATAAGCTCGCTTTTGCCGGCGGAGCTGTTGGAGCGCACGAGAAGCGATAAGGGATTATCGAGCTTGGCCGAAACGGCCGTCAGGAACGCCAGGCGCCTGTTCGCTTCCTCTCCGACGTACCCCATCCGGCCGATGAGATCGTTGAC
>CAYMFW010000437.1:0-2721 GCA_964389785.1 uncultured Planctomycetota bacterium
CTTTCTGCTGGAGGTGCCGCCAATGCGGATGCCGTCAATTCGCAACGTGCTGGCAAAGACCGGATACCGCATGCTCTGGTACCTGAAGGAAGCGGTGCCGCTCTTTCTTATGGGTACCCTGACGCTTTTCACGGCCAGGCGGCTGGGGATCCTGGATGTGATGGAGCACGCGTTCGAACCGGTGGTGGGCGGCCTGCTGGGCCTGCCCCGCGAGGCCGCGCAGGGGTTTCTCGTCGGGTTCCTCCGGCGCGACTACGGTGCGCTGATGGTATTCGATCTGTTCAAGGCGGGAGACATGAGAGCCAATCAGGCGCTGGTGGCCCTCACGGTCATCACGCTCTTCGTCCCCTGCCTCGCGCAATTTCTGATAATAGTGAAGGAACAGCGGGTGAAACGTGCCCTCGGCATCGTCGCGTTCGTCATCGCGCACGCGATCGTCGTCGGGACGCTCCTGAACGGATTCCTGACGGTGACCGGACTGGATTTGAGTAGATAGAGAACGGAGGAACTCATGAACCCGAGCCATGAGGGACGAAGAAGGCGCGGACGACAACGTGGCTCCCGCCGCGGTGGCCACGGGCGCGGGCGGCGCAGCCAGGCGATGGACGAGGTACTCGAAGAGCTCTGGATGCACGAGGAGGCACGCGGCGGCGGCGCGCCGTCCCACGCGGAACTGATCGACCGGCTGGAGGTGCCGGACCCGGGCTCCCTGCTGGAAGACATGACCGAAGAAGGCCTGCTGAAGCGGGAGAACGACACGTGGCGCATGGAGGAGGCGGGGCGAACCCGCGCCCGCGAGGTGATCCGCCGGCACCGGCTGGCAGAACGGCTGTTCGTGGACGTGCTGGAGATGGAAACGAACCTGCTCGAATCCAACGCGTGCTCGTTCGAGCACGCGATCTCACGCGAGGTCGCCGAGCACATCTGCACTCTTCTCGGCCACCCGTCCACCTGTCCGCACGGCCATCCGATCCCGCCCGGGGAATGCTGCGAGCGGTTCCGCATGGATGCCGGCCCGCTCGTGACGCCGCTCGCCCGCCTGCCGGTGGGCGCGTCAGGCCGCATCGGCTACATCGCGTCGCAGAGCCACGCGCGGCTGGACCGTCTCGCCTCGCTGGGGATCGTCCCGGGATCGGAGCTGCGCCTGCACCAGCGGCGGCCCAGCTATATCGTCTTTGCCGGAGAGACGCAGATCGCGCTGGACGAGGAAACGGCGCGGGAGATATACGTGCGGCCGGACGCCGGGTGAGTTCAGAGTGCGTCGGCGATGGACCGGGCGATCCGGTCCAGGTAGGCGGCGCGGCGAAACCTGCGTTCCGTGGACGGATTCGAGAGGAACCCGATTTCGACGAGAATCGCAGGACACCTCGCGCCCTTCAGCACCCGGTAGCCCGCGCTCTTCAGCCCCCGATCTTCGTCGCGCACGCCGTGGACCAGGCTCTTCTGGACCTTCGCACCGAGCCGGCGGCTCTGCCGGCGGCTCATGTCGAACAGGGTATGATGCAGCGCCAGTCCGAGATGCCCGTCGCCCTTCTTCAGCGTCACTCCTTCGACCTGTGTACTGCCGCTTCTGATCGCGTCCTTCGCCCGCTGGAGATCGCTTATCGATTCTCTGATGACAAACGTCTCTATGCCCGTTATCGCCCTGCTCGAGTTCGCGTTGGCATGCACGCTGAGAAACAGGTCCGGCTTCTCCCGATTGCATATCTCGACCCTCCGATCGAGAGAGAGGAACACGTCGCGGTCCCGCGTCAAGACCACCTCGACCCCCTTCTTGCGAAGGATCTCCGCCAGCCGTCGGGATACCGACAGGTTAAGTGCTTTCTCGGTGAGGCCGCCCCTGCCGATCGCGCCGGGGTCCTTGCCCCCGTGCCCGGGATCGATGACGATCTTGCGCAGCTTTGAGATACCGACATCCTTGAACAGCTTCTCTATGGCCGACAGGAGCTCTCCCGGCACCAGCGGTCCGGATTCGTCGGCGGTCACGAAGTGGCCATCTCGCACCGGAACCCCGTTTACCAGCACGGTGGACATCCCCGGGCAGAGCACCACCACGCTTCGGCCGTCCGACAGCCTGACCCGGCCGGATTCCTCCTCCACGACCGACGCCCGCAGCCGCCGGGCCGCTTCCTGTATCGAACTCAGCGTCCCCGTCCCGAGTGACGCCCGCGGCACGCCGCCGCCCAGGGCGCGTTGGTCGGAAGCACGGTCCCGGCCCGGCCTGTCACTCCGGTATCGTTCGTGCCCGAACGCGACCGACTGGGCCAGCAGCGCGCTGAAGATAACGATGAGAACAATTCTGGATCGTGAAGCCAAACGGCACACCCTTTCCAATACGAGACGAACCCTAACCTAGAGTTTCGCCATTCATGATAAGCGTTATGAGGCCAGAAGCCAACATGGAAATACCTCGATGAATTTCGAAGATACCTTCTTCAGGGTAGGGGTCGCAGAAAATCGAGCCTTCCAGAGTTCGAGGCGTGCGGCGTTGAGCATATCATCAAAGGAAGGTTCGGCTTTGTGGCGATACCACGGGGCATTCTCCTGGACACGCTTCACGTCTTTCCGGGCCGTGCCATGCTGAAAGTACCACACGGCAACAAGAGTATAGGCCGTCAACGCGATGGGAACCGTCCTCAAGACGGCCCTGTGCCCTCTATTTCGATGCGGTTGAGGACCTGGACGCTTCTTGCGAGACCTCGTGCCGTGTCGTCGGCGCCA
>CAYMFW010000438.1:0-2710 GCA_964389785.1 uncultured Planctomycetota bacterium
GGCGCAGCAGCCGGCGCCCGCGAAGAGCCAGGCGGAAATCGTCGCCGCCACCGAAGACAGGGCGCCGCTTGAGGTGCGTCGCGCCTGGGCGTATCTGGTGGCGAAGGTCTACGAAGTGGACCCGCTGGTGTGCGACAAGTGCGGCGGATGCATGAAGATAATCGCCTACATACGCGATCCGGACGTAATCTGGAAGATCCTCAATCATTTGAAACTGCTGCCGGAGGAGTCTTCCAATGCGGTGGGGCCCTTGCCAGGCGATGATACCGCGCTCGTTCGGAGTGCGGAGATTGTCTGCGAGCCGTTCTATGACGATCTCGAACCGGGCGAGGCGGAGGGGATGCTGCAGGCGGTAGGGGATGCCTGCCCTGCGTAGCTCGAAGAGCGAAGAAGGGTCGGGAGAAACTGATCAAAATCGCTCCCGCGGACGGGGATTCCACGTCTCGATCACGCCGAAATCGTGGTGATTGGCCTGCCGACAGGCCGGCTAACGTTTCTTGACGCTGGGTTGTTGTCTTTTGCTGACTCACGCGCTACGATAATGCTATTGGAATGTCGGAAAAGGGCTTTCTTGAGGGTTGTGCGGCCTGGCAGAAAAAAGGACCTTCCTATTGCCCGCGGCCTAACCACATTCTTCAGTACCACACTGGACGCGGACCGGAGAACACCGGGGACTCCGCATTTCCGCGAGACACGGGGACCACAACGAAAGGAGGGAATTTCACGGAGCATTCGGGCTGGATGATTGGAGAGTTTCGTGTAAAGGAGGAGGAAATGAGGAAATCAGTATTGACCGCCGTGTCGGTCGCAGCGTTGTGCACATGCATGGCCTTGTGTATTGCATGTGCAGGAGGCGGAGGAGGCGGGACTTCCGCCCCCGAAGCCCGGGTCAGTTTCGGATTCGAACCGGTCGAGTCGACCGGCGCGCCTATGTCGGCAGGCAAGCCCTCGGTGGATGACGCGGACGCCATAGTCGTCAGCATCGAGGACGCGGCCGGCACCGCCGTCTACACCGACAAGCAGGTCGAGCTTCACAAACTGGGAGACAGTTACGTGAGCGAGCCGCTCGCCCTGCCGCTGGGCACGTACCAGCTCACAAAGTTCTGGGTCCTGGACGAGCAGGGCGACGTGATATTCGTCACGCCGTTGGAGGGAAGCCCCCGCGCGTATCTCGTGGACGATCCGCTTCCTATCGAGTTCGCCACGGCGAAGGACGAGGTGACGACCCTCTCCGTTCAGGTCGTGGACACCGAGGGGGCCGTCCCGGGCGATTTCGGTTACGGCAGCTTCGCGCTCGACGTGGTCGAGACGTTCGATTTCCAGATAGCCGTCTTCGTGGTCGGAGGCGGGGAATTCGTTCTGACCACCGCGGATCTGACGGTGACGAGCGGCGCCGAGACGCTTTACGAAGGAGGACTGGACGCCCTCACCAACGCCGTCGAAATACGCGACGGCTACGAGGAATACCAGGTCCTCGTGGAGAAGGTCGGATACGAATCCTACACCGCAGCATTCAGCAAGGAGGAGATGAAGGCGTATGGGTCCCTGCCGCTGGTGGTGACTCTCCTGAATGACAACCTCATCATCTTCTGCAGTGAGCGTGACGGCGACTGCGACATCTACGTGATCCGCCCGGACGGCACCGGAGAAGTCAACATCACGAACACTCCGGATGCGAGCGAGACCTACCCGGTCTGGTCACCGGACAAGACCCGGATCCTCTTCTCCTGCGATCAAGACCTCTGGGTGATGAACGCCGACGGATCGTCGAGGACGAACCTGACGGACACGCCCAACGACACGGAAGGCACGTCCACGTGGTCTCCGGACGGTACGAAGATAGCCTTCCTGCGCAGCGGCACCGGCCTCTTCGTCGCCAACGCGGACGGCACGGATCCGCAGCAGATCACCTCGGGATTCGCAGACACGCATCCCGACTGGTCTCCGGACGGGTCCACGATTGTGTTCGCGCGGCCGACCACCCCGGGGCAATCGATAGGGCACTTCCAGCTCTTCACGGTCAACGTGGACGGGACGAACGAGCAGCAGATAACCAATCGCACGGATTGTGACGACTACATTCCCTGCTGGTCTCCCGACGGCACGAAGATCGTGTTCCAGAGCAACGGCAGAGGCGGCAAGTGGTGGGCCGAGGACATCTACGTGATGGACGCCGACGGCAGCAACCAGGTCAATATACGGAACGATTCCGAAAGGAACGTGTCTCCCGTGTGGTCCCCCGACGGCAGCAGGATCGTCTACTCACACGGGCCGTACAATACCTCCTGGTACTGGGAGCTGTGGACCATGAACGCGGATGGGACCAATCCCACGCAACTGACGGCGTGCAGCAACACCAGGCGCGATTCCGCCCCCGATTGGTAGGAGGATAGCGCGGATGCGGCTAGTGAAGGGCGCGGGGCGCAAGCCCCCCGCCCTTCGCAGTAGGGGCACGCGGGGACTCCGTCCAGTTGCGCCGTGTTGACCGTCTGGGCGTTGCCGCCCCCTTCGTCCTCCTCGAACGCGTCGAGCCGATGCGCGGATTTTTGCCCGGCGTGAGGGATTGATCGTTTACCTCCAGGCCATAGTAGCGCGCGTGGGCATCTGTGACCACCTTACGTGCATCATGGATTGCACTCAAATATCGTCTGACGAGATCGTCGAGACGTATCGGTTCAGGACCGGCCACCTCGACCATGCCGTTCACCGG
>CAYMFW010000439.1:0-2697 GCA_964389785.1 uncultured Planctomycetota bacterium
CGACTCCTTTCACCATGACTCCCATCATGGCTCAGGCGCTTCCCGCGGAAGGAGAGGAAGAGGTCACCACGCTCTTCAGCCAGGTCGTCCACGTTCCCTCGGAGGCGGTGTACGTGGTCGAGGACTTCGCCACCGCACCGACGCTGTCCGAACTGACGGTGATGAATCCGCTCGGAGCCGGTCCGTCGCTGGGCAACGCATCCTTCGCCCCGGACATCTACAACCTCGCCGCTTCCAGTCTCAAATTGCAGGGTCATGTGTGGAAAGAGCAGGAACTCGCCGCGCCATTTACGCCTGTACCCGGCGACTATCTGTCGTTCGCGGCATACGTCCCGGAAGGCGCCCAACTGCAGGGCATCGCCCTCATACATGAAGATTCCGTGGACCCGGAAAACGACAAGGCGCTCGTGTTCCCGGTCGCGGGAACAATGGCCCCCTCGGATACGCCCGGCGTCCACTACGTGAGTGACCTGCAGAACGCCTTCGAGGGCGACCGGTGGTACCGGTACAGTTTCGACCTCTACGGGAGAATCGTATCCGGATTCGGCGATGCGCCGGAATTCACCCACATCGTGTACTTCTGCCATAACCCCGGTTCGTCGATTGCCGGCATCACGTACGTTGACGATATCCAGATAGAAAACACGGGGGGACCGTGCGTGATCCTGGGGTCGAACGAGCTGAATATCGGCGTTCGACCGGAGGGCTTCGGCTACTGCTTCAGCCAGGTACTGGGCGGGCCCATGAACGATTTCGAGCTATGCGTTGAGGCGGAGGCCGCCGCAGGTCTCTCCGATTTCTTCCGCGGTCCCGATTCTCTCATAACCCGCGTGGACGGCTCAGCCGCTGCGTTGACCAAACTCAATGTCATCGACCCGACCGGGGCGGTGGCAGTGTCTCTGGATCTTCGCGTGATTGACGTGGTGTGGTCCAGCAGCGAAGACGCCGTGCTGGTCAAGTTCAACGGTGTACAGACCTGGGGAAGAGAAATGGTGACCATAGACGTGCTGCCGCGAGCGCTTGCCAATACGGGCGTCGAACTTGAAGTCCGCGGCGGGTCGCCGTACGGCACCGCCTGGTGGCATGTGGTCCATGCTGGGACAGGTGAGGCGGGCTGTCTCGTCCGATTCCCGCAGGATTTTGACGGCAACAGCCACCATCAATTTGAAGTCATCGTGCAGGATCAGAACGTAAGATGCATGTACTATCACTCCACCGTGACGAAGGTCGCTTCCGGCGAGCCGTCGGGCTTTTCGAACGCTCATCCGCCACTGTGCGAGCCCGGGCAGCTGATGGGCGAAATCGCCGACAACACACACGGACACGAGGATGAGATCACCTTCAACCCCTCGTTGTGTACCCACAACAAGCGTCAGCACTACACACTGAAACGGAAGGACACCCATAACAACGAACACACCTGGTACATATCCTGGATGGGCGTGATCGATTCCTGCCCGGATGCGACAATCACGTGCGCCGAAACGATACAGCACGCGGATGGATCAACTGCTTTTACTGACAGGGACCACGCCGGCCTATACCTGATCGATGCCGCAACGGAGGACGGAAAAGGGCAAGCCAGCACGAACGAGTTTCATGTTGTCAGAGTCGAATCCATTGCCGCCACGGACGAGGCCAATCAAAGCAACCACAAAGAAGACACGAATCCGGAGGTGGATTATCCCATCGCCACCTTGTTCGCGCTCGCCGTTGTTCCGGAACAGGGGCAGGAAGAGAAATTTGTGAATGTGCAGGTGACGCCTTATCCGGACATTCAACAGGAATTCCTGCCGGAAGACTGGGTCCTGAGAGTAGACGACAGCCAGCCACGCACGATACCGGAAGCCAACATCAACATCTTGGACAAGTTGAATGCGAAGGTCAGCAAGAGAAATCGAGGGGAGGTAACGCTGGAGGCAATCTGCTGCAGCGATTGCGACAACAGATTCCGCATCCGGGTAGTCATTGGAGAGATGGTCTACTTGCAGAAATACGACAGAATCGGCGTTGCAGCCACCAGCACCAAGGACGCGGCCAAGTTCCGCGCCCACTTCAATGTGTTTCTAGCAAGGAGATACAGCGACTGCGATATAACAAAACTATCCGCCAAGGTGCTGCGCCTGGATGTGCAGGGCAATCCGATCGAAGCCGACCCGAATACGGAAGCAGGATCTGTGCAGTCACTCTATACCGCGCTCCAGGACGGCACGAATCCCTTCGGTGGGGCAATAATCAAGGTGTACGCACTCAAGCCTGGAACGTACTTCCTGGAGGTGCGTTATGATGGAGAGCTGATAGAGGGGGAAACGCTTCAGATCGAGGCTGTAGCGGGGCAATTCTCATTCCCGGAAGATGGCGCAATCGTCCGAGAGACCTCGGCGGAGGATTACGCGATACTACCCCTTGCCAGATATCCAAATGAGCAGGCAACGAGTGCCACCGAGAACCTAACGAGTCAGGCAACGTTAGTATCAGTACCGGCAGACTACACAGTGAATCTTGAAGGAGGCGCACCAACAGTGGTATTCGGCACTTTCGTCAGTGTGGCGGAAGGAAGTCCGGCAACCACAACGGTTGTGCTGGACCCGAGTGCGGAGGGCGACGCGCTCATGCAGATCTCCGAAACCAGTGGACTGTATCAGGTGCAGACAGTGAGACGCACGCGTTCCGTTACGTTGATAGAAGGCGGAGAGA
>CAYMFW010000440.1:0-2661 GCA_964389785.1 uncultured Planctomycetota bacterium
CCGTCGAACCGGCCGACCCTCTCGAGTATGGCGGCCGACTGCTCCTCCAGGTACTTCTCGTTGTCGAATCCTACGTCTGCGGGCATGGGATGACGATTTCCTCCTTCGGGCTCTGTCTCACGTCCTCGTGGTAGCTGTGGAGCGACCGCACCCCGCCGCGTCCCTCTCGTCTTGCGGCGATCCCTTCAGCGGCGGCGTGGCCGGCGGCCACAGTGTGGATGCACGGCACCCGGTGCTTTATGGCCTCTTTGCGGATATAGGAATCATCCGTCGCGGCGGTCTTGCCCGCCGGCGTATTGATGATGAGCTGTATCTCGTCGTTCTTGATACCGTCCAGTATGTTCGGCCGGCCTTCGTACAGCTTGAGTATCAGCTCCGTGTCCACGCCGTTATCCGCCAGGAACGCCTTCGTCCCCTCGGTGGCCTTGACGGTGAAGCCGAGGTCCTTGAAGCGTCTCGCGGTCTGCACCAACTCGTCGGAGCGGTCCAGCTCGCACACGCTCAACAGCACGGTGCCTTCCATAGGAAGCACCTGTTTCGCGGCCAGCAGCGCCTTGTGGAACGCCATCCCGAACGACGAAGCGAGTCCGAGCACTTCTCCGGTCGAGCGCATCTCCGGCCCGAGCTGAGGGTCCACCTCCGGGAACATCGGGAACGGGAACACCGGGTTCTTCACGCCGAAGTGCGGCACCTTCCTCTTGTCGATATCGAGATCGGTGAGCTTCTTGCCCATCATGATCTCGGTCGCGAGCCGGGCCATGGACAGGCCGCACACCTTGGACACTATCGGTACCGTCCGGGACGCGCGCGGGTTCGCCTCCAGCACGTACACCTTGTCCCGGTGGATGGCGTACTGCATGTTCATCAGGCCAACCACGTTCATCTCCTTGGCGATCCTGCGGGTGTACTCGTTGATGGTGGCGATATGCTTTTCCGGGATCGTCGTGGGGGGAATCACGCACGCGGAGTCGCCGGAATGCACCCCGGCGAGCTCTATGTGCTGCATCACCGCGGGCACGAACGCGTCCCGGCCGTCAGCGACCGCGTCAGCCTCCGCCTCGATGGCGTTCTCGAGGAACCTGTCGATCAGGATCGGCCGTTCCGGGGTCACCCCCTTCGCGGCGGCGACGTACTCGCGGAGCATCTCCTCGTCGTGGACGATTTCCATGCCCCGTCCGCCGAGAACGTAGGACGGCCTCACGATAAGCGGATAGCCGATGCGGCCGGCGATTTCCAGGGCCTCCTCGACGTTGATGGCCATTCCTGACTCGGCCATCGGGATGTCGAGATCCTCCATCATCTTGCGGAACCTGTCCCGGTCCTCCGCCAGGTCGATGGTCTCGGTCGTCGTGCCGAGGATCTTCACCCCGGCGTCCTCGAGCTGCTTCGCGATGTTCAGCGGCGTCTGTCCGCCGAACTGCACGATCACGCCGTCCGGCTTCTCCTTCTCGTAGATCTGAAGGACGTCCTCGACGGTGAGAGGCTCGAAATACAGCTTGTTCGACGTGTCGTAATCGGTCGAGACCGTCTCCGGATTGCAGTTGACCATGATGGTCTCGAGGCCCATGTCGCGCAGCGCGAATGCCGCGTGCACACAGCAGTAGTCGAATTCGATGCCCTGCCCGATGCGGTTCGGGCCGCCGCCCAGGATCATCACCTTCCTGTTCGTCGTGGTCTCCGTCGCGTCCGCCGCATTGTACGTGGAGTAGTAGTATGCCGAATCCTCCACGCCGCTGACCGGTACCGGGTGCCAGCCCTCGACCAGGCCGAGCTCCGCCCGCTGCTCCCGTATCGCGGTCTCGGGAATGCCCAGGATTTCGGTCAGGTACGCGTCCGCGAACCCGTCCTTCTTGGCCCGGGTGAGCAGGTCGTCCGGAAGCTGAGAGCCCTTGTACTTCAGCATCTCCTCCTCCAGCTCTACCAGTTCCTTCATCTGTTCGATGAACCATGTCTTTATGTGTGTCTTCTCGAAGAGCTCCTCGACGGTGGCGCCCTTGCGGATCGCCTCGTACATCAGGAACTGCCGCTGGCTGGACGGCTCGTTGAGCCGTGCCATCAGCTCCTCGAGGGGGAGTTCGTTGAAGTCCTTCGCGAAGCCAAGTCCGTGCCGTCCGATCTCGAGAGACCGAATGGCCTTCTGGAACGCTTCCTTGAAGTTCTTGCCGATGCTCATCGCCTCGCCGACCGCGCGCATCTGCGTGCCCAGCTTGTCCTCGGCGCCCTTGAACTTCTCGAATCCCCATCTGGAGAACTTTACGACGACGTAGTCCCCGGACGGGGTGTACTTCTCGAGCGTCCCGTCGCGCCAGTACGGGATCTCGTCCATCGTCAGCCCCCCGGCCAGCTTCGCGGACACGAGCGCGATGGGGAAGCCGGTGGCCTTAGAGGCGAGGGCCGACGAACGCGAGGTGCGGGGATTGATCTCGATCACGACGATACGCCCCGTCTTCGGGTCGTGTGCGAACTGGACGTTCGTTCCTCCGATCACCTGGATCGCTTCCACGATGTCGTACGAGTACTTCTGGAGCCTCTGCTGGACCTCCTCGCTGATGGTGAGCATCGGCGCGGTGCAGAAGGAGTCGCCGGTGTGCACGCCCATCGCGTCCACGTTCTCGATGAAGCAGACGGTGATCATCTGGTTCTTCGCGTCGCGGACAACCT
>CAYMFW010000441.1:0-2658 GCA_964389785.1 uncultured Planctomycetota bacterium
GTCCTCCAACGCCTGGCGGACCGCCCTGAGCGCTTCCGGCGGCGTGTATATCTCGTAGATGCTTCCCGACTGAACGACGTCGTCGGCGCCGGCGTCAAGGGCGGAGAGCATAAGGTCTTCTTCGTCCGTCTTCTCCTCGGGCACGACGATCATTCCCCTGTTCTCGAACATCCAGGCGACGGACCCCGGGCCGGCCAGGCTTCCTCCGTGCCTCTCCAGGAGATTACGGATCTCGCCGACCGTCCTGTTCTTGTTGTCGGTAAGGACCTGGATCAACACCGCGATTCCGCTGCAGGCATAGGCTTCGTACATGACCGTCTCCAGGGATTCGCCCGGCAGCTCCCCGGTCCCTTTGAGGATGGCGCGCTCGATGCTGTCTTTCGTCATGTTGGCGTCTCTGGCCCGCTGAATGGCATAGTTGAGATCGAGATTGGCGTTGGGGTCCTTGCCCCCGGTCCTGGCCGCGTTCATTATGTTGCGCGCCAGCTTGGAGAACAGCTTTCCCCGCTTCGCGTCCACGAGTTTCTTTTTGTGTTTGATTCCCGCCCAGTGCGAATGTCCGGCCATCTCGTCTCCCTGCTATCTGGTATCGGTGTTCTGTCGGTACGACTCCTCGAGATGGAGCTGGGCGGGGTGGTAGTCCGGATTGATCTCCAGGGCCCGCATCCATTCCTTTCGGGCCTCCCCGACGCGTCCGAGTGCGTGGTAGACGATGCCGAGGTGATCATGGATCTCCGGGGCCGCCCTCTCCCTCGGAAGGATGTCTATCGCGTTCCTGAGTACCTCCGCCGCCTCGAGCGTGCGTCCCAACCGGTGGTAGACCCACCCGAGCGAGTCGAGAAACTCTCCGCAGTCGGGCCGGATCCGTACCGCCCGGATTATCAGTCGCAGCGCGGTGTGCACGTCCCCGCCGGTTTCGAGCGTCGTGTACCCCAGATTGTTGTTCGCGTCGGCGTCCTCAGGGTCGAGCTCCAGCGCCATGCCGAAGAAGTGCATCGCGGTCTTGTCGTTTCCCGCGCGGACGTGCGCCAACCCGAGATACAGCGCTGCTTCCTTGAGCGCTTCCTTCAAGGCGTGGTCCAGCTCGACGCCTCTCTTTTCGATCCGGGGGTCCAGCTCGAGCGCTCGTTCGAGGTGCTTCAGGGCTTCCTCGTCCCTGTCGACGGCAACCAGGCACCTCCCGGCGATTGAATGCGTCGCCAGATCCTCCGGGAACAGGGCCGCGGTCTCAAGGGCGAACTCGCAGGCCCGTTCCATATAGTCGGCCTCGATCAGCGTCTGGATCAGCTCGTGCCGCACCTTCAGGAAGTGAGGGGTCGCCTTGATGATGTCCTGGAGCGTCTCGATTGCCGCGTCGAGGTCTCCCGAGCTTCTCTGTGCGAGCGCCAGGAACCTGCGCGCGGCGGCGTCTCCGGGCCTGATCTTCAGGTACTCCTTGTACTCCAGGGCCGCCTTGCGGAACCTGAACGTGGCGGCGTAGCACCTGGCCCGGTTGAGCATGATCGAAGGGAGTGAGGGGCCGGGGATGAGCCGGTCGGCCGTGTTGAACCACATCATCGCGCGCCGGGTGGCGAAGAGATGGGTGCCGAGGTCCCCCCGCCTCAGGTGTTCCCTGGCCATGTCCATGTAGGTTTCCCCGAGTCTCTCGTACGCGATGCTGCGCATGCCGGGAATCGCGGCCAGCCGGGTGTAGGCGCTCGCCGCACGGGCCCACATGCCGGCGCGCTTGTACATCCTGGCAAGAGTGTCGTAACCGGCAAGCCAGGAGGGGTTGTCACGAAGCACGTTCTCGAGATACGCGGTTCCCTTCTCCGGCTCTCCCGCGAGGTCGCACGACTGAGCGGCCAGCGCCTGGAGTGCGGTGTCGCGAGGAGCGAGACCGGCGGCGCGGGCGAAGTAGAGCTGGGCCCCCTGCGGGTTGTTCCGTGTGAGCTCCAGGAACCCGATGCGCGCGGCGACGCGGGGCGATGCGGTGAGGTTGCTGGCGGCGCTGCGGTAGAACTCGAGGGCGGTCTCGAGAACCTGCTCGTACTCGGGAGTCTCCGGGTCCGCTCTCAGCTCCGCGTGCACGCCGGCCGCGAATTCGGCCAGGCCCTTCGGTGCGCACGGAGCGCTGCTCGAGTCAGTGGTGGCGGAACACGGTGCGGCCGCGGCGAGGACGAGAAGGAGGATGGCCGCCGGCCGCGCTGTGGTGAGGTGCTCCCGCACGACGGGGCCTCTCAGGGGATGACCTTGTTGAGCGGAAACTCGATAATGCCCTCGGCGCCCGCGTCCTTGAGCTCGGGCACGATCTTTCTAACCACCGACTCCTCGACCACGCTCTCCACCGCACACCAGCCGTCCTCCGTCAGGTCGGAGACCGTCGGGTTCTTGAGAGCGGGCAGCAGCTTCAGTATTTTCTCCAGGCTTCCGGCCGGCACGTTCATCTTCAGGCCGACCTTGTTTTCGGCCTCGATGGCGCCCTTCAGTAGCAGGGACACGTTCTCGATCGTTCTCCTCTTCTCCGGATCGTTCCAGGACTTCCTGTTGGCGATCATCACTGTGGTCGACTCGATGACGGTGCCGATCACCCGGAGCCGGTGAGCGCGAAGGCTCTCTCCCGTCTCGGTAAGCTCCACGATCGCGTCGGCCAGGTACGGGGGCTTCACCTCGGTGGCG
>CAYMFW010000442.1:0-2650 GCA_964389785.1 uncultured Planctomycetota bacterium
TCTCGGGTTGCACCGTCAACACGATCTCGGTTTCGTCTTCGTTCATTCTGGAATCGAAGAAATCGAAATCCGGATACGAACTCTTATCCAGTATCAGCGGAGGCCTTCGCAATCTGCCGTCTCGAGTCGAGTGAGCCCTACAGATGCTTTCCAAACGGGGTTCCTCGGCCTCTTCGGACGCTGCATACGCTGCGGCACCGATGGCACCGACCAGTTCGGGCCGGTCAGGAACACCTACAGGAAAGCCTATCTTGTTCTCAATGTGCTTCACGATCTCGCTGTTCTTCGCCACGCCGCCGACTACGATCGTCTTGCCGACTATCGACCTGCCCTTGAGTAATACGTCCATCGTGCTCTCTGCCATACCACGGCATATTCCCGCTGCGATATCCTCCCGTCCGTACCCGGCCTGCTGCAGATGGATTATGTCTGTCTTTGCAAAAACCGCGCACCGTGTCGCCACGGAGGGACAACTTTTGGCATTCTCGGCCAGTTTGTGCAGACCCTCGGGAGTCGTGTCCAGACGCAGCGCTTGCTGCTCGACAAACGCTCCCGTACCGGATGCACAGGCCGTGTTCGCCGTATGGCGCAGATACTCCCCGTTCTCGTTCAGAACGATGAGGTAGAAGCTTCCGGCACCGATGTAGATTACGTTGCGCACGTCTTTATAGAGTTTTCCGGCACCGTACAGAAGTGCCATTATGGGATCGAGCGATATTCCCGCATTCTCTATCTGGTCCGAACCGTTGCCGGTCTTTGCCGCGAAACGGATATCACCGGTGTCCAGGTTTGCAGAAACAGCGCGTACCACTTCCACAATGTTGCCTTCGTGTCTGCGATAGTCATCGCGTACGACACTGCCGTTACGATCGACAACTACCGCCGAAACGTACGCCGATCCTATGTCTATTCCCAGGGAAATACCAGTGGAGATTCCTCGCTTTGTACCTCCGGCACGGGCACGGCCTTTCACGCTTTTGTCTATCTTCTCCCCAACAAGCATCTCTCTAAATTCCTCGCAGATTTCCATCAACTCTCGGCAAAGCCTCCGGAACAGATCGCGCTAGGAGGCAGGGTCGCCGCGAAAAAGGACCTTGCAGCAAGTTCGATATCTAGTATAATGTTCTAGGGCTAGAACATCAAGGCGAGGAGCGCTTTCGTCCGGGAAAGGACAAGCCCGTGGATATGAAGGAGCCTGATACCGTGGGGAGGAAGTCGCTATGCTGAGGGAAGTTACAGACGTCAATTTTGAGGCCGAGGTTCTGAAGTCGGATCTACCGGTTCTTGTGGACTTCTGGGCCCCGTGGTGCGGGCCCTGTCACATGATAACGCCCGTCGTCCAGGAAGTCGCCGAGGAAACCCAAGGCCGACTGAAGGTATGCAAGTGTAATGTGGACATGGCCAATGCAACCGCTGGCGAATATGGAATCATGAGCATACCGACCCTTATGGTTTTCAAGGAGGGCAATGTGGTGGAACAGATGGTCGGCGTGGTTTCGAGGGAACATCTGATGTCCAAGATCAGAGAACATGCCGAACCATTAGATGCTCGGTAATCGAGAATGAGACGATCCAGCCTACCGGAAGATTTCTACGATAGAATAAAGCCACGTCTTCACAAACGGGCCGGTCGTGAACTGCGTGTCGCCTACAGAGTGCTGGACATTGCCTGCGGAAACTGCGGGCTCGGGACATTCCTGCGAAGGATTTATCGTCAGCGCGTGACCGGGATCGATATCGCGCCTGAACGATTCCCGAAACGCAGCAGCCGAAAAAGCCGTAGTCCATTTCGTTGTATCAAGGCAGATGGGGCCAGGCTGACATTTCTGGCCGACCGGTCGGTAGATGCAGCTGTCATGATGTGGGCTCTTCATGAAATGAAGGACCCCCTGGGGACCCTTCGAGAAGCACATCGTGTTCTTCGCCCCGGCGGCAAGATCCTGATCATCGAGTTTCCGCGCGGCTCTCTGGCGGGACGTCTATGGAAAGAGAGATATTATACAGCCCTGCAGATAGAACGCATGTTGAAACAAGCCGGGTTCGATGAGATTCGGAGCAAGACGGTGGAACGAGGGCAGGTATCATGGACGGTTGCATATCGTCAATCGAACGGGGACGGAAGAAAATGTACGTGAAAGTCCTTTTCCTTCCCGACAACGTTTCGGAAGAGGTTTTCCCTTCAGAAACCCTGCTCGATGCAGCCCGGCGAGCGGGAATCCACGTATCTTCTCCGTGCGGCGGCGAAGGCAACTGTGGAAAGTGCAGGATCGTAATAAAACATGGGGAGGTCGACGATCCGTCCACTCATCTTCTTACGGAAGAAGAACGGTCGAGAGGTCTGGTACTCGCGTGCCGGACCCGACCTCTGACCGACCTTGTCGTCGAAATTCCTGCTGAATCCCGGGAAGAAGGCATCAAGGCACTCGGAGAAGAGATTACCGTAATCGATTCGAGTGTGGTCTCTTCCCCGGGACAAACGGAACCCGATGAGAAACCATGCACCAATCCGGCGGTGAAGCGATTCCTCGTCGAAGTCGATCCTCCGTCACTCGAAAGTACCGCTGCCGATCTGGAGCGGGTAGGCTCGAAGATCACCAGAAAAACAGCTATGACCTGCGAAGTGGCCTCACTGGCCGTCGTCGGACCACTT
>CAYMFW010000443.1:0-2627 GCA_964389785.1 uncultured Planctomycetota bacterium
TGACCACGGCGGCGGGGATGGGGCTGAGCCTGGCGCTGGCGTCGGCGGCGTATCTGATGGCGCACGCGCTGCCGGTGGGGATCAGTCAGTTCAAGGACCTGCCGGCGCAGCTTCGCCTGCCGGGGGCGCACGTGATGGGGCAGAAGTTCTCGCCGCTGGGACGGCTGGATATTGTCGATTCCAGGCCGCTGTTCCGGCACGCGCCGGGGCTTTCGCTGTCGTATCACGGAGCGCCGGTGCCGGCGCAGTTGGCCGTAACTATCGATGGAGACGCGACTACCGCGATCACCGATTTCGACGGAGAGCTGGGGAAGCTGGAATTCACGGACCACAACACCGCGGCGCTTCCGTATCATCTGAAGAAGATGGAGCACGTGCTGGTGCTGGGGGCGGGCGCGGGGCTGGACGTGCTGCCGGCGCTGTACCACCGGGTGCCGCGCGTGACCGCGGTGGAGATCAACGCGCAGATGGTGGAGCTGGTGCGGGACGACTACCCGAAGACGTCGTGCGGGATCTACTCGGGGGGAACGATAAGGGGCTCGTCGACGTCCGTGAACGTGGTGGTGTCCGAGGCGCGGCGGTTCGTGGAGCGGTCCCGGGACGAGTACGATCTTATCGCGATTCCCCTTCTCGACACGTTCGCCGCGACGTCGGCGGGGGTGTACGCGGGGAGCGAGAGCTATGTCTACACGGTCGAGGCGGTCGGGGCCTATCTGGATAAGCTGAAGCCGGACGGGATACTGTGCATCACCCGCTGGGCGCGGACGCCTCCCCGGGACAGCCTGAAGCTCTTCGCGACGGCGGTCGAGGCGCTGCGGCGGAGGGGGTGGGAGGAGGATTGCAGCGCGAATCTCATGCTGGTGAGGAACTGGCGGACGGTGTCGCTTCTGGTGAAGAGGGAGCCGTGGGGCGGCGACGAGATCGCGGCGATGAGGAAGTTCTGCGAGGAGCGGCAGGCGGACGTCGCGTTCTATCCCGGAATAAGGGCGGAGGAGGCGAACCGGTATCACGTGCTGGACGAGCCGTATTATATGAACGGGGCCGTCGCGATCCTGGGGGATGACGCGGAGCGGTTCTTCGAGGAATCGCGGTTCGATCTGCGCCCGGCGACGGACTACCGGCCGTACTTCTTCCGGTTCATCCGGCCGGGGGACCTGATATGGCTGCTGAAGCTGGACCCGGTGAAGCGGGCGGCGCTGATGGAGTGGGGATACGTCATCCTGATACCGGCGCTTCTGTTCCTGGTTCTCGGGGCGGTGAAGCTGGTGATAGTGCCTCTGCTGGTGTTCGGCAGGGAGGAGGCCGGGCTGCTGTCGGTGAGCTCGGTGTATTTCGCGGCGCTCGGGTTCGGGTACATGCTGATCGAGATACCGATGATGCAGGGGCTGTCGCTGTTTCTCGCGCACCCGGTGCACGCGGCGGCGGTGGTGGTCGGGACGTTCCTGGTGGGCAGCGGCGCCGGGAGCCTGTGCGCGGGCAGGATACGGAAGAAGCCGGCGACGATCGCGCGTTCGGCGGCGATTGGAGTGGCGGGGCTGGCGTGTGTGTGCATGTTCGCGGTGATGGCCCTGCTGCCGAAGTTCTGGGGTCTGGAGCTGGGAAACCGCTGTGCGGTCGCCGCTCTCTTGTGTTTTCCTCTCGCGTTTGTTATGGGTATGCCCTTCCCGACGGGCCTGCGGATACTGCGGAAGAGCGCTCCCGAGAGAATCGCAACCGCGTGGGCGGTGAACGGCGCGGCGAGCGTGATAGGGGCGACGCTGGCTGCGGCGGCGGCGATGGGCTGGGGCTTCGTCGGGGTAATTGGTTTGGGAATAGCATGTTACGGAGTGGCGAGTTCGCTGGCGGGTAGGCTGGAGAAGTCATGATGCGTCAGAACGGGGACGGACACGATTCTACGGAATTCACGGGGACACGAAGGAATCATGTCCCCGGAATTCGGACGGGCGACGACGAAAGAGAATGAACGACCTCGAAAACGGCAGCTGTCCCTATTTACTGAAGAAGGTGGGGAGGAACTGGTACCTGTTCGGCATCGCCGCGGCGATGGGACTGGCGTTCCTGATGCCGGGCGTGTCGGCGTCCGCCAAGCCGGCGAAATCGTTCGCGATATTCATCGCGATATTCTGCATGGGCTACACGGCGGACCCGCGGGGACTGCTGAACGCGTTCCGGTGGCCGCGGGGGCTGATCGTCGGCCTGCTGACGGTGTACCTGATCGCGCCGGGGCTGATATACCTGGCGGGCCGGCTGGCGTTTTCCCCGACGACCGAGACGGACATCTACATCGGCGTCGCCCTCATCGCGGCGGCGACCACCACGGTGGCGACGTCCATCGTGTATACGAAGGTGGCGGGCGGCAATCACGCGCTGGCGGTGGCGATATCGTCGTTCGCGAATATCCTGGGCGTGTTCATCACGCCGTTCCTGCTGAAGATCATGCTGAGCGCGAACGTGTCGGTGGACGCGGTGAGCATGGTGAAGAAGATGATGATCTTCGTGCTGGCGCCCATCGTGCTGGGGCAGATCGTGCGGGCGTTCCACGTGCCGAGCGCGAAGCTGAGCCGCGGGGCCGACATCCTGGCGCAGATAACGGTGCTGGTGATGGTGTTCGTCAGCACCGGCAACGC
>CAYMFW010000444.1:0-2626 GCA_964389785.1 uncultured Planctomycetota bacterium
ACCGCAACGTCGGTTCGGCTCTCAGACGTCTGACGGTTTGACTCATTCCGCCTCCTTTGGAACCTTGGCCGATAACACCGGTCCCATCCAGAGGATCGGAGAAAGGAGATTGCATTGAAGGGCACCTGACGGAAGTTTCTCCTTGACTCGCAGGCCCTACAGAGATAAATCCGTTCCGCATTCGCATGCTGAACCCTGTGACACCCGCCGGAAGAGGAAACGAGATCTTCATCGACGGCACTCCCCTGTTATTCGATGCCGCTGACTTCCTCGGCATGATACGCGAGCTTCAGCACCACGAGCCGCTCGTCCCAGTCCGCCACGACCAGATAGTTGTCCGTGCCGGATATGAAGCGCGGCATGAAGAAGGCGATGTGGTCGCCGCCCACGGGAATCCTGCTCTTCTCCCCGAAGCCGCTGTCGTAGTTGCCGTATGTTCCCAGGTGCATGATGAGGTTCCCCGCGGTGTCGAGCACCCCGATCGAATGCCGATACGCCTCGGGAACGTACGAGCGCCTGTACCAGTCGAGGTGCATCCGCTGGGTGGGACAGACGCAGCCGCCGGAGACGATGGGCGACGCGCCGGCGTACATCCACTCCGCGCCCTCCACCCAGGCCCTGCTGCGACGGACCTCCAGGTCCTCCGGACGCTTCGGGGGATCGTCGAGCGAGATGGCGGCATCGGCGGAAATGACGCGGAACGGCTCGTCCTTCCTCTTCTTGACCAGCGTGCCGGTGAACGGCCGCCCCCTCTTCGAATCGCCGAAGCGTCCCCAGCCGTCCTCGAGGAAGCCGCGGCCGCCCCGCTTCCTGGTCCGGTTGACGACGAAGTACAGATTGCCGTCTTCGTCGATGTGCGACGCGTTGATCCGGTTCCCCGCGATGACGGCGGCCGCCGTGCGCAGCTCGCCGCTGCGGTCCCAGGTCCAGATGGTGCCGCCGGACAGCGGGATGCCCGGCTGTCGCTTTATCGTGTAGACGCTCTCCCCCTGCTTCGCCAGCTCTTCGACCCTCCGGAGCATTTCGCCGTAGGAGCGGAACTTCGTGATCTGGCCGTACGCGTCCACGTAGCCCTCGCCGGCCTGCCCGGACTGCCCCATCCCGGCCCAGTAGTTGCCCTCGTCCATCTTCGGCACGTAGAAGATATTGCAGATCTCGGCGATGTCGCCCCGCATGTTCACGCCGATACCGTCCTGGAAATACATCGGCCCCAGCTGGTCCTTCACCGGCAGGACGCCCTTCCATCCGTGCTTTGTCCGCTCCTCCCCGTAGTCGTACGGCACCTCCGGGTACGTGACGAACTCGCTGCCGTACCGGTCCGTCTGCTTCGCCGGCCGGGACGGGTCCACCCGCCCGATCCCGGGCAGGTAGAAGCCCGGGTTGAAATGGCAGTGCATGTAGCCGCGTTTGTCGAAGGCGACGTCGTCTATGCAGCCGGGCAGGCGAAGCGTATCCTCCGCGCTGCCGCTCTTCAGGTCGAATACGACGCTGTTGAAATACGCCTTCTCGCGCACCGGATCGCAGATCACCTTGCCGGAGATCCCCGAGCCGCCGACGTGAATCTCGTGCCACCGCCCCAGCCACAGCCCGCCGCCGGCCCGTTTCTTTGCCTCTTCCTCGAAATCGAGAAGGAGCTTCGGGCCCTTGCCGTCGTCCTCGTATATCCGCACGCTCGGCCCGCCGCCGCTCAGCGCGGTGCTGATGAATACGTCCCCGCCGGCCAGCCACAGGCGTGGCCTCGGCGTCCATTCGTCCACCGCCATCACGGACGGGGTGGGCTCGTTTGCCGGATAGTCCACGTGCCAGATCTCCGCGGGATCGTCGAACGACCTGAATTTCGTAAGCCGCCCGATGGTGGCTCCCCGCACCCGCGCCCCGTGGGTGACGTAGAACGCGCCGCTCTTCCGGTGCACGCGCACCAGCTTCGGTCGGTCCAGCCGGATCGTCTTCAGCCACTTCCCGTCGGGAGCGAATATCTGTATCCGGCCGTTCATGTGATCCGCCACGTACACGCGCCCCTGCGCGTCGCAGTCGATTCCCCACGGCGAGTTGAACCCTTCGTTGCCGCTCGTCGGCTCGTAACCCGCCCTTCCCCCGCGCTTTCCCGCGAACACCGCCGCCGGCTTCCCGTCCTCCACGTCGCGTACCATCACGTACGGAAGGCCTTCACCCTTTCCGCCGGCGGATATCCCGGCCAGGTATATCCGCCTGCCGTCCGGCGAAGCCGCCAGGCGCGGGAACCGGTGCGGCGTGTCGCCCTCCGCCAGCGGAATGCCGTTCACCCCGCCCGTGTCCGTCGAGCCGTCCGCGTTCAGCCAGTGGAGCATCGAAGGATTCGGATTGCCCTTTATCGCGCCGCTGTTGGCGTAGTAGATTCTCTTGCCGATGACGGCCGGCTGGGCATTACCCATGTACTTGCCGTTGACGGTCTGAGGCATCACCCATCCCTCTCTCTCGAACGATGTGATCGCCGGCCCGTGCAGCGCGCGGATGCCTTTCTCGTACTCCACGAACCCCATGCCGTTCAGTTTCGATTCCGGCAGGTTCGCCGGCGGCGGCACCAGCTGCGCCTCGTATCCGCCGTCATGATCGTACCTGCGGACGATCATGTGCGAAAACGTGCTCG
>CAYMFW010000445.1:0-2617 GCA_964389785.1 uncultured Planctomycetota bacterium
CGAAGGCCAAGATGTTCCCCAGGCGTCGATGATAGAGTCGAGAACAATGAGCGTCTCATGAGTCTGGAGCGGTTCCTAGTATTCCTCATGTCGTTTGGCTTTTTCTTGGGGGTCAAGTCCTTTGGTTACATGATTGCCGCCAACTTGAGCAGACGCATGTATGGTAGCGCAAGTGCGCATTCTCTCGTCATCGGAAGCACGCAAGCCGTCTTCGAAATATTCCTGCTAATGGCATACATTCTCGTCGCTGCATCTCTTATCCCTGGAGCCACCGAGAGTCATCCTGTGGGTAACCTGTTCTTCTGGCTGGGATTGGCGCCTCTGATGTTCCTGGAATGGTACATTGTTCTTCGGGTATTTCATGAGAAGGAATGTGATCGCGGCGCAAGAACATTCCTATGTCTCTTGATGGGGACGTCTTGGTCCTATCTGCTTAATATCCCTGTGTATTATGGAATATACTGGGTTCTCTGCTACTGGTTTTTTCAGTGAATGGTGCCGCGTGCAGCGGCCCACGGCTCTGTGACAAAGCCTCCGGCCGGAAAAATCCGACACGGACGACGACACTGAACCAGATCGACGTCCGATATCGTCCCGGATAGCAGCGAAATCACCGCTGACATGGTCGCTATCAACACACGTCGGTTACACCGACGACACTGGCGCTACACGTATACGGCGGTTGCTACGCGGCCGGATGTACCGGCTCAGCAAACTGTGACAGAACCTCCGGCCGGGAGCGACCGCGATCCGAATGGCCGCTAACCCGTTATTGCCGTCTCTGTTACCTCCCCCTTCGCCACGAACAACGCATCACCCTGCATCACCGCACCGTTGAACACC
The DNA here is from genome assembly GCA_964389785.1 of uncultured Planctomycetota bacterium. Taxonomy (GTDB): domain Bacteria; phylum Planctomycetota; class CAYMFW01; order CAYMFW01; family CAYMFW01; genus CAYMFW01. Next base: position 844 of record CAYMFW010000445.1, read on the forward strand.
AGCGAAACTGTAGTCAATCTCTTTCTTCAGATACCGCCAATGCTTACCGAGCTTCACCCCAGGAAGTATACCTTCACGCGAAAACTTGTATACCGTAGACAGAGACAGTTTCAGATACTTGGCGACCTCTTGGGGCGTCATGATCTCGGTGTTCATGCAGGTTTCTACACCGGATGCGCACCCTGCACCATCCGACATTCGTTTGTTTTCTTCATAGCACAAACGTGCCATGCCGCCCGGCAGATTTGTGCCAGATAGATTTCTCGATACCGGGGATACAAAAGGCCAAGTGCTTCTTGAGTCCGCGAGTCTAATGATGAGAAGGGATGTGAGTTCGAACAGGAGGAAAAGAGATGAAGCTCAATCCAACAGCTCTCGCAAGGGTAATTGCCGTGTGGGTGACGATATTGCCCATTCAAGTTGCCCATCTCTCGACTCCTTTTGAAAACGACACCGGCAAGGAATACTACGACGCCGCCGCAGCGGGGTTAGGGGACTTCACGGCATGCCTTCTGAATCGGCACGGCCGCATCAGCATGGTGAAACGACAACGTCTTACTGAGATTCCCGAAAAGACGGCGAAGGGTCTGGAAGATCTCCGCGGCGCCGAATATGCGACAAAGGCCGCCAAGCTGTTTCTCGCGCAAGCCGCTCTCACGGGTCGACTCGTCCTGAAGAACGGCATGCTCAGGGTCCACTCGCAGATAGTCGACGCCGAAACCGGGAAGGTTCTGGCCTCCGAGGAAATGCCCTGCAAGATCTCGTCCATGCTTGAGACCGCACTCAAAACCGCCCGGGGGCTTGCGAGCCAAATGGACCTCGCTCTGCAGGACAGGGATCTGAAGAGAATCGGCAAGACACCCATTGCCTCTTTCCACTTCATCGAGGGTATACAACACTGCTATGAAGGAAGACTGGACGAGGCGATCATGCGATTCATGCAGGCGGAGGATCTCGACTCGGATTACACTGAAACCCACTTCTGGGCCGGCGTGTGCTATCTGAAATTGGGGGAGGAGGATCACGCAGCCATAGAATTCAGTTCGTTCCTCAAGGACGAGCCGCGATCACGGTACGCAGGGGAAGTGCGTAAACTGTTGAAAAAGCTATTGGAGAGAGAGGATGTAATCTCGCCATGGCGAAGGCTCTTTCGCAATCAAGACCTTCGGAAAAAGAACAGACTGTGAGAAACGGCCTCCTGCCTCACCCTGATCTGTCGATCCATGCTTCGCCAAAGGACGTGTGACATCATATCCTTCCACGGATATAATGGTCCCGACACCGCATCGGCCGCAGCCAATTGAGGGGAGGGTCATCGTGTTAAGGTTTCAATCACTGCCGGATGAGGCATTTCAGGCGATCCTCGTTGACTCGCTGGAGATGTCAGACCAATAGGCACTTCAATTTCTCCCGAACCCGCAAAACACCTCCACAGAGCCCCTTTCCGGCATTTCCACAGTATCATCGTAACGCGTAGGGCGGGGAAAGACAACAATCGGACCTCATGACAGGCCCCCGGCGGCGTGTGATGAGCCAATCAGCGCAATTTGGGACTGATCAAGACATGGACCGATTGTCCGCGGGAGCGATTCTGATCAGTTTCTCCCGACACCCCCTGCCGCCAGCATGAGCTCCGCCGCCTCGCCCGGCTCGAGATCATCATAGAACGGCTCGCAGACAATCTCCGCACTCCGGGCGGGCGCGTCATCGTCGGGCGGGGAGCGCCCCAGCGTCTTCGAGGGATCCTCTTCGAGAAGCCCGAGATGATTGAGAA
>CAYMFW010000446.1:0-2611 GCA_964389785.1 uncultured Planctomycetota bacterium
AGCGTCAGGCCGGCCTCCTTCACCTCGCTCTTCTCCGGCGGTATGTCGTCGGCGAGCACTGCGATCGCCTTCACCAGGTCGGCCCCGGGAACGTTTATGACGAATTCCCTCGTGTCCAGCACGTTTTCGTAGGTGTGGCTTCCGCGGTTGATCGCGACGCCGACCTGGGTGGGGGACAGGTTGGTGTACGCTCCGAAGACGCCGGCGTTGACGACCCCGGACGTGTGAAGCGTGGTGACGAACATGGTCGGCTTCGTCGAAATATAGCCCATAGCGGTCCTGTCGCGGACTTCTACGTACATGTGGCCTCCTCTCCTGGTTGGGAAGATGAGAACGTACTACAAATCTTTTTTTCATTCTACCCTTGACAGGCGGAAAGAAGAGAGTATTATGCTGTGGGTCACATGTGACCCACCTAAGAAGGAGGTGCTATGAAGGTGACACAAGCGGATATTGCGGAGAAGGTTGGGGTGGACAGGACGAGCGTGAACAAGGTGCTTAACCGGTATCCGCGGCACAATATCTCCCCGGAAACTGCCGCCGAGATTTGGAAGGTGGCCCGGGAGCTGGGGTACGATTTCAAAAAGATCCGGCGCGATCCGGAGCGGCGGAAGTATCCCCGAACCCCTGTGGAGATGGACGTCGACGTCGAGATCCTTCTGGAAGACGACACCGTGTACGACAAGGGAAGGGCGAGGGTGCGTGACCTGAGTCTCTCGGGCGTGAGGCTGTGCGATCTGGCCACGGAGAAGAGGAGCCTTCCGATCGACAACTTCCGGTGCCGGCTGAAGATCACGGAGGCCCCGCTCGAGGGACTGAATCTCGAGGGCGTGTTCATGAGGATGCAGATGGGCGGGACGGTGGAGTTCGGCATCGTGGTCCGAAACCTTGAAAGAGAGGACAAGGACCGTCTCGTTCAGTATCTGGAGGAAGGAGAGCTGGAACTGGAGAGCTGACGGCGCTCTTCGGATCTTCCCGTCCCCGTTGAGGTTTTCGCAGGGCGATCGAGGGTGACGATGCGGTACCTGTGTTTCCTTCTAGTCACACTCACGTTGGGCGTTGCGTGCGGCGATGTCCTGGTGCTCAATGACGGTGCTCGGGTGGAGGGCCGGATCGTTGCGGAGACGGACGACGTGGTTCTCGTCTCCCTGCCCGACGGTGGTCGCAGGAAAGTCAGCCGGAGCGACATCAGAGAAATCGTCTGGAGCTCTCCTCCCGAGGCGGCGCTGCCTCCGGCCGTGTCGTCGCGGCCGACGGACGCCGGCTTTGCGATACTCTTACCGAAGACGGATTCGAACCACGTGTCGGAAGATGCGGAGACGCCCGCTTCTGACGGAATTAGTGTTATGGGGAGGGTTTGGAGCGCTGACGCACGAGTGACGGTGACCGTCAGAAAGGGAAAGAAGACCGGCGGAACAGTGACCGCCGCGGTGCAGCCCTCGAGGGAGAAGGGGGAGCCGGCGACGTGGCAGGCGAAGGTGAGACTGTTCCGCGGGTATAACGCGATAGAGGCGTCGGCAACGGCACCCGGAGGAAAGACGGGGGTGCATTCGGTGAGAACATTCCTGGACCCGATACACCCCGATCAGGCGGGAAGTCCTTACCTGAATGAGGACGGGACGCAGCAGACGGACCGGGATGGCAAGCCGGTCCCGAACGATATCCGGGGAGTAGTGAAGCTCTCGTTCACCGCGCGCGACCCGAACGAGGCAGCAAAGTGCGAGATCAAGCTCGACGGCATGACGGTATCCAACAAGGCGCTGTATCTGTGGGACACGTCCAAGCATTTCGACGAGGCGCACGTCATCACCTTCGTGGTGGAGTACAAGGATGGCGAGGTGTATCACTCGTCCCCGCGATCGTACCGGTCGCACAGGGTGCGGTCGCGGCTGGTGGCCGGCGGCGCGCCTCCGTGGAGGGAGCTGGACCGGAAGGGGAGGGAGCTCTTCAGGGAGGGGAACCACAGGAAGGCGTTCGAACTGATAACCGAAGCGGTGGTGTGCGGGCAGAAGAACGTCGGTCGGGAGCACCCCGACACCGCGATCTCACTGTGCAACCTCGGGACGGTATGCGAGGCGGTGAAGCAGTACCCGGAGGCGGAGAAGTGCTACCGGCGGGCACTGGCGATACTCGAGAAGAAGGTCGGAAGGGAGCACCGGCAGGTCGGCGGAGTTCTGTCGATGATGGCGCGGATGTACGAGGCGGCCGGGAAGGCGGAGGAGGCCCGGGTCTGCAGGGAGAGGGCGGCGAAGATATCCGGTCGGTGACGAGTCGTCCGAACGTGCTCTCAGATAACGAGTAGCGGTATCCTTTGCTTCGGCAGACGAGTTCGAACGAGGTGTGTTGTCCCGATTCCGGTGCGGCATCGTGTAGGAATTTTCCTACATGATCCCGGGATATTTTCCTACAAGAAATCCCCTACGAGAACGTGAGTCACAGCGTATAATATGGTAGGGAGGCACACCGCCTCAGAAAGGGGATCTGCCATGCCAGAAGCCGTTACCAGGCGATGCGGCGTCTGCAATAAGGACGTCCCGGGATGGCTACCCGTGTTTGGCTGTCAGGGTTGCGGGGTGAAGATGTGCGGGGACTGCCACGACAAGGCCAAGAT
>CAYMFW010000447.1:0-2581 GCA_964389785.1 uncultured Planctomycetota bacterium
TTGGATCTCGCCTCGAGCAGCACCTTCATCGAGGTGTCCGTCACGGCGCGAAGCCCCTTCGCGGTGAAGCGGATCCCGTCGTGATCGATCGTCAGATGACCGTTGCCGTTTCCATTGCTTCCAACGGAGATCGAAGAAGCCTCGATCGGACCCGTACCTAAGGTCTCTTTGGTCTGCAAAAGTTCCTCTACGGGCTTCTGAGAGCTTCGTTTTTGAAGAAGATCGTTCGGATCCTTGATTCCGGAAGGTAAGGAGACCTTCGAAACCGTCATCCCGAGGGAATCCAAACGCCTCACAAGCGATTCTGCGGCCTTGGATCCTGCTTCGTCATTGTCCATCATCAGGATGATCTCTTCCGTTTCGTACTTCCGGAAGAGATTCAGGTGATCCGATGTCAGGCCTTGTGTCCCGTAAAGCGGTACGCAGTTCGCCACTCCCATGACGTTCATCGAGAGGCAATCGATTATCGATTCGACCAGCACGATCTCCTTGTGCGCCTTTACCGCCTTCCAGTTGAATACCCCTCGGTTGGCACCTCTCAGATAGCGGTGATGCGGAGCATGACCGCTGCTACCGACGTACCGCCCGTAGAGGTTGACGACGGTTCCCGTCTCATCCTCTACGGGAAAGACCAGGTAGCCGGCGAAAACCTCGGTGTCCATCGCCGAGAGCAATCCGACCTTCTGCGCTGCTTCGATCTGTTCACCATGCAGCAGCTTCTTGAGAGATCCGTCGGCATACCCGATCCGGAAGCGCTCCACGAGATCCGGTGAGAAGATGCCTCGTTTCTTGAGATAGCCCTGGGCGGTCTTGTTCGCCAGGAGGATCCGGTGGTAGTAGCCGACTGCCTCCTGCAGAACCTTGAGATCCTGAACGCTGTCGGCGGCCGTCTGCGGCGGCCGAGCCGTCTTCACGCCGTTGGGTAGCTCGGCGCAGCCGAGCTTCTCTACGGCGTCTTTGTACTCAATCCCTTCCGCTTTCATCACGAAGTCGATCACGGATCCCGATCCGCAGCCGGCGAAGCATCGCCAGGTGCCTTTCTCGAGATCCACGAACAATGACGGGTTGTGATCGTCGTGGAACGGGCATAGTCCCATTGCTCGCGTTGCCGAGGCGTTCTTGAGCGTGACGCCGTAACGAGTCAGGACGTCTTCGATCGATAGGTCCTTTTTTATCTTCTGTGCCTTCCCGAGACCGAACATGCGCTCTCCTTTTCTTTCGTTTCTATTTCTTTGATCTTCCTGAACATCTCACGCTTGAGATGCGTCAGCGTGTACTTCAGAAGAGCGACGTTACACGTCGCCCTTCCTTCCCGGTATTCGTCTGCTGCGGTCTTTGCACCTTCGCCGAAGGCGAACGTGCAAAGCTTCTTCCCGTTGCTGCCGACGACCGTGATCCGCTGCAGCTTGAATCCCCGGCAGAGAAGATATGCGCCTTCGAGTAGATCCGTGGTGATTTGGTTCCCGTCCATGATGTGCTCACCCCCTTTCGGTGTCTTGCGAGCCCGCCTTGTCCGGTCCCGGTAGGGGTGGTAAAATTGACCTACCGAACGAGGAGAGCCCTGCTCTCTGAGTTTCGCTTGAGCCGTCGGGGTCTTTGCTGGAGTCCGACGGCTCTCTTTTCTACCTCTCGAAAAACGCTACCTTCGAAAATCTGTCAAGCAAAAAAACACATTTCTAATCTATTTTTCTTGCCTCTCAATCAGCGTTCGCGTTACTATACATATCATGTGTATTTTGTGTCAAGAGATTTCTCGAGAAATTCTTCCATCCAAACGCCCATGAAGGAGACGCCAGTACAATGAATCTCGTTATGCCGAGAATACGATACAAAAAGGGAAGCTTCGGCCGACGGCTCGTCGAACTGCGTAAGGCTCGTGGGTTCACGCAGACCTTGCTTGCCGAGAAGATCGGAAGCACGCAACGGATAATATCCCACTACGAGACGCAGGCTGCTAATCCGCCGCTGACGATTGTGGTGGACCTCGCCCAGGCTCTCCGTGTCTCCGCCGACGAGTTGCTCGGAATCAAACCCGTCAAAGCAGATAAGCTGGACGCCGAGGAAAAACGCCTCTGGAAGAAATTCCGGAAGATCAGGACCCTCCCGATCAAGGACCAACGAGCTATCATCCGTATGGTGAATTCCCTGGTCAGCAACGGCAAGAAGGGATAGTGTTGAACATAGACGTTCCCACCAGCCCGCCCTATGATAAGGTTGGACGCGCCCGGAAGCGGCTCCTCTCGTCGGCGTCCCTGCGGGCACGGGCAAGCCGCTCGCGCAACCAGCGCGCCAGGTGGGCCCCTCCTCGGTCCTCCCACCTGGCACGCTGCTTGCCCGCTCGCTGTCCGATAACCCTGGGTTATCCTACCTTGCCCTCGCCTCCTCGCTCCGCCGCCCTTCGGGGCAACGTAACAAACATTACGTTGCCTTCCAGGCGCTGTCATATGAGTGCCCGCCGCCCGCCCTTAAGAGAGATTATGCGTGGTAACGAGAAAGGGAGAATCGCTCTATGAGTGAAGAAGATCACGGAGCAGACGTTTATGACCCCGTTGAAGCAGATCTCCAACATCTAAAAGAGCTA
>CAYMFW010000448.1:0-2578 GCA_964389785.1 uncultured Planctomycetota bacterium
CTTCTCCAGCTTCCGGGCCCAGGTCCTCTGGAACAGCTTCTCGCTTTCCTCCAGGGAGCTCCTCCCCTGCTCGCCGGCCCGTATCTCCCGGCAGAACGGCTTCAGGTATTCCAGCACCGCTCTCGTGACCGGCTCCGAGACTATTGCGCCCTTCTTGCGGGAGGGGCCGCCGAAGTTCAGCTTGACGAACACGCTCTTGTCCTTGATGAGTTCCTTCGCCCCCGCGGCGTCGAGCGAGGATGAGACCATTGCGCGGGGATCAAATCCTTTGATAACGGCAACTGTACTGCGGGCCACTGTGATAGATCCTCAGATGATACCGGACTCCTTGCACGCCCGTCGAAAGATGTCGGCGGCCTCGTCGAGGTCCTCCCGCGTATGCGTCGCCATCAGACTGAACTTGAAACGGGCCTGGTTCCTCGGCACGGACGGATACGGAAGCGGATTGATGTAGAGCCCAAGCTCGTGGATCCTCCTGCTCATCTTCCTCAGGGTCAGTTCGTCCCCCACCAGGACGGAGAGCACGGCGGTCCCCGGCGGGCTGACCGTCAGGCCGGCGGCCTCCAGCCTACCGTGGAGATACCGCACGTTGTCGTGCAGCCGTGCGATGCGCCCCGGCTCCTCCTCTATTACCTCAAGCGCCGCTTTCACCGTGGCGCAGATGCAGGGAGGAAGCGCGGCCGAGAAGAAGTAGGACCGTGCGTACAGACGTATGTACGTGATCACCTCTTTCTTCGACGCGACGAATCCGCCTATGCCCCCCAGCGATTTGCTGAAGGTTCCCATCACCAGGTCCACCTTCCCCCCCATGCCGAAATGCTCAGTGGTGCCGCGGCCGGTCTTTCCGATCACGCCCGTCGCGTGCGCGTCGTCCACCATCACCCTCGCGTTGTACCGGCGGGCGACCTCGACGATGTCGGGCAGCGGACAGATGTCGCCGTCCATCCCGAACACGCCGTCCGTGATCACCAGCTTCCCCCGGTACCGGTCGTCACAGGCCTTCAGGCACCGTTCCAGCTTATCCACGTCCATGTGCCCGAACGATTTCAGCGCCGCCCCGGACAGTCGGCAGCCGTCTATGATGCTCGCGTGGTCCAGCTTGTCCACCACGGCCACGTCCCCCGGCCTCAACAGCGCGCTGACGATCCCGACGTTCGCCGAGTATCCGGCCGGGAATACCATCGCCGCCTCGCATCCCTTGAACTCAGCGAGCTTGCGTTCCAGCTCCAGCGTGATGTCGAACGTGCCGCTCAGGTAGGGCGCGGAGCTCCCCCCGGCTCCGTATCTCTCGTAGGCCTCGACGCCGGCCCGCACCACCTTCGGATGGTTGATCAGCCCGAGATAGTTGTTCGAAGCCATCATTATCATCGGCCTGGTGCTGCCGGTGGTCTCGTCCCGAATGACCGTACGGTTGTCGCACGGCGACACGAGCGGACGACGATACGTGAAACATCCGGTGGAGCTGAAGTCCGCGATGTACTCGTGCGCGGGAAACGCCTTCGTGAAGATGTCGTCGTCCTCCAGATCGTAGAAGTCCGCCAGGGTGTACCGGTCCGAATCCACCCTCCCCGTTTCCCTCAGCTCCCGGAGGGCATCGCCGCATCGGTCCCCGCTCTCCGTAATTCTTCGATCCGCTGCTCTGGGTTCGCTCGCAATTGACATGGCGGCACCTCCTGAGACAGCATACGGATATTCCGGAGCGGGACAATGGGGGATTTGTCCTATTTTCCTGTAGGTCAAATGTCCTACAACTCGTGAGGACAAATCCCGTAGGACATGAAGGGCAAGAAGACGCCTAGAACGTTGTCGTGACCGTCAGAGACCACCCTATCGCGGAATTCTCGTACTTCCCGTCCACGCTCGAAGAGGAGGTCGTCTCGTTGCCGTCCACGTTGTTGTCGATGTCCCGGTTGTCGTAGAACACGGCCTGAAACGCGCTGTCTATCACGAAACGTCCCGCCCGATACCCCAGCCCGAGGGTGAGAAACCTGGTGTCCGTATCCGGCAGGCTCGGCCTGTAGTTTTCCTCCGGCGTCGCGTTCTCGTTGAAGATGAATCCCATGCGGAAGAACGCCCTGTCCGTCAGCGCGTATTCCAGTCCCAGCTTATAGACGAGGGTGTTCTCGTAATCGTACTCCTGCCTGAAACTCGCCGGAAGGAGCGGCGGCGCCGGGTTGTCCAGCTCGACGACGAGCGAATTCAGTACCTCCCAGTTCGTCCAGTCCAGATTCACCTCGAGCTTGATCCTGTCCGACGGCCGGCAGGCGTACCCGAGCACCACCACGGCGGGGAACTCTATCGAGCTTTCAAGACCCGAGCGGTACGACGCGCCCATGCCGACGAACGCGGGTATGTTCTTCAGCGTCAGGTCCCCCGAGTAATCGATATCGTAGCCGCTCTTGTACGTCGCGGCGATGCTCTGCTTCTCACTGATACGGTATCGCAGGCCGAAGTTGAACCCCCACGCGTCGCCCTCTCCTTCCATCACCCTGGGCGCGTCGGCGGCACCGGGCGCGGCCGCCATAAGCCCATAATCAATCATGCTTTCCATCGTCACCGATGAGGTAAAGTAGCTGAC
>CAYMFW010000449.1:0-2559 GCA_964389785.1 uncultured Planctomycetota bacterium
CGACGATTAGATCAACTTCACCAGGAACCAGCTTGAACGCCTTAAGAAGCGCTGCGATATGCGACTGCACGTTCGAATGGGCCAAGTCCTCCAATGAGAGCCTGAGGCATAGGCCATTTCGCGTGACACGGACAAATCGCTTCATGTCTTCTTGATGGCGAGAGGACCTCTGCAGACCCGTGACGGGAACGGCGGAGATCCCTCTGGCTGAGAGCTCGCTCGCCAAGGCTACCAGCGGACGTGTCGTTGCGCCGGCCGGTAATCTGCGATGTACATGGAGGAGGTCAATGAAACAAGGGCGTGACTCCCAGGCGTCAGAGATCTCCGCCGCAACTTCACGGAACCTTGCCTCAAGACCTCCGCTCTTCTTCACCTTCTTCCTCTCTACGCTCACAGGAAGGATTTCTATGAGGGGCGTCGCAGACTTCCTCGCTTTGTCGCTGAGCTCCTTCAAGGCCTTTCGCTCAGCGCCCTTCCATCGAAGAACCGGTACGTAGTGGCGGTGGTCAAACTTCATCTTTGTCGCGACCCTCAAACAGCTTTCTAACTTGTCCATAGCCAACCAGATTTCTGAGGGCTCTGAAGTTGTTGAACTCGTGACGCATACGGCCAGCTACGATGGCAACGTGTATCTCCAGGCGATGGGCGAGATCTTCCGCGGCCTCTGGTGAGAGGAGCTTGCTTGCAGCGCTTCTCTTCCAGTCTGCGCGCGGGATCAGGGCATCGGACGCCAGCTCATCAGCCTCTGCTTCAAGGCGGTCTCCAGTCGAAGGGAAGTCAAGGTCGTCATAGAACTGGGCGACACCCTTCTCGACATGGAGAGATATGTGCGCCAGTTCATGTAGTAAGCAGAACCAGAAGTTGTCAATTCGGTCATGACGAAGGGTCAGGGCAACTACAGGACGCTGGTCATTCAGAAGAAGTGCCGCACCGTCGAGATAAGTACGAGACAAATGGGGCACAGTGACCAGCACAATGCCGTGGTGCTCAAGGAATCCGTCAGCCTTCAGAGGGCCGTCTGAAGCGTTGCTGAGCCGGGCGACCTCACGCATGAATTCAAGCGTAACGGTCCCCGCCGCATAGGGCGCATATTTCCTTTCCTTTGCGATCTGAATCGACCGTGCCGTCCAAGCCATCAGCGCGTAGAAGTTCATCTGCCGCGCACTCCGCATGTGGCGTGACGTGCGGCAAAGGGCGAGAGTGGCCTCGGAGAATTCCTGTGCGGCAAAGATGTTCTGCATCAGTGCCTTGATCTCCTTCATCCCTTGATCCCCAGCAGCTGAAATCCAGCCGCACTTGAGGATCTCACGAATGGGAAACTTGCCCCAGTCAACGTCAGTTTCTGATATCTCCCGTTCAGCCTCGGCTAAGAGAGAGCGTGCTGGTATTCCCAGGTTGTCATGAAGTGCTCTTGCCATGGCCATGGTCACGGGCCTCTTTCGTGCGAGGACCTCAGAGACCTTACTCCGGCTTCCTATGAAGGGGATAAGGTCTCGCTGCGTCAACCCGCCCTGGTCCATACGAAAGAGAATTGCGTCAACGGGGTCGGGAGGTGATAGAGCATGCTCCTTCTTTTCGTATGCTTCCACAAGCAGAACAAGGAGATCAAGCTCCTCTCGCTCATCGGACCCTTCCTCCGGACCCAAATCGATGAGTTCTTCGACCCGGCTGAGGGCCGTCTCGTAGTCCGTCTCGTTTCTTATCACCTTAGTCATGTCTGACATCACCCTAGAACTTCCATTTCGTGTATTCAGCGTGCGTCCCGATTCTCTTCGCAAAGACGACCTGCGCCGTGTAGTCTATCTTTGCGTGCAATCGGTACTTCGTGCCCTTCAAATTAAAGACGACCTCCTTGTCTCCGATGAAGCTCGCACTGCGATACCGTTCCTTGACCTCCAGGGGAGACTGCCATGTGGCATCCTCAACTTCTTCCGCCCATGCCTGAATGTGGCCCTGTACATCCTCATGCTTCTGAGAAAATGCCTCCAGTAGCCTTCGACCAACAAGCTTCATTTACCAATGAACTCCGATAGACAATGAACGCTCCAACCATCCTGTATAATGTTCCCATTCTGGGAATATTATACTGTCGACTTGTTGCCATGTCAAGAGGCAACGTGGATTTTTCTTCTCCGAGCCCGAACAATGGATAACTGATTGCTATTGCAAGACATATCGAGTTGCCGAAGGCGAGGCGTTTCGGGGGAGGGTGGGGAGGGTATTCATATTGCGGGGTGACGGGAACGCCGGGCAGGCGTCCCGCCACGCCGCAGGGCTCGAGAGCGCCTTTGATTTGGGGCTGCCGAAGGGCAGGCCAATTGAAAGGCGCTCATGCCCGGAACTCATAGTGAGGATTTCCCTATCATAACGCGCGCGAGATTTGTGCCGCCTCGCGGCGGCAATGGGATGTCCCGCTTTGCGGGACCATACCTTTCTGCGGAAGGCCCTTCGGGCCGGACGCAGCCCGGTCCGCGCCGAGCGGCTTGGCGAGGCGCGAGGCCGGGGGAGGGAGCCCTGCGAAGGCCGCGTGCCGCCGCGCCGGAGGGGAAAGGGAGAGAT
>CAYMFW010000450.1:0-2549 GCA_964389785.1 uncultured Planctomycetota bacterium
CTCGTCACCGGGGCTTCCGGTGTAGTCCGCTGTGCCGTTTCCATCGGCGTCGATGTCGAGATTCGTCCCAGCCCCCGTGGCCGTAAGGAGCAGGCTGTCGCCCTTCCTTATGGTGAGATACCAGGAGCTTTCGGCCATGTCCGTGGCGGACCACTGCAGGACCTGGTTCTCGGTGCTCGATTCTTCAGCCTCGTTCTTCGCCGTTATCTGAACCGAGGTGTCCTGGGTGGCGGAGAGCACGATTCCCCGCGGCAGACCCTGAGCCGTGCCGTTGTCCGCATACCACTTGGTGGGGCTCTGCCTTACCGCATCGAAGAGATCCCCGCCATCCACGCTGACCTCTATGCTCACGGCATCGGGGCCCACCGTGCCTTCGACCCAGGCGGGACTTACCCGGCTTGCGGCGGAGGTGCCGATCTGGACGGGCGCCGGATCCTGAAACAGCCAGTTCAGGTTGTTGCCGCTGTCGGTGCTGTGGACCGCCCTTATCTCATAGCCCTCCGAGGCGTCCGAATCCATCACATCTAAATATGCAGCTACCTGATAGGGGACCACAGAGACCTTCCACTGCTGGGCATCCGTTGTGCTCCGAAGGCTGATCGGGTCGGCCGAGGTCCCGTTCCAGGCGATCCTGTCCAGGGCGAAGGTCTCCGCGGCCTGGAACTTGACCGAGCCTCCCGCGGCGATTTCGAAGGTGCTGCCCGGCTTCGCGGTGAACCCCTTGGCGAAGGTCACGACTCCTTGCGTGTTCTCGACCTTCAGGTCGTTGACGGTGTGCCCTTCCAGGTTCACCGCCTGCGCGGAGGTGCCGTTCAGCCTCAGGCACGACTCCCCCGCGTAGAAATTGATATCGGAGGAGGAGAAGGTGAGGTCTCCCCCGACGCTGAGCGAGGTCTTCCCCTCCAGCGTCAGAGCGCCCTTCGAAAGGGTGAAATCGCCGGAGGCGGCGATGTCGCCGTCGAAGGTGACGTCATGGCTTATGTGGACCTTCAGGATCTTCAGATTGCAGAACGGCGCGTCGCCGGTGACGGCGTTGTCGACGTTGCCGGCAAGAACGACCGTCGAGGTTCCGGGATCCACCGTGCCCTGCTTGTAGGTCCAGTTTTTGCTCGTCCGGAAAGTGCCGGTCAGCGTGAGAGACCCGGCGGTCTTGTCGACTTCGACGTTCGGGATGCCCCCGGCGGATTCCGTCGCATTCCCGGTCATGGTCTGGGCGGCCCCGCCGTTGAGAAGCAGAACCGCGCTTCCGGTATAGTCGGCCGAGTCGGCGAACGTGACGCTCTGAAGCGGAACGATCGTCCCTGTGTTCACCTGGATCGCCCCGGTATTCGTGTTGTCGAAGACGAGATCGCCGGCGACGGTGAGGACGGTGTGCCGCTCTATCTCCCATTTGCGAGTCCAGTTGCAGTTCGAGTCGAAGACGACGTCATTGAGTGTGTGAGAGCCCTGGATCGTTTTCTCTACATTATCATTGTCGCCGAAGACCAGGACGCTTGTTCCGGCGTCGAGCGTTCCCTTCCTGTACGTCCAGTGGCCGCCGGTGCGGATCGTCCCGGCGAGCGTCAGCGTTCCGTCGGGCTTGTCGATGGCTACGTTGGGCATGCTTCCGCTGGACTGGGTGGCGTTTCCGGTCAGAGTCTGGTCGTTGACCCCGCCTATGAGGATCGTCCCCGTGCCGCAATACTTGAGGGCGTCCGCAACCAGTATGTCCGCTCTTGCCGCGATCGTGCCCCCGTTGATTTGTGTCGAGCCGGTGCTCGTGTTGTCGAACGTGAGCTGTCCCTCGACGCAGAGGTAGGTATCCTCGCGGATGTTCCAGTACGAGACCCAGCCGCTGTTGCTGTCGAAAACGACGTTGTCCAGGCTGTGCGACCCGCTGATCTCCTTGCCGCCCGAGCCCGTATACCCGAAGACGACGGTGCTCTCATAGGAATGGAGATTGCCGTCCCTGTATGCCCAGTTGTTTCCCGTGCGGATCGTCCCGGAGAGAGTGAGTTTTCCGGAAGTCTTCTCGATCACGACGTTCGGTATCTCCCCGCTGGACTGGGTTGCGCTGCCCGTGAACGTCTGGTCCCCGCTGCCGTTTATGAGAAGAGTGGCCGTGCCCCTGTAGACCCGCCCGTCGGCCACGACGATATCGCCCTGCGCGGCCAAGGTGTCTCCGTCTATGCTCGTCGGGCCGGTGCTCGTGTTGTCGAATGTGAGGGTGCCGGAGACGGTGAGCGTCGTGCCGGAGGCTATCGCCCACGTGCTCAGGTAGCCGCTGTTGCTGTCGAATAGGACGCTCGTCAGTGTATGAGAGCCGGTTATCGTCTTTCCCGCCGAGCCCGAATAACCGAACACCACCGTTGCCGCTGACGAGTCGAGCGCGCCCTGGGAATATGTCCAGTTGTTGCCGGTGCGGACCATTGAAGAAAGCGTAAGCGTGCCGTCCGCCTTGTCGATGTTGAGATTCGGGAGATCGCCCGCGGTGCTGCTGCCTCCTCCGGTCAGCGTCTGATCCGCCGCGCCGTCCAGCACCAGCGTTCCCGAGCCGCCGTCGAAACCTG
>CAYMFW010000451.1:0-2539 GCA_964389785.1 uncultured Planctomycetota bacterium
GTTGAACTAAGCCGCTTCGCGGCAGGTAGTTCTGGCTGACGGGAAACGATTCTGATTCGACCCAATCTAGATTAGGTTCCACGCGCAAGGAGTTACTAACACGATTACGTAAGATACCTCCCGAGAGAATGCTGACGGGCAGCATTCGCGGGAAGATTCCTGTTGAAGGGAGGTATCGTATGACTGAGTTGCGCAAGCGGATGATCCGGGAGATACGTCTTCGGAACTTTTCTCCGAGGACCGAGCAAACATATGTGTATGCGGTAGCGAACCTGGCGAAGTTCTACAAGACGTCGCCCGATAAGCTCACCGGCGAACAGATTCAGGAATACCTCCTTTACCTGTACCAGAATCGCAAGCTCGCATGGAGCAGCTGCAACACAGCCTATTCGGCCTTCAGGTTCTTTTACGGCAAAGTTGTCAAACAGAAGGAAAAATGCTTTTGCATACCGCCGCGCAAGAGAGAGAAGCGCCTCATCGTGCCGCTGACGAAGGAAGAGGTGGAGCGAATCATTCTGGCAACGAAGAACCTCAAGCACAGGGCGTTTCTGATGACCGTGTACGGTTCCGGTGTTCGTGTAGGTGAAGCGGTGAAGCTCAGGATTCAGGATGTAGACGCTGCCCGCAAGATGATTCGAGTCAACCAGGGCAAGGGCCGGAAGGACCGCTACACGCTTCTTCCTCAGATTGTCGAGAAGATTCTCGGGCCGTACAGTATCAAGTACCGTCCCGGCAAGTGGCTCTTCTACGGGCTGGATCCCAATCGGCCCCTGCCGGTTGGCACCGCGCAGAAGATCTACTACCAGGCCAAGAGGAGAGTGGGAATTACCAAAGGCAGAGGCATTCACGATCTCAGGCATGCATTTGCCACGCACCTGTTGGATGCCGGCTACGATATATTCGTGATAAAGCGGCTTCTCGGGCACCGGGCACTTTCCACCACGGCGAAATACCTGGATGTCTCGCCCACACGGATTCGAGAGGTCAAGAGCCCGGTAGATGAACTCAATGGAGAAGGTCTTCTTTTCGTCTGACGCCTCCAGATTTCCCGGAACAAGGATTCCCGGATGCGTCCGCGATGGGAGATGGCGGAGATATTCCGCAGGTACGCACCTTCGTACCTGCGGGAATGTATCGTGACGCCGCTGCAACGCAAGGTAATGAATCTCATTCAAATATGCCGCACGGAAGCTCTGGGAGGGCACCTGTACCGGTGCGACGGATGCGGGTACGAGCATCCCGCGTACAATTCCTGCAACAATCGGAACTGCCCGAAGTGCGGCATCATCGCAAAGGAGAGATGGATACGAGCCCGAATGAAGGATCTCCTGCCGGTCGGCTACTTCCATGCGGTGTTCACGCTCCTGCATGAGCTGAACGGACTCGTTCTCGCCAACAGAGTAGTCATGTTCGATATCTTCTTCCAGTCGATCTCGGAAACGCTTCAGGCGTTTGCGAAGGACCCAAGATGGAAGCTCGGAGGACGTCTCGGCTTTACCGCCGTTCTCCACACGTGGGACCAGCTGCTTCGAGACCACTTCCATATGCACTGCCTTATTCCCGGCGGAGTGCTTTCCGCCGACGGAAAGCGCTGGATACCGGCGCGCAAGAACTTTCTCTTCCACGTGAAGGCACTCTCCAAAACGTTTCGAGGTAAATTTCTCGAACATCTTCAGGCAGCGCACGCCGAAGGGAAGCTTTCCTTCCCGGGAAAGCTTGCTGCGCTGAAAGATGCTGATGCGTTCCAGCGGTTCGTCTGGAAGCTCAGGAAGAAGCAATGGGTCATCTACATGAAAAGACCGTTCGCCGGAGCCAGGCAGGTCCTCGAGTATCTGGCACGGTACACGCATCGCGTTGCCATAACGAACGATCGGATACGTGACGTCAAAGACGGGCGCGTCACCTTCTCCTACAAGAAGCGTCTCGGCGATGATCGCCACATCGTCGCCGACGAAACCCTTTCCGCACACGAATTCATCCGGAGATTTCTTCTGCACGTTGTGCCCAACGGCTTCATGAAGATCCGGCATTTCGGGTTCCTGGCAAACAAATGCAAGCGGAAGGCCCTTGCAGCTATCAGGGCAAGCGTGGGTGCCGCAGAGCAATCCACGCCGGAGCATTCCCCGGAAGAACTCATGCGTGTGCTGGCCAACATCGATATTGCCCAATGCCCCCGATGCAGGACCGGACGAATGAAAGCCGTTTCTATTATTCCCAGGATGAAGATGCGAAGGGATCACGACCCTCCCCCTCGGGAGAAGCTCAAATGCGCATAATCAAGATGACGTCCTCGCTCTCACAGGCGATCCACCGCTTCCTCCGCAGCCGAAAGCTCCCCGTGACCTCTTTCTGCTTCTATTGCACCGGCTCTTCGGCGATTCTCTCTTGCTCGATCACCTCACCTGTTCCGGATGCCTTGAAAAAAGAGACTCCCCGGTTATAGAATCCGCATAGTTACTGGAATCACTCGTGCAAAGCGGCTCAGTCCAACAGTGTTTTATCCATCATGCTTCGCACGACGGATAAAACACTATTCGTT
>CAYMFW010000452.1:0-2539 GCA_964389785.1 uncultured Planctomycetota bacterium
TGAAGGCCCGTGAGCGGTTGTTCACGAAGTAAATGTCCCCGTCCTCGTCCAGCCTCACCCCGTTCACCAGCGATCCGACGGTGACGGCGCACTTCGTCTTCAGCTCGCCGCTGCGGTCGAACGTCCAGATCGTCGCGCCCATCAGATCCACCCCGGGCTTGCGCCGCACGAAGAACACCTCCTCGCCCCGCTTCATCTTCTCCTTCATGGCGCCCATGAACTTGGCGTAGGAGTAGTCCCCGGTGTGCGGCTCCTCGCGGCGGCCCTTCTCGTCCATTCCCTGGACGGCCATCTCGAAGCCGCCTTCCTCCATCTTGGGGACGTAGTATATGTTCGTTTCGACAACCACGTCGCCGCCCATGTTCACGCCCACACCGTCCTGGAAGAACTTGGCGCCGTTCTGGTCCCGGACCGGAAGAACCCCCATCCAGTTCCTTCTGTGCGGCCCGTCCTTGTCGATGCCGTAGTCGTACGGCATCTCCGGGTAGTGAAGGACGTCCCTGCCGTCCCTGTCCTTCTGCGGCGTCGCCTGCACCGGGTCCACCCGTCCGACGCCCGGCATGAAGAACCCCGGGTTGAAGTGGATGTGCATCCTGCCGTGCCTGTCGAACGCGAAGTCGTCGTACGTGCCCGAATTGGACGTGAACGCGCCGATACGGTCGCCGGTATTGAGGTCGAATGTCGTATTCTCGTAATAGGCCTGTTCCCGTGTCGGATCGCAGTTGACCTTGCCCCCTATGCCCGAGCCGCCCTGTTTGCCGCCGCCCCAGCGGCCCATATAGCTCTTGCCGCCGGCCTTCCTGGCGATGTCGTCGAAGTCGAGGATCAGCTTGAAATCCTTTCCTTCCTCCTCGAAGATGCGGACGTTGGACCCGCCGCCCATCACCACCCAGTTGCCGCCCTCACTCACCCTGCCGCCTCCCAGCCAGAGCCGGGGCTTGGCGGACCAGTGGTCGAGCGCGAACACCGAGTACGTTTCCATCTCCTTCCTGAAGACGACCTTCGGGTTGTCGAAGGACTCCAGCTTGGTGAGGAACGTGGCGCTCTTGCCGCGCTCCCGGTCAACGTGCATCACGTATATCGCGCCGGTTTTGCGGTGGACCCGTACCAGGTACGGTCTCTGTATCTTGATTGACTTGAGAAGCTTCGCTTCGGGTGAGAATGCCTGTATCCGGTTGTTCCCGACGTCGCATACGAAGAGGCGTCCTTTGGGATCGCAGTCTATTCCTGCGGTCTGGGCGAACGACTTGTCGTCCGAGCCGGGCTTGCGAAGCGTCCCGACGAACGGTTCCGCCTTCTTGTCGCCGGACGTCTCGCGGCGCCACACGACGAAGAATGCGGTCCTGGTATCGGCACCGCCGTCGGACATGTATACATACTTCCCGTCAGGAGACGCCGCCAGGCGGGCGGACTGGTGGGGGAGTGCCTGCCACGAGGTCTTTGCCTGGCCGAGCATCGTGATCCCGCCGATCCCCGGTATGTCCGTCGAGCCGTCCTTGTGGATGTAGTGCAGACGTGATTCCTTGGTTCCCCGGATCGCCCCGGGGTTGGTGAACCATATCCTGTCGCCTATGATGACCGGCTGGTTGTTGAGCGCACTGCCCCTGCCGCCGGACACCCCTTGGGGGAACCAGTAGCCGCGCACCGCGATGCTGGCGTAGAGGTCCCGCCCCTGGAGGGCGAACTTCCCGGGCTCGTACTCCACGTAGCCCATGCCCTGCATCTTCTCGTGCGGCATCGTGGCGGGCGGCGGGAATACCTGTCCGAGGTACTTCCCGTCCCGATCGAACCTGCGGAGGTGGAGCTGGCCGTTTCCGCTTCCTTTCGCGAATACGTAGGCGGCGTCCTGGTCGAGCGCGATTCCCCATACGTAGCCGAACATGTTGTACGGGCCGGCATCGCCCAGGAGCCGTTCGAATGCCGGCTTCAATCCCAGCATCACGCGCACCTTCAGCGTGGACGGGTCCTTCACGTACACCTCCAGGTCGTCCTTCCCGTTCCAGTAGATCTTCTGCTCGAGGGAATTCTTCTGGAACGGCGTGGGCGCGTTAGATCCGAGGACCCCCGCGCCCATGTGGCGGACCACGGTGCCCTTCCCGTCCACCAGGTCCACCGCCACGTCGCAGTTACCCTTCGCCGCAAACGCGATCTCGTACTTGTCCCTCCCCACCAGGTTCACCGTCGGCTTCTTCGTGAATGCGAACACGCTCTCCCGCTCGGTGCAGGGGGCGGTGTACGGCTTGGGGATATCGGCGGCGCGTACGGACGCGGCCGCGAGCAGGGCCGGAAACAGGGATACGAATAGAGCGGATCTCGTGCGCATGCGAGCCTCCAGGAATTGACACATTTCGCCGGGCATCAATGTCTGATGGTATCATGATACGCGACCGCGGCGGTGCCAATCAAGCATTGAGTCGCGGCCCCGTCGGGGGTATCATAACGCATTGGAGGATAAGGCCTATGCGTCGTCGATGTGCCGGGTTCACCCTTGTCGAGCGTGTGCCCAGACAAGGCTGGGGAAACTAATCGGATGAGAAGT
>CAYMFW010000453.1:0-2532 GCA_964389785.1 uncultured Planctomycetota bacterium
CGATGCGGCGAGTGAGGGCCTTAATCTCCAGCTTCATTGTCGCAGAATCTATCATCTGGAGCTTCCCTGGAATCCCAACCGACTGGAACAGAGAAACGGCCGTGTTGACAGGCACGGTCAGAAGCGCGAGCCGATCATTCGCTATCTTTTCTACCCCCATTCGCCTGAAGACCATATTCTCGATCGTCTTATTCGCCGCATCTTCGAGATGCAAAGGGAGAATGTGTCCACACCCGATATTCTCGGCATTCTCTCCGCTGCGCGCATCGAGGAGGCGCTCACCGGGATAGACGCCGAAGAACAGGATGCCGAGGCTGGCGACACCCTCTTCAGAATTATAGAGGAACAGCGAAGCCGTTTTGACCGGGTCGTGACGCCTATTCTTGCTCTCGCCGAAAGCATGGAAGGTGCGGAGTATGTCCCCAACAGTTTCTCCGCCGATCCCATGGTGGGTGATGACATCGAATTTGAGTCGGCCGTGCTTCGCAGGCTGGGCTCCGCCCCGACCGCGGGTCCGATAGAACATACCTATGCCCTCCGCACTCCCTACGAGCTGAGAGGTCCGGGCGTCGCGGACACGTATCCGTGCTTCACGCTTCGCCGTTCCGTCGCGGTGGATCGCCCTGCGGCAGATGTTGAATACGTAACTCGGCTTCATCCTCTCTTCAAAGCGATGACGAACCATGCACTCAGGTTGCTGTCCGGTACTCATTCACCCAATATGCCGGTTCGGCGTCTCGCTGTGAGACGCCATCATGCTGCATCAGATTCCCCGTTTGCCGTCTTCACCTTTGGGGCACTTCACGCCGGCCGGTCGGGCGGCCTGCTTCAGGTGGCTGTCGATCCTTCCGGCAGTCCTCTGCAGGGCGATGCGCCGAACGTTCTGGACCGAGAATCCCCACCCGGAGAGGTCGACTGGGAGGAATTGAACAACCTATTTGGAGGGAATTACGCGGTTATTCAGGAGGCAGCTGCCAGCCGTGCCAAGGAAGTGCTCGTGGAAGAGGTCGAAACGCTGCGAGCAAGAAGAAAGGATCTGGCGGAGACTTTTCGGCAGGACGCGGAGAAATACAGAAAAGACCGCCTCAACGAAATTGATCGCGAAGAGACGAACGCGCGCAAGGCGGACGTTGACGACCAGCAGCAGCGTTTTGCGTTCGACTCTCGCGCAGTCTCCGGATTCAAAGCCAAGAGAGCTGCTGTCGAGACGCATCACAAGAAGCGTTTGGAGGAGATCGACGCGTTTGTGAGTGTTCCCGACCCCGGCGATCCCCAGCCACTCGGCGTCCTTTTCGTCTTCCCTCCGGAGGACTGTCATGGCGCATGAAGCGATCCACAACGGCAGAGGATTCTTCTCTGATTACTATCTGGGTTCTCTTCTCGCCTCGAAGAAGACGGAAGGACCTCGTATCACACCGGCACAGGCTCGAAGGCGTATGCAGGCTCTTACGCGGCTTCGCCAGAGAGTGGACGGGGTCGAGCCGCCGCCGATTACCGAGTTCAGGGAGAAATTCGCCCGGCCACTCTTTGAAGAGGTGTTTGACTACTCGATGAGCGAGGACGTGGACGATGCTCGCATACGATTCCTGGCGAGAATGGACGAACCGGGAGAGGCTCATTCAACCTTGCCTCTGTGCGTGCTCCTCATGCACCCCGACGAGGAGGAAGGGGACCTTGACTCCCGAGCCGTCCGCTCGAAGATTGAAAAGGTCCTTCTGGAAAACGATCTCGACTACGGCATGATTCTCACCCCCGGCGTTCTGCGGCTCATAAGAACGAGAGGAGAGGGGGCGAAAGGCGCGTACTTCGACTTCTCCGTCGCAACGGCTGTCGAAGTGGAAGATGTAGACTCTCTCATCGCTGCTTACCGGATCCTTTGCGCCGAGAACTTCGCGCCTGTGGACGGCGGCATTCGTCCTATTGAAAGGCTTGAAGAGGAGTCTCGCAAGCACAGCGCTCGTGTTTCCGAGGATCTCAAGCAAGCTGTGTTCTCTTCCGCCGAGATGCTCATCCAAGGCTTCGTACAGTCCAAGCCGGAGGGCACTTCTCTGTCGATGCTCCGCGACACCGCTCTCCTGGCCCTCTATCGTCTTCTCTTCATCCTCTACGCCGAGAGTAGGGACGAGCGCCTTCAGACGAATGGCTTTTACATAGAATCCTATTCACTCGAACGCCTCATAGACGAACTCCTCAAGCTCAGGCCGGAAGACATTCCCGGCAACCGCTGTAGCCTGTGGTCCCGTCTGCTTGCCCTCTTCCAGATCTACGACGAAGGAATCATGAACCTCCCCGGTCTCGAGAACATCCCTCCCCGTGGAGGAAGGCTCTTCAGTCGCACAACCCCGGAAGGCGAGCTCCTCCGGGAACTCCGACTCCCCGACGATCTCGTAGCTGGGATCGTGCTGAAGCTTACCACCACACGTCCCCGCAGCGGGTTCGGCTACGAGCGGGTCTCCTTTCGCGAATTGGAGATTCAGCAGCTTGGCGCCGTGTACGAAGGCCTTCTGGAGCACGAGCCTCGCATCGCTGAGG
>CAYMFW010000454.1:0-2518 GCA_964389785.1 uncultured Planctomycetota bacterium
TCAAACTATTACAGCCGGAGTTCGATGAAACTCTGTTCTTGGGTAAGGAATACGAGCGATTTTTTGACATTTTCGAAATCCTCTTAGCTTTCGTCAATATTGCCATCCGCAAGGGGATTGGCCACCACACGTGGGGGCCAGTTGGACGTTTCGGATGGAAATACCAGCGCGGAGACGAAGATGACAATCCTCTCCTCGACGTTATGAAAGAGGTCGAAACGCAAGGAGAATCATGGCCTCCGTTCAAGACGGGCCTGGTCGGCCCTGACTTTGGACTTCTTAGATCAGCGATTGGGGAATACGTGGAGAGGATTTCGAAAATGCACTGGGGGTAGGACTGAGATATTGTCAAATGTTGTGGATGAGAAATTCTTGAGCGCATCCTTTTCGACCATTCTTATGCCGCGTCCTTCATGATTCCGTCAACGAATTTGACTCCCTCAATGACCTTCGTCACGAGCTCGTGCTTGTTCAGTTTCCGCCAGTGCTTCTCCGCCTCGCGGGCGAGTTTGAATACCATCGTCAGCGTTGCGATGCGTGACCCGCATCCCTTCGTGCGCCTGGTGCGATGCCTCACGGTCGCGAACGTCGACTCGATCGGATTCGTGGTCCTCAGATGAATCCAATGCTCTGCCGGGAAATCGTAGAACGTGAACAGCACATCCTTATCCTTCTTGAGGCATTCGCACGCCTTGGGGAATTTGGCTTCATAGAGGTGGAGAAACTCATCATACGCGCGAAGCGCATCCTTCTTCGTCTCGGCCATATACATATCGTGGATCCGTTGTTTCGCTTTGCCCTGCACACCCTTGGGCATCTTGTCGAGAATGTTCGCCGTTTTGTGAACCCAGCACCGCTGCTCTCTCGTCATGGGACATTCCTCTTCCAGCGCCGCCCAGAACCCCAACGCACCGTCTCCCGTCGCGCACGACGGCAGCCCTTTCAATCCGCGAGCCCGGAGATCTCTGAGGAGCTCCAGCCACGACAGCTTGCTCTCTCGATAGCCGTCATGCACCGCCAGAAGCTCCTTGGAGCCGTCCGAACGCGCTCCTATGAGCACCAGCAGGCACGTATCATCGTCCTCAAGACGCACATTGAAATGAATTCCGTCGGCCCACACGTACACGTAATGTTTGTCCGTAAGATCCCGTGTGCGCCACTCTTCATATTCCTGCTTCCATATCTCTTTGAGACGAACGATATTCGTTGCCGAAAGCCCTTTTGCCTGCGGTCCCAGAATAGCCTCCAGGGCCTCCTGAAAATCTCCCGTCGAGACCCCGCGCAGGTACAACGCCGGTATCAGGGCGTCTATGCTGGGAACGCGGCGCATGTACGGCGGCAGGATCTTGCTGGTGAATCGCTCTCCTTCTCGCCGGTCTTTCACCCGCGGCTGGCGCACACTCACCGGTCCAAGCCCGGTAATGAGTTCTCGTTCCGGCAAATGCCCGTTGCGTACTACCATGCGGTGGCCGGCCTCGTCGTGTATATGCGCATACGCGCCCACGTATTCGACAACTTCGCGCTCAATCGCCGCCTGCAACATCCTTCTCGCGCCTTCTCCAAGAACGGCCTCCAAAACCGTCCGCGCCTCAATGCCCTCTTGATTCCCAACCTTCTTCGCCGTACCATTCTTCATGAGCGTCTCCTTTCTTCCCGCGTCTCGCGGGTATACCTTTCAGTTACGAAAGGATACGCTCATATTTTTCGATCCACAACTTTCGGTTATATCTCCGGGGCCTGGACGGCAAACAGACAGATACATGCAGCAGTAAAGAGAATCCGGGAGAAAGGCATGAGAGTAGTCCACAGAGTCTCCATCCCGTCGTTTGAGTATGTCCATCTCCCCGTCGAGCATGCCGATGATGGGAGTCTCATTGAGACCAAGGCGACCGATAAGCCGTGGAGGATAGTCGATGCCATTAGAAAGGATGAAGGAGTGGCCACCTCCGTGCTTGCCGTTCTGACGGACCTTACAAACCTCGACGCTGATGAGGCCCCATTCGAGGGTGCATTTGAGGAGACACTGTTGGCAAGCGTCAAGGCATGGGGACAGGCGCACTCTCCGGAGGACGCAAGATTTGCCTGTGAATGAGCGGCCCAACAAGGCCATCACGGCGACGAGGAATGGCGAACGCTGAGGTCGAGAATTGGTGCAACATTCGACAGGTCAAGCCATACTGTGGGATCATCGTGGCATTAGACTGGTTACTCAACTTCCGTCAGCACCTTTACGTAGCAAAGCCTTCCCTTTTTCGGCCAATCGAATATGTACGATCTTGCCTATCGGAGTTCGTTCTTCTTCTTCCAGAATGAGCTCGCCAGCCACAAGGCATGCTTTCATTTTGTACAGCTGCCTGGCTGAGATTCCCAATCTCTTACCCCGGGCAGCAATGCCGGAATCGGGATACTGCCGAACATCCTTGAGAAACATGGTTTCAATGCTCTCTTCGGGCCTCTCTCCAGCCAAGCCTTCCCGGGCATGGTCCGGTTCAAGAGCGACTTGGCTTGCCGCGCTTGG
>CAYMFW010000455.1:0-2494 GCA_964389785.1 uncultured Planctomycetota bacterium
ACTGAAGAGGCCGCATACACGCGGGAGGGAAGTCTCCCGAGGACTTCCGTCATGACCGTGCACACGGCGTCGTTATCGTCAACCAGGAGAATCGCCGGACGCTTCCCGTCAGACGTCCCCGATGTATTCTCCGGTTGAGACATGTTCTCCCTTTCTCCGGGTCATTCGGTCTGGACTCACAGGTGATATTTCATATCCCGGGCGGAGTCAGGCCGGACACATGTGAGCGAAAAGGTATTATACCCGCCGTTTCCCGAACCGCAAGGGGCGTTCCGGAAAATTTTTCCTGTTCGGATATGCGCGCACCCATATGGGCGGTTTGAGCGCTGTTTCGGAGCAAGGGGGACCCTGCGAACGACCGCTTCCGAACCGTCCCGCGCCGGGACGAGCCATCGGCCACTGCAGCACCGGCGGGTGTCAGGCCTGCGGGATCTCTTCCAGCCTTCTCCTCGCCTCCCTGACACCGATCCTCCGCAGCTCCACCAGCTCGGCCTTCGCCTCGGCGCGCGGGGACGACTTCCCCTTTTCCCAGCCGAGCACCGCCTGGGCGGACACCCCCGCCAGCCTTCCGAAGTCCTGCTGGCTGAGCTTGAGCCGCCGCCTCAGGCTGGCGATCAGCTTCGGCCCGAACTTGGCTGCCTTCACTTCCTTCGCGTGAGGGTCGATGGTCTTCTTCCGAAGCCTCGCCGCCTCGGCGACCGTTCGCGCGGCGGTGCGTTCCAGTGCGGAAACCTTCCTCTTCAAGCCCGCGACGTCCCTTTTGAGCCTCGCGTTGTCCTTGCGCAGGAGAGCCGTCGCGGAACGCGCCTCCCTCCTGGAAATCTTCTGGATCTCCTGACGCAGTGCGGATGCCAGATTTGACATGAGAACCTCCCCGGGTGAAAACAATGCGGAAAAACAACCCGTAGAGGAAAGATACCAGGCGGGAGAGCGAGGATCAAGCCGGGGACCGGCGCGAATCAGGACTTCCCGATCGCCTAATGATCCTCCGGCGTCCGAAGAAGAAGCTTGCCGGCCCCGTCCTTCTCGATCCGGATATCGCGGTATCCCACCTCGTAGAGGGAGGCGATCTTGGAGGCATGCTGTTCGATGAATTCGCGAATCTCGCTGTCCGCGATTTCCTCCCCGAGAACGGAATCGAGCTTTTCCAGGAGTGCTGCCGCGCTCATCGTTCCGTCCTTTGCGTCCCGGACAACCTTCCATATCCTGTGAAGACAGCCCGGAGGAATATCCCAGGCGGGAAGGCGCTCTTCATTCATCGCTATTCTCCTTCACTCCGTTCAAAAAAAGCGCTGACCAGGTCTCCGCCCTCAGAAACCCTCACCTCAGGGCGACAAGAAGCGGAGCCGGTCAGCGCCGTGAAGAGCGCTGCTCCGGATCGTCCGTCTGTCTTTTCGTATTCTCCCAGAGCAATCTGGGGGTGGTGATTCTTCCGAGGGACAGACAATCCCGGTTGCGATCGGCACATCAGGGCCGACTGGACAGATTCGCGTCGATTACTTCAGTGAGCATCTCCTCTCAGTGTGCGAGCCTCCGGCATTATATCCTGCTCTGCGAATCGGGCAAGCAAGTGTGCCTGTTCGGATTCCGGACGCGGTGTTCGGTTTCAGGCCGCGAGGAATCGACGGGTCAAGCGATCCGTCTTCTCCCGCGGCTTCGGCGCGAGGTCCCCGTCCTGGCACGCCATTCGCACGGGGAAGGGATGGCTGTTACTGTCGATATGGGGCGCCGGCTTCGGCTTTGCTCCCAGAACGCCTATACGGCTGACAAGAGGCGGAGCCTGCCGGCGCTCTTCATTTCGGGGCAAGCGTCCGAGAGAAGTCGGGGGAGCGTCACTTCTCCCTCCGGCCGTCGTTGATCCATTTTCCGTTGCGGTCGCATCTCATCGTATAGGCGAACTTGTCGTCCTCGAACCTGGCGAGGAATTCGTCTCTGTCCGCATGGATCGTAACCCCGGACAGCCGCTTCTCGTCGAATCCCCACCTTCTCCGGCATTCTCCGAGTATGGTCTTCCGCACCCCCTCGCTCACTTCGGGCTCCCCCTCTATGGAAAGGGGAATGTCGTTCGACGGCAACTTACCGGTCCACACCTCCTTTCTTTCGATGCCTTCCTTCTTCAACGCCCCGAGCCAATGCTCCGGAATCCTGCGGCAGTCGTAGACGGCGCGAACGCGGTACGCACCGGGAGGAAGGGGTTTCCCCTGATTCGGTCCTGAAAAAGGCGTGAGCCGGGCCTTCGCCGCGACGCGGACCTTCCCGTCCTGCTCGAGAGTGCGGACCTTGCGTTCCTGGGTCCCGAAGTTCACCGTATCCTCAGGATCAAGACCTACCGTGACGGTCGTCCCCGTCTTTCCGCTCGGCGTGAACTCCAGCACCAGCAGCGGGCCGAGGGACAGCGAGGCGAAGTGGTTGGCCAGAACGATCTTCTGCTTTCCCACGTTCTCTATCTCCCAGGTAAACGTGGGTGACGAGCCGGCCGGAACTCTTGCTGACG
>CAYMFW010000456.1:0-2491 GCA_964389785.1 uncultured Planctomycetota bacterium
ATGACACCCCAAAAAACGTGTCGTTGGGAAAAGGCGAAAGCCATAAGCCCTGAACTTGCCGCAACTTCCCGAAGGCAGTTTCAGTGCATCGAGTGGGACGCTCTTAATCGTCTTATCAAAGTAGAGCTCAAGGGAACGCCGAATATCACTGTCGCGGAAATAAGCTACGACGTTCTCAATCGGCGCGTCTGGCGGGAAGCGGACGAGGACCAGGACGGCACGCCTGATGAAGCGCTCGTCTATGTCTGGGACGGCTGGCGCAACATCGAGGAGCGCGATTACACCACCGAGGATCTTCTCCGGGACTACGTCTACGGGGGCGCGTACATAGACGAGGTTGTCCACGGCCGCTCCGACTTCTGGGACGGCTCCACGCTCGGCCCTAACGGAGACTTCGCCGATTCCAAGGAACAGTTCTACTACACCACCAATAACCTTTACTCAGTCGCAGCTCTCGTTGATACGTCTGGCAGTGTAATCGAGCGCTATGAGTACCTGCCTTACGGGGCCGTCACGACGTACACCGGCGCTGGCGTAGACTCCACGTGGTTCACATCCGACGATGCCACTTCCTCTTACAGCGATATCCAGCATGTGACCTTCACGGGGAGAAGATCGGATCCGGAGTCTGAGCTCATGTACTTCCGCAACCGGTATTACTCACCTGAGCTGGGGAGGTTTGTGGGGAGGGATAAGGCTGTTGCACCGTTCGATCCTATTCTCTACGCCTACGCCAATTCGAATCCTCTTCGATACGTCGACCCGTCCGGCCAGTGGTACGTTTGCATCTCCTTGCTGTGGTCAGGCAGTGCAACATTCGTAATTCCTCTCGTTCCCCCACCCCTGAGCATTCCAAGCTGGGGCCTGTCAGCCAGTCTTACCGCACAAGATTGCTTTGGGCGCACGGCAGCCACAGGGTGGTTCTGTGATTATTGCATAACTGCAACGATCACGGTGAATTTCGGGGTAGGGCTTTTTGGCTCGATTGGCGTTGGTCCGACTGTAACTGTAGGGGCAGGTCTGCCAACGAGCGGCGCGACCCTGATGGGAGGAATCGGCTTCGCTGCAGATCTCCCAAAAATTCTCCCTGTGGTTCCGGAGGTGACGATCGATTTTGACCTGCTCAAGCCCGAAGTGACCATTTCGGTTCCAAGACTAGGATTTGGCGCGGGCTTCTATGCTGCCGCGAGGGTCTCTGGCAGCTGCCGGGGTTGCGGAGGCACAACGGGCACGCGACAACAGAAGAAGATAAGAGCTCGTATTAACGTAATGAAATGCCTGATGAATTTCAGGAAGGGCATGGAAAAAGCTCTTGAGAAACTTGTGGGAACGAAGCTCACCGATGAAGGGTGGAAACGAGGGAATCGCTGGCGCGTAGAGGGGCTTCCTCCGGGTCCTTGGTCGCAAGAGCCAGGTGAGACAAGGGGAGAGGGGCCCGAGTGATGCTGAGAGCGGGGCGGAAGCCAGCGAAGGTTCATTTGCCCTCTCTTGGGAGCATTAGACGGGAGGCTCGAAATCAGTTCGCATAACAGGATTCTCTACAATGCGGAGGCCATGCTGGAGAGACAGGGGGGCGCTTGGGATTGGCTGTTGGCAGATTGGCTGCAGGCGGTTCTCGCCATTCTCGGGGTGACGATTGTGTGTGTCCTAGCTTACCGAGCTTGGAAACGCCCGGACAGCAGTAAGGTTGTTCGTCTGGTGTTGGCCGGAACAGCAGCAAGTTACCTTCTCTGCTTCGTTCTTTTTCTCGTCTTCTCGATCCTCGTGGACCATGAGAATACTCAGGGCGCAGGACAGGAGGAAACAGTACAGGGCACAATATCCAAGGTTGTATGCAAAGAGAAGATTCTTGCTGGCGATTCACCGTCGTGCTTCACTGTGAATGGGGTTCGGTTCGAATTGGGTGAGCTCAGTGTCAATCCCTTACTCAGAGCGAGCAAGAATGGCGGGCCGATAAAGGAAGGGTTGAGTGTTAAGATAAAGCACAGAGGCGGATACATTACCATGATAGAGGGCTCTGATTGCAGGAATTGGAAGTCTGATGCCAAAGCTCACAGTGCCGTTGCCAACGTTGACCTCTCTCCAGTTCTCATCTTCGCTTTGCTTGCAGGAGCATGCTGCGGCAGCGCATATGTTCTGATGTATTTCCTCCTGGTTG
The DNA here is from genome assembly GCA_964389785.1 of uncultured Planctomycetota bacterium. Taxonomy (GTDB): domain Bacteria; phylum Planctomycetota; class CAYMFW01; order CAYMFW01; family CAYMFW01; genus CAYMFW01. The sequence continues at coordinate 2,159 of CAYMFW010000456.1, forward strand.
TTCCAGCATTGAGAAAGAAGGGATATGAACGGAGGGGGGGGCGGGCCGCACTGCAGGTAAGCCAGAGTCTTCGCTTGTATTGCCAAGATGGCGGGAAAGGACCTAACATCATCAAGGGCATGATGGTACTATGCCAAATCTTTCTTGCCGTGAGTTGGCTCGGAGCATTCGGCATCATGCTCGCTCTCTGCATGCAGCGGTGACTTTAGTCCGGTTCAAGTTCTTGTGCAGGGGGGGGTGACGGCTGTAACGGCTCAGGGGTGCCGTGATAAGCCGACAGATTCCGGCGAGTGAAATTTCCGCCCTGGAAAGCGTATAGTACCCACAGGAAAA
>CAYMFW010000457.1:0-2484 GCA_964389785.1 uncultured Planctomycetota bacterium
GGCCCCCTGATATTGAGTTCATGCCGCGCCGACGATAGTATATAGGGATGAAAGGCATTCCCGTTCGAAGACTCCCGGTACGGTTGACAGGAAGCTCGGAGCGCACCATCGTCCGGTTCTTCTGGCCCGGCAGCAACGAACGCGCCCGCCGGATAATCGGGCGCGTCATGTCGCTCACCGGCGACGAGACCTCGGCGCTTCTGAAGACGACGCTGGAGGATTTCCGGAATCCGCACCCTGACCTCCATCGCATACTGGAGGAGCATTACCGGCAGGCGGCGGAGATGGCGGAACACGGCGCCGACGCCGGCCCGGAACGGCGGCTCCTGATCGGCGCGTATTTCACCATGGAATACGCGTTCGAATCGGCGGCGCTCTTCAACCCCTCGGTCGTCCCGGTCCGCCGGCAGGACGGTTCGGGCGACCTGAAGGTGCTCATCAGCCTGCGGGCGGTCGGCGAGGGACACGTGTCCTCCATCGTCTTCCGCACCGGAGTCATCACCGCGGACGGCGACGTCGTCGTCGACGAGGCGGGGCCCCGCGCGCGCGCCATGCGGCCCGTCGAGGACCCGGAATACGAGCGCGCCGAATTACAGGCCAAGCTCCGGGAGATCGGCGCCCACAGCGAGGCCGTCGAGCGCTTCCTCGCGCCGCTGGGCGAGCGCTTCACGAAACGCGATCTGTACCGCGCGTTCGGCTCCTTGCGCAACGAACGTCCGGAGATGGCGGAGATGCTGGAGGAGGCGCGGGACCGTCTGCTGTGGATAGTGGAATCGAACTACGAGATCCGGTACCCCGCCGGCGGCGACATGTCCGAGGTGGTCCTGTTCCCCGTCAGCTCGACCGAATCGAGCGGCATCGAGGACATGCGCCTGGTGCGGTTCACGGACGACGACGGCTCGATCTGCTACTACGGAACGTACACCGCGTACAACGGCAGCGACATCCTGCCGCAGATGTTCGAGTCGCCGGCACCGGATTACGTGCGCGTGCACACCCTCAGCGGCAGGTTCGCCCGCAACAAGGGGCTTGCCCTCTTCCCGCGCAAGGTCGGCGGGAACTACGTCATGTCCGCGCGCGTGGACGGCGAGAACCTGTACATCCTCCGGTCGGACCGGCTTCGCGTGTGGGACGAGGGGGTGAAGGTGCAGGAACCGCGCTATCCATGGGAGTTCGTCCAGACGGGCAACTGCGGCTCCCCCATCGAGACGGACGCCGGATGGCTCCTGCTGACGCACGGCGTGGGACCGATGCGCAAGTACTGCATCGGCGCCTCCCTGCTGGACCTCGACGACCCCGCCCGTCTCGTCGCGCAGACCTCCGAGCCGCTCCTGATGCCGCAGGAGGACGAGCGCAGCGGGTACGTCCCCAACGTGGTCTACTCGTGCGGCGCCGTCGTCCACCACGGCAACCTGGTTATCATGATCGGCCAAGCCATTCGCGCGGGGATATGATGACGGGAACTGTCTATGGCCATCGACTTACCTGGGAAGACCTAAGAATAATCAGGGGAAACCCTTGAGACCGTCAGGAGGAATCGGTATTCAGAGACATGGAGAGGAGTGGAGTATGTGGAGAAGACGAAGGCAGAGTAGGTTCGCGCTAATATTGCCGTTGTGTTTATTGTTGTCCTGTGCGAAACAAGCAGAACAGAAAGTTGATCAGGTTAAGGAAACAAAGTCGAGCGACAGGGCAATGGCCAAGAACGATGCGAAGGGCATATTGGAAGATCACATACGCAAGCAAGACAATGACATGATCAAGAAATGGGTGGATGGAAAGGATGTCAAGACAATAGATTATATTGTAGACTCCGGGCGTTACGACAGCGATAAAGAATATGGCTTTATCGTTTGTATAAACAACAACGACAAACGCTTGCTTTATATTGCAGTTAATCGCGCGACCGGCATGATCGATAGGATGAAGAGTTATAACTCAGTATTGTCAAGGAAGGATGCGAGGGAGAAGGCGCTTAAGATGTTCGAGGAGAAAACGAACGAATACATAAGAAAGCATGGCCCGGTTGACTCGAAAAACGTTATTATAGAGGAGGTCGGAATCAATATTCTGGAATCCATGTCGTGGATAGTTGGTTTGAAGGTGAAGGGGGATGAAGCAGAATGGTCGGTGTCGTTTAAGGAAGATGGAAGTATCGATGAAGTAGTTCGGGGGAAGCCGTGAGGCAACTGGCGTCTGAGGCAACCCTTGCGATTGCGGATAGTCTGAAAGACCAGTAGGAAGTTCCTTTTTCTGAGATCCCCACAAGAGGCTCCCAATATCCCATTTGGCTCCCAATATCCCATTTCGACCATCCGCATGTGATTATAGTACCTCCGTCACGACAGCCACACAAGAAGATCCGCGGCAGCAGGAGACATCCCGGGCCGCTGAGGCAGAATCAGCGCGATTTCAGCATGCCCGAGACATGGACCTATTGTCCGCGGGAGCGACTCGAATCAGTTTCTCCCGACATCCCCTGCC
>CAYMFW010000458.1:0-2445 GCA_964389785.1 uncultured Planctomycetota bacterium
AGGCGCCGTACGATTGACCACTGGGGAAGCTGGTGAGAATCCAGCGCGGCCCCGCCACTGGGAACGGGGACGAAAGCCGCACGATGCCACCGTGGGTACGGGAAGGCGCGGCGAGTAGGACGATCCGTGAGCCAGGACACCCAAATCCTTCGAGGGAGGGTGCCACTTGTGTCTGCAAGTATAGCCCGCCTTCGTAGGCGGGCTTTCTTTTGCCTGCCTGCGAAGTGCTCTGTTGTTCGGGTCCTCTGGCGGCCGGCCGTTCTGGTCATGGTGCTGGTATCAGTGTCGTTTCCTCTGGGCGCCGCCGACAGCGTGGTCGAACTGGAAGAGATGATCATCACCGGCCAGCGCCATTCCCCGGAGGATCCGGTCGACGAGGACTCCTACCCCGCGTTCGTCACGGTTATCAACGTCGATGAGCGAGCCGGCGTGTCATTGAGCGTTGCCGACGTGCTCGAAGAGCAGGTGGGCGTGGACATCAGGGAGTACGGGGGGCTCGGGAGCTTCAGCTCCGTTTCGATACGGGGCGCGTCTCCCGAGCAGGTGCTGGTGATTCTCGACGGCGTCATGCTGAATCAGGCCTCGGGCGGCGCGGTCGACCTCAGCACGATTCCTTTTTCGCAGGTCTCCTCGATCGAGGTATTCCGCGGGATCAGCCCGTCGCATCTCGGCGTGTCAGCTCCCGGCGGGGTGATTCAGATAAGAACGCGTTCGGCGGGGGAGGGTGTCGAGGGACGGCTTCATGCCGGGTATGGCTCTTTCGATACGCGGCAGGCCTCGGCGCATGTCTCCGGGAAAAGGGCGCGTTCTGCCTGGGCGGTCTCGGGCGACGTGAAGGGAAGCGAGGGCGACTACGAATTTCTGGACGACAACCGGACCGAGTTCAATCCGGAGGATGATCGTGAGACCAAGAGGGTGAACAACGATTTCGACGAGTGGAGCGCGCTGGCCAAGTATGATCGCGAGTCGGTATCCGGCTGGACAACGCGCGTGACCGCCAACGCGTTTTCCCGGGAGCAGGGAGTGCCGGGCATATCGAGCAATCAGTCCCGGTCCGCACGGCTGAAGACCGATCGCGTCATTGTCTCCGCGGGCATCAGTAACGAGTCGCTCGCCGGGGGCCGGGCGGCGAGCCGGAGCAGCGTCTCCTTCCACCGCGTCAGTTACGCGTTCGAAGACAAGAAGGGTCCGGCGGGGGAGGTGGGGCTGGGCAGGCAGGACACGGAGAACGTGAACGATACCTTGACGGTCGGCACCGGTGTCAGTTGGATTCCGGAGGGCCCGCACCTCCTCTATTTCGGCGTCCAGTGGCGGCGCGACGAGTACGATCCTGAGGATAATCTTGCCGCCGCGCAGCCGGAGGGGAGCGAACGCGACACGGTGGGGCTGGTGCTTTCCGACGAGATTACGCTCGGGGAAGGCAGGGTCAGGATGATGCCCGCGATCAGGAAGGAGTTCTACGCCAGCGAACTGAAAAGCGATGTGTCCGGTGACGACCTCTCTGCGGATGACGCAAGCCCTCTCTCTGCGCAATGCAGCGTCCGCGTTGCACTGAGCGACTGGGCGACACTCAAGGCGGGGGCGGGGACGTACTATCGCTCGCCGAACTTCTACGAGCTGTTCGGAGACCGGGGCGGGACGATGGGCAACGCCGACCTGGAGGCGGAAGAGGGTATGAATCGGGACATCGGGCTGAGGGCCACGTTCCGCGGTGACGGAGAGGAAGGGATGTGGTGCGAGGCGGCGTACTTCAACAACGAGATCGACGAGCTGATCCAGTATGTCTTCGACGCTCGAGGGGTCGGTCGTGCTGTCAACGTGGGGTCGGCCCGCATGCGGGGCATCGAGCTGAGCATGGGCGCGACGTTTCCTGGGGGACTTGAGCTGTCCCAGAGGACAACGGTGCAGGATACGGAGAACACGAGCGGTCTGCCCGCCCAGGATGGGAAAGATCTGCCGCTCCGACCGCGTACGAAGCACTCCCTGCGCGTCGAGTACGGGTCTAAGCTGAAGATCTGGTACCAGTGGAACAGGGAAGGGAAACGGTTTCAGGACACGGCGAACCTGCTTGAGATGCCCGCGCAGGAGTACGTGACGTGCGGGGTCAGCGTGTCGCGCGGGGCGTTCAGCCTGTCCGTGGAAGTGAGAAACCTCCGGAACAGGGAGCTGTTCGACATAGGCGGCTACCCGTTGCCCGGGCGGTCGGTGTTCGCTGCTGTTCAGTGGGAATTCTAGGAAAGGAGGAATGAAATGGAAAGGATGGTGAAGTGGTGTGCGGCGGCAGGGGTGTGCGTTTCGGTGGGTCTCGCGCTCGCGTGCGGCGGGGGAGGGAGCAGCGACGAGGTGCTGATGCAGGGGCGGCTGGACTTCTCTGAAAACCCGGAGAAGAGTGTGATGGGGCCGGACGAGGGGAGGACCACGGTTGAGGTCCGCAGCCTTGAGACA
>CAYMFW010000459.1:0-1324 GCA_964389785.1 uncultured Planctomycetota bacterium
ATGACACCCCAAAAAACGTGTCGTCGGGAAGAGGCGAAAGCCATAAGCCCTGAACATCCCGCAACTTCCAGGAGGCAGTTTCAGTGCATCGAGTGGGATGCCCTTAACCGCCTCATCAAGGTGGAGCTGAAGGGCACGCCCAACACCACCGTCGCCGAGATGGCATACGACGTGATGAATCGCCGCGTCTGGCGCGAAACGGACGAGAACCAGGACGGCACTGCCGACGAAGATCTCATCTACGTCTGGGACGGCTGGCGCGTCCTCGAAGAGCGTGATTACACAAGCGAAGCCCTCCTTCGCGACTACGTCTACGGGAACTACATAGACGAGGTGATCTACGGCACATCAGACTTCTGGGACGGCTCCACAGTCGGTCCCGATGGCGACATCATGGACGCGAAGGAGAAGTTCTACTACACGACGAACAACCTGTATAACGTTGTTGCTCTCACGGACACGTCTGGTGGCGTCATTGAACGCTACGAGTATCTGCCGTATGGTGCCGTCACCACCTACACCGGCGCAGGAGTGGACACCACGTGGTTCACTTCAGACGACACAACAAGCTCCTACAGCGATATCCAGCATGTGACCTTCACGGGGCGGAGATCCGACCCTGAATCGCAGCTGATGTACTTCAGGAATCGGTACTACTCGCCCGAGTTGGGACGGTTTGTGGGGAGGGACCCGGCGGGCTATGCCGATGGGATGAACTTGTATAGAGCCTATTTTGTCCCTAACGTTCTCGATCCGCACGGTCGACAGAAAGGAAAAGAGACGCAGTCCTGGACGCTAGGGGTCAAACTGGTGGCAACGCCAGCGAAACTACATGATTACGGATTCTTCTACAAATTCGACCTGCGCGCTATGCCGCCAAAGAACTGGGAGAGGCAGCGTCCGCCCACATTGATTCAACACATCAAGGGGCGCCTGGATTGCTGGAGAAATGCCAAGCGAGAGGGCAAGCCCTTCGCGACTCAGAAGTGGAACCAATGGGAATGGTTTAATACTCAAGGGGAGACTCTCGTTCCGGAAACGTCACCTACAGGGAAAGTCAGCGTCAGGCTTCAGTACAATAGCTGGTGGTCGGACAAACACTTCACGGATCTCAAGGGGGCAACGGTCGGTGAGAAGGCTTTTGATTCAGACTCGTTCTGCTGCAAGGAGACGAGGCAGAACACCCTCTATGTGGGAAGGGTCTCCGGTCGGGGATTGGGTTGGTTTCGACACTTTGGGTTACTAAAGACGGACAACAAGGGCAAGCCATACGAGCTGGAAGGGGGCAACTGGATGAATCAGGGAAAGAAGCAACGTGGCAAAG
>CAYMFW010000459.1:1334-2444 GCA_964389785.1 uncultured Planctomycetota bacterium
CCACCTTTCCGGGCCATCACGATTGGGGATTCAGCGTTCAGTTTGGCGACTGCTGCGAGGAAAAGACCTTGTCTTGCTATGGCATTGATGGAGGCCCCATCAAATGAGGACCAGACTGTTCGCAGGGCTCTTCTTGCTCATTATCTTGGGAGTAGGTCTATACCTATATACGGTGTCCTCTCGGTGGTATGGTGTGGTCGCTCAATACTCGAGAGGGGAATACGTTATAGAATTCATCGGAACGCCCGAGTGGTCACCTGACAAACAGCTGGCAAATCATACCTTCTCCCGTATGCAGGTTAGGGGCGATAAGGCTGAGCATATGCGTGACTTTCCGATTCCGGGGGATTGTCCGCTAGTGCTTGAATTCAAGGGCAACTCATTCCCATTGAATGCCGTTACTCCTGACATTGTCAACTCGATTGATCATGCGTGGCATACCGAATGGAGAACGGACTCGCGTTTTCCAGAAGATACGGCGACGCAGACAATGAGTAACCGTGCGGAAGGCACGTCCGTTAATAGGAAGGGCCAAGCCCGAAGCACATTGTGTTTTGTCTTCAGGAATGACCAGCTTCTTAGGTTCTCTGTCGAGTTTGTGGAAGACAAGAACCGCAAACATGATGTCAGGATTCGTTATGGAGAGAAGCAATTGTTGTTCCCTCTGACATACAGAGAGCTTGTCGAAATATGTGGTGTTCCCACTTTTCGGTACCCAACGAATCACCGCATGGCAGGCTGATGACCATGCCAACCGATTCAAACAGGCCTGGGATATTCGGGAGAGGAAGGCTGAACTATCGGGGCGTGAGAAACGAGCACGCTTCTCAGCTGATCTCGAAAGGGCGTACGCGCAGCACTTTCTCTCCCGGCATCGACATAGAGGAGCCCGAGGGTTGAACGGCCACCCCTCCCTCTGGACCGACAACGGCACCACCGAATACCGGGATCCTAACGAAGTGAACGAATACGACTACATAGGGGCAAGCGCACCGCCGCAGAGCGCCAACACCACCCACGACGACAACGGGAACCTCACTGGAAACGATATTCGAAAAGGGTACCACTCCGATATAGTAAATGAGAACCACCCTCTCCAGGTATCAGCAT
>CAYMFW010000460.1:0-2425 GCA_964389785.1 uncultured Planctomycetota bacterium
CGCCCGCACTTCATAGTCCTCTCCCAACTCGTTGTGGAACCTTTCCGTGATAGTAATGAATCTATCCTTCTTATCCTGGGCACAGTTCACGTCGTAACCCTCTCGCGTGTCGAGCATACCTATGGCTTCAGCAACGGCTTCCTGCTGCGGATTGAGGAGCTCCATAAAGATGAGGGCCTCTCCTCTTCCCTGGGTCACGTGACCTGCCGTCAGATCATGCCCCTGGTCGTTCTTTTCGAATTTCAAGATGACCTTCGGCAACATTCCAACCTGCGTCTGATAGCTGTGGCTCGACAGGCTCAGGATTTCTTCCTCTCCCAATACGCTCCCCGTCGAACGTATCGTGTCTGGAAGAATTCTCATGCTGAATTGCTGATAGAAATCCTCCGTCTGCGGATCATCCGGACCGAGCTGGTAAGTCGCCCAGAAATACACCTTGGTATCGCCTCTCATGCTGTATCTCGGCGAGGCAAGCTGTCCGATATCCCCCGCTTGACTCCAATACTTATTGAGGATCACGTATTCCTCTTCCGGATCCCCGCTTTCCGCGAACATCGTGACACGATTGGTCTCTTCCCCATCGGTTCCGACGAAGTGATGTGACCCTTTTCTGTGGACATCCGCAAATATGGATTCTCCTGCTTCTGAAAGCCGGAGCAACACGATGCCCTGTTCGGCGAAATAGGATTCCGTCTCGGACTCAACATCATCGGTCTGCGCCACAATCTTTTCCTGGCAGACCCCGTCGGGTTCGGGGGTCAGAGCCAAACTGTCGACCGACGTGCGCACATCCACCTTGCTCAAAACGCCCAAGGCGTCATCGGTTCCACGCACAAGCACTTTGAATTTCGCCTGTTGGGGCACCTCGGTCTCGAAACTCTCGGGATCAGGCGGAACAGGCAGCTCGGGCTCCTCCGGATCTTCGTCGACAAGGAAGTCGTCTCCAAAATACTCAGTCTCCGGTTCTGTCTCTTCTCGACAATATACGACGATCTCTTCCGCCGTACTCCTAAGGTTACCATCCCGACCTCTTGTAGACAACGGGAAGACGTAGCTCCCGGCAGTTGTCGCGGTCACTCCCGGGCCTCCTCCCGACCGGTCGCCGTAATTGATCCAGAACACGCGATCGCTCCCCCATGAGGATGTATCGACCGTGATATGTCTATCCGCGGCCGTCAAGCCCTCTACGATGACTCCGCCCGGCGAACCTGCCGTCACGAAACCGGACGCCGACGGATTCGTTGTCTGGGGAGCGGGCAGACCCTCGGGAATGTCGATCGCGGCTCCGCCACCACTCATGTCGTAGACTCCGGCTTTCACGGTAAACTGGAGCGTCGTGGGAAGATCAACGGCCCAATCGAACGGCGTCCCGGCTGGACGATTCTCAGCCAGTTCCAGACCGCACAGGGCCCATTTTGCATCCTGACCGTTTTCCAACTCAACGGTTATCAGACCGGTTTGCGCAGTTGTTGTGGTTTCAATGAACCTCGTGTCTCCTGCCTCCACCACAACCTCTGCGGCAATGCTTTCGCTATTCACTCTTATCGTTACAGGCCCTACGTCTTGGGTGGGATGCCCGAGAAGAATACGTACCCAATAGGCCTTGCCGTCAGAAGCCGAAACCAAGAGCCTTGAAAGGTCACGCGCACTGGTATGACCATCCGCTTCGAGGGTACCCTCCTTTCCATCGTTGAACGATGATATGCCCATCGTTTCTTCCCACCCTATCGCATTGGTTGGAGTCTTCTGGACCACTTCAACCGGTTCGTAACCCTCAACCGCCTCATCTCCGGGACCTTGCAGGTCATAGAAGAGATCATCGGTGAAATAGTTAGCGCTGTGCCCGCGACCTGCTCCCGACCCATCGATGGCTTCGATCTCCAATCCGCGGAGGGCCCAAGTGGCTCCCGCTTCGTTTTGAAGCTCTACCCCCAATTCCCCTGAAACCGTTCCGCCCGTGCCTTTGATCACCCGGCATTCGCCGGCAGGCACGACCAAGTTCTGAACAACGATGGTTCCGCCGACTAGGAGAGTGACGGGGCCGACTTCCTGAGAAGGATGCCCCACATAGCTCTTGATCTGGTAAGCCCCATCAGCCAGGGAGCAGATGATTCTTGTGTCTTCTCGCTGGCTCATATGCCCGTCTTCTGTCAGACCATTCTCATCGACCGTGCTGAAGGCCGCAATGTCGGCTGCATCTTCATACCCTATGAGGACAGACGACGTCTTTTCCATCACCTCAAATCGCTCATAGCCGAGCTTCGTTGTGTTACTCACTGCTTCGAAATCGTAGAGACGGGCTACGTGGAGATAAACCCCTTCTCGTCCTGACGCTCCTCCCGGGTTCGTGACGCTGATCTCTCCTTTCGCAAATCCGTTAGTATCAGTCGATACGATTGCCTGCAGTTCGCGATCGCTGATGTAC
>CAYMFW010000461.1:0-2407 GCA_964389785.1 uncultured Planctomycetota bacterium
GGCAGGCGGGTGCTGGGCGCGGGACACGTGACTGGAGTACGTGTGGATGTCGGCCTGGTTGGGCGGCTGCCCGGGCGCTTCCGGCGCAGCAGCTCACTGCCTGCGCGCGGAAGAAAGTGCCGACTTTCGGAAGCGGAGGGCCGGATCAGCGGCCGGAGGCTGGTTCACAATGCCCTTGGCCCCTACAGCTCATCCTTCCAGGGGACGGTATCTGAACAATGCTAGTTGCCGCTTGCAGAACCGGTGGGTTTCGTCTTTGATGCAGGCCGGATCTCTCCTTGCTCCAACGCGGTGTATTTCAGCGTGCTATTCCCGCCTCCGTCCAATCCCGGGTCAATCCATGCGCAGTGCAGATTCCCCTCATGTTCGTCAATCGCCACATGCGTAACCGTTCCGACGCAATTGTCTAGCTTGAGCACGTTCCCAAGCTTCGCTTGTTGGACCCCTGCAACCCACACTGCCTTGCCAGCGCGATAGAGGAGAAATGACGCCAATCCATCACTCGATGCACAGAGATCAAGAGCGCCTCCCTTCGACAAGGCGATCTTGATCCATTTTCCTTGCCCCTTCGGCGGTGCACGGAATCCCCATAAGTCACCCAACTCTCCAGCAACGAAGAAGTCCGGCGAGACGCTCGTCCTGTTCCATCGCGCGTACTGGAACCGTCCCAAAGAGATGCCCTCTTCGCCCACCCCGCCTTCCGATGGCTGTAACAGAACGAGCTTCTCCCCCAATCGTGCGAGAACATGTACCTGTCCGCTTCCATCGGTTCGCAAATCCAGTGGAACGTACTCCTTGCTCGCAAGTGTCTCTCTCACCCAACTTTGCGTCCCGCTCTTCTTCGTCGCTAACACCAAGCGTACTCCCTGGGTCTTGCTTCTTTCGAGATAGACAACACATACCCCCCCCTTGCCGTCAAGGCAGGATCTAGGGAATGCTCTCTTCGCACATTCTTCGCTGTTCACAGTCTTCAGGTTCCAGCGAGGACCCTCACCCTTGGAAGCGCAGATTACCTTGCTGCCACCAATTCCAGAATCAGTCTCGAGCCAAGCGGCAAGAAGGACGTCGTTTCGGTCTCTCAACAAGTTCAAGGAGTCGTGATACACCCCCTGCCTCTCCGTGCAGACCACTGAACTCTTCCAGTCACCTTTGCTCGCCTCAGCATGCATTACGCGAGTCCGGTCATCGCCGCTATTTGGGTAGACAAGATAGAGAATATGGGGAACTCCTTTGGAGGTAACCGCCAAATCGCTCGGAAGCAGATGCCAGCTACCGTCTGGATTGCTTTGAGTGACAGCATTGTCGATAGTCGTTGGGGAAGGTGGCCCTTTCGAATCGCCTTCACTGCTACAGGATGCACAGACAAGGGCAAGAATCAGCAGCCCTATCCTCCAGACGAGCATCCTTGCCCCGCAGGAGTGGGGCCGCTGAGACGTCGCACGAGTCAAAGGGCCACTTTTCCTTTCTGTGCATATTCCATTCTCGCGCTGGACATCACATTAGTCCCCATAGATATTGCGGCAACACTCACAGTTCCGTCCAATGCTCTTGGCGCACTTCCCTTCCTCAAGCAGCTTGGCCCTCTTGGCGCCGCCGGCCTCCAAGAAGCCCCATTTCTGGTACTTGATTGTGTCCTTTCCGGCACACCACCACTCGGCCTTCACTTCTCCGGCGAAAGAAGTTATCCCAGACAAACTAGGGACACTTGGGACGTCTGGGAGCTCGAAGTCCGGGCCGAGATCCTCCTCAAGGATATCTTCTCCTATACCAGAAACGTCTGGCAACAAGATATCCCGCAGACATTTGTAGAAATCTATGAGAATGTTGAAGTCGGATTCTGCTGTAAATGTATCCGTCTTGGAGAACTCGCCCTTTTCGGGTTTTGTTCCTTTGGATGTGCAATCTACGTTGATTTCTGCACAGATCTCGATTCTGCTCAACTCCTTGGCGAGGCTAGCAACGATCTTCGCGATAGCTAGCTTCTGGAGACACTTGAGCGCTTCTTTAGGCGTTGGCGGTTTGGTGAGTGTCCACAGGCCCAAGGGATCGAGCCCACGGGTGGGGGCGCCTCGGACGTACAGATAGAGGCTCTGGACATCCCGGGTCTCAGCGGGATCCCTTGTTATGAATCTCCCCAACAGTGGAGCGTAGTATCGATGCCGATAGTGCATCAGCTCCGATTCCGAATCATACCTTCTCCCTGTGAAGGCGTAGTAGTTACCTGAGAGGTCGCCTGTAGTCTCGTCGCCATCCCACCAGTCTCCGTCGCCACCGTCGTCCGTGTAAACCGTCACCTTTCCGTACGGCTTGTACTCGTACCGTTCGATGATATTGCCGGAGGTGTCAAGCAAGGCTACGACGTTGTACAGATTGTTCGTCGTGTAGTAGAACTGCTCTTCGGAATCAG
>CAYMFW010000462.1:0-2406 GCA_964389785.1 uncultured Planctomycetota bacterium
AAACCTTCCTGGCCAACGACGAGGCGGGTTTGAAGCGGTACCAGGTTTGCAGCCGCATCGCGGGTCTCCTGGACCAGTACATGGTGTTTCGTCCGGATGTGATAGCGGATTGGGATGCGGGGAGGAACCTGGAGAAGGGCGGGTGGCAGGCGCTTCTGTGGGGGGACATCGTCGCGGAGCAGGGGGCACGGCACCGCGCGGCGCTGGCGCTGGAGTTTCTCGATAGGCTGAAGAATTCCAAGGAGAGGCCTGAAGGCCTGCCGGAGCGGTTGTCCCTTTTCGGTGTGAACGCTCTGCCGCCGCTGTACCTGAGCATATTCGAGGCGCTCGGCGGGTTTGTGACCGTTCATATATACATGTATAATCCATGCCGGGAGTACTGGGGCGATATCCCGGCGCGGCGGGAGCAGGCGCGGGCGGCGGCGGACGGGGACAATTCGTTCCTTATCTCCATGGGCCAGCACGGCAAGGAGTTCATGGATCTGATTCTCGATACCCGGGAGTGCGTCGAGGAGGAGCATTTCGAGGACCCGGGAGGGGAGGGTCTGCTGGCGGCGGTGCAGGGCGAGATACTGAATCGGGCGGAACCGGGGGAACGCACGGTGGAGAACGGCGACCGGTCGGTGCAGGTGCACTGCTGTCACAGCCCGATGCGCGAGGTGGAGGTTCTGCACGACCGCCTGCTGGACCTGTTCGAGAGGAACGCGGATCTGGAGGCGCGGGACGTGGTGGTGATGGCGCCGAATATCGAATCGTACGCGCCGTACGTGCAGGCGGTGTTCGGGAGCGACGGGCGGATACCGTACGCCATTGCCGATGAGAGCGCGCGGTACGCCAGCCCGGTGGTGGGGGCGTTCTTCGGCATCCTGGATCTGCCGATGGGGCGGTTCACGTCGGCGGAGGTGATGCGGATTCTGGAGATGGAGCCGGTCCACACCAGGATGGGGCTGAGCGCGGCGGACCTGGAGTCGATCCGGCAGTGGCTGGCGGACGTCCGTGTGCACTGGGGGATCGACGCCGGGCACCGCGGGGAGCTGGACCTGCCGGAACGTCCGGAGAACACGTGGCGGTGGGCGCTGGACCGGATGCTGCTGGGATATGCCCTGCCCGGGGAGGGGGCCGGGCTGTTCGGGGACATTCTTCCCTACGACGAGATAGAAGGGGGCGCGGGGAAGGTGCTGGGTGCGCTCGCCGAGGCGGCGGACGGGCTGGGAAAGACGATGCGGGACCTGCGGACGCCGCGAAGGGCGGAGGAATGGGAGGATGCGCTGAACGGAATCCTGGATCGCTTCATCAGCGTGGATTCCGGCACCCAGGACGAGGTGAGGGAACTGAGATACGCCATTCACAGGCTGGCGTCGCTGGCCGAGCAGGGGGGCTGCGAGGACACCATCGATCTGAAGGTAGTGAAGGCGGCGCTGGCGCCGCTGGTGGAGGAAGGGAATCCGCGTCCGTTCCTTACGCACGGGGTGAATTTCAGCGCGTTCGTGCCGCTGAGGAGCATCCCGTTCCGGGTGGTGTGCCTGCTGGGGCTTAACAACAGTGATTTCCCGCGGATGGACCGGCCCCTGCAGTTCGACCTGATAGCGGCCGACCGGCGGCAGGGCGACCGGTCGCGGCGGTTCGACGACCGGTACCTGTTCCTGGAGGCGGTGGTGTCGGCGCGGGACGTGCTGTACATCAGCTACGTGGGCAGGAGCACCCGCGACAACACGGACATCCCGCCGTCGGTGGTGGTGAGCGAACTGCTGGACTACGCGGCGGGAGACGACGATACCCTGCGCGAGCGATTGGTGACGGAGCATCCGCTTCAGCCGTTCAGCCCGCGGTACTACCGGACAGGGCCGGGGGCGGAGGAAGACCTCTTCAGCTATTCGCAGGAGTACTGCCGGGCGGGGAAGTCGCTCGCGGGGGCGAAGAGGGAGCCGGGATTCCTTTTCTCGTCGCCGATCGGACCGCCCGAGGAGAGCGAGTGGAAGATGCTGAGAATTGACGATCTGAGGCGGTTCTACGGATGCCCGGCGCAGTTCATGCTGACCCGGCGGATGGGTATACGCCTGGCCCGGGAGGCGCCGGTGCTGGAGGAGACAGAGAGCTTCTCGCTGGATGCTCTGCAGGTATACCGGACGGTGGATGACCTGCTGGACAAGTATGCGGCGGGCGTTCCGCCGGAGGAGGCGCGGCGGCTGATGAAGGGGGAGGGCCGCCTGCCGATCGGCACGCCGGGGGAGATCGAGTTCCGGAGGGTGTCCGACAGTGCGGAGAAGTTCCTGGAGCGGGTGAGGGCCGCCTGCGAGTGCGGCATGCTGGATCCCCTGGACGTGGACGAACAGGTGCTCGGGTTCCGGCTGGTGGGGCGCCTGCGGGACGTCGCCGGGGACCGGATGGTGCGGTACCGGCCCGGAA
>CAYMFW010000463.1:0-2386 GCA_964389785.1 uncultured Planctomycetota bacterium
AGGCAATCGAGCGGCTTCTGTCCTTGAAGCTGTCGAACACCACTTCGCTCTCCGCTTCCCGTATCTTCTGGATCATTACCTGCTTGGCCGACTGGGCCGCGATCCTGCCGAGCTCGGAGGTCGATACGTCGAGTTTCTCGCCGTCCGCCTCGGCGCTGATCTCGCCGGTCTCCCGGTCGATAGTCACGGATACCTCGTCCTCCTCGTCGCTCCGGTAGCTCTTCCGGACGGCGGAGGCGAGGGCGGACTCGATCGCCGAAAGGACGTCTTCCCTGGCGATGTCCCTGTTCCGCTCTATGCTCTCGACGAGCCTCAGCAGTTCACCGTTCATGACCCCACTCCAAGTGCAAAAGCGAATTATACATGTGTGCGGCGGGCAAGTCAATCAGGCGCATTTTGGGGGCTGCCGGGGTATTCTCTCGCTCATTCTCGGCGCCCATCAATCGAATGGGGCGCCTCCGAGGCAGGGGCAGGCTCCCTGCGGAACATCTGCACCGCAGCGTGAAACGAAGCGCGCGACGCGAGGGGGAAGAGGGGACGGAACTGACCGAAGGGAATTCCGTGGGTCCCTCCCCGAGCGGCCGCGCTGAGTAGCGAGGAGCCTGATCCTGCCGTTGCGAGAAGAAAGGGGCTGCCCCTATTAGAAGAGCTCGGGGATGATGCGCCTGGCTTCCCTGGAAAGGAACGCGGCCGCTTCCCGGGCCTCGGTGAAGTCCATCACCTGGGCGGCCAGCTCCTGCGCCTGGCTGATGCTGACGGAGCGGACGATCTTCTTGATCTCGGGGACGGCGGCGGGGTTGACGCTGAACTCGGTGAGACCGAGGCCGAGAAGGAGAACGGTATACTCCACCTCGCTGGACATCGCGCCGCACATGGCGACCGGCACGTCGGCGGCCCTTCCGGCGTCGATGACGTGCTTTATCGTCCGTACCACGGCGGGGTGGGCGGGGCTGTACAGGTGGGCGACCCGCTCGTTGGTCCGGTCGACGGCGAGCATGTACTGGATCAGGTCGTTTGTGCCCACGCTCATGAAGTCCACGTCCTTCACGACCAGGTCGGCGATCCACGCGATGGACGGCACTTCGACCATGATGCCGATCTTGATGTCGCGGTTGAAGCGCTCGCCGCCCTGGTCGAGCTCCTTCTTGGTTTCCTCGACGATGCCCTTCGCCTGTATCAGCTCCTCGTGCCCGGAAATCATCGGAAACAGCAGGTTCACCGGCCCGTACGCGGACGCCTTGAGGATGGCGCGCAGCTGTCTCTTGAAGAGCTCCGGCTTCTCCAGGCAGAACCGGATAGACCGGCAGCCAAGGAACGGGTTCTTCTCGGGAAGCCCGGTCTCGGACGCCAGCTTGTCCGCGCCGAGGTCGAGCGTGCGGATGTTCACCGGTTTTCCCGCGAGCAGGTCTATCGCCTCCTGGTACGTCCTCAGGTGGTCCTGTTCCGAAGGGTCCCGGTTCGTGACGTACATGAACTCGGTGCGGTAGAGCCCGATCCCCTCGGCCCCGTTCTTGAGCGCCGTCTTGATGTCCGCGGGGAACTCCGCGTTCGCGAGCAGGTTCACCCTCGTCCCGTCGGTCGTCTCGGCCGGGAGGTCGCGGAGGTCGGTCAGCTTCTCCATGGCCATCCGGAGGTTGCGCTGCATGGCGGTGTATTTCTTCTTGGTGTCCTCGTCCGGGTTGATGAACACGATTCCCTGCGTTCCGTCGATGATGATCGTGTCCTCCGAAGCGATGTCCGAGGTCGCGGTCTCGAGGCCGACGACGGCGGGCACGTTCAGGGAGCGTGCGATGATGGCGGTATGGGACGTTTTTCCTCCCGCGTCGGTCGCGAATCCCAGCACCTTGGACGTATCCAGTCCGGCGGTCTGGGAGGGCGTCAGGTCGGACGCGACGAGGAGTATCTTCTCGGTGATGTCGTGAAGCTCTTCTATCCTCTCGCCGATCAGGTTTCTGAATATCTGCTTCTCGATGTCCTGCAGGTCGACGATCCGGTGCTGGAAGTACTCGTCCTCCATCTCGCGCAGCAGCCGCATGTATCGGCGCATGACGCGGTAGACGGCGAATTCCGCCGTGAAGCGGAACTGACTGATGCGCCGCTCGACGTCGTCCTTCATCGTCTTGTCATCGAGCATCATGATGTGGGAGCTGAATATCGGCTGAACGTCACGGCCGGCGCGGTCCCGGAACCTTCCCTGGGACTGTGCGACGTCCGCCTTGGCGCTTTCGATTGCCCGCCGGAAGCGGGCGATTTCCTCGTCCACCTCGGACTTTTCGATGAAGCGCTTCTTGGGAAGGACCTCCTGCGTATCGAGGAGACGGGCCTTGCCGACCACGTATCCCGGAGACGCGGATATCCCCCTCATTATTTCCATGGTATCAGCCTT
>CAYMFW010000464.1:0-2362 GCA_964389785.1 uncultured Planctomycetota bacterium
AAGACCGTCTCGAGCGCGTCGGAAAGCGCCGTGTCCTTAAAAACAACGCTCACCTGGGTCCGGTACAGCACCTTGCTGATCGCCTTCTCCGCCCCGAAATCCCCGCCGATCGGCTCTATCCGGCGGAGGGCCGCCAGGAGCTGCTGCAGTTCCTCGTGCACTTCCGGGGTGTTCGTCACGTGAAGCGTGTCTCCGCGCAGCACGATTTCGCGCCTGGGATCCTTCCACGAGTCCGGCGCCACGAAATCATGCAGTGATTCGGTAATCTGTTCCGGAGAACCGTCGATGAATCTCGTACCGTCTCGCTCGAAGATCTCCTTCATGGAATATGAGCGCGTCACGGTCTCGGCAGCAGGCTTCTTCTCGGCTGGCGCCGCATCTTCCGCAGCGAAGCACCGGGCCGGGCACGGGTACCTCCCCGCGCACAGGGCCGTGAGGAGGATGATGGTGATTCCGCTGACTCTGAACATGGGGAAGTATAGCACCTTCACACATCCCTCATAAACACCCGGACATCGATCTCCAGGTACTGATCCCGCCACTCCTTGGTCTCCACCTTCCCGAAGATGAACTTGCCGGCGTCCATCAGCCGGGCGATCACCTCGTTCTTGGCCCGGGGCACGTAGCCCAGCGCCTCCCCCCTCTCGTTCAGGATCAGAATGGCAAGCTCGTCCCCGCCACGTGGCAGCTCATCAGGAAGATCTCCTTCACGAACGGCATCGGCACGCCGTCCTTGCCGAAGGCGCCCCTCAGCATCGCCAGCACTTCGGGAGATATGGGAACCAGCTCGCCGCTCATGAGTTCTTCCCCAATCAATAATCGGCACCAACGATCAATCGCGTATACCTATAGGGGTCTCCGCTCAGATACTTGAGAACGCGCTCCAGCGATTCTCGCGTTTCCGAGTCCTTCGCCTTCTCTATTCGCGCCTTGAACGCTTTAGTCGTCGCTTCCTTGTTTCGTTTGTAGCACACGTAGAGCCATGTTTTCGCTTCCTTCGGATCCGCCTTTGTCTCCAGGGCGGCAAGCCAGTAATCGGGGTCATCCAGTCCGGACTCCGGCGCCGCTCGCCAGCTCCCAAAGAATATGTGGGCGCGCATCGCGCCTTCCGCAAGCTGGTAGTATCTGGCGACCCACACGACGTTGTGAAACGGTCTGACGAGAGCATTCAGTATCTGCCTCAGGGACATGTTCTTGAACTCCTGCGGCCTGCTCAGGCAGCTGCGCTTCCCCTCCCCGGCGTGGTCCGGCAGAACCGGCCTCGCCAGCGTACCGTCGTCGCTCATGTGGAGGGTCACCTTGGCACGCTTCGACTGATCCCTCAACAATCTGATCATACTCGCCAGGCATTCTTCCAGTGAGGTGCCCTGCCCGAAGCGGACCTCTTTGACGACGAAATCGAGAGGGTTCTTCTCCTTGTCCGGCTGGGCAGAGCTGAAGATATTCACCACGTCATCCCTCACCGCCCAGGACAACTGCTTGTTTGCACCGCAGTAGTCAGCGAGGATCTTCCGAACCGATTCCTTGTTCGCCTGGAATTCCGCCATGTATACCGGATCGCCCGGCCTGGCATAGTCGACCCCCGAGCGGAGCACCATCTCCTCGCCGGGAGCGCCCTCCATTTCTATGACCATCTCGCTGCCTTCATCGCCGGGCTTCCTGGGGCCTGTGGAAAGCGTGCCAAGCTCGACACCCCCATTGATTCTCAACTGTGCGAACAGCAACCCAAGGAAGTTGCAGGCGCTCCCGGGAGGCACGTAGACCGAGTCGACTCTGAGGTCAAGATTGAGGGGCTTCTCTTCAGCATGCGCGGCAGGCCCGGCCGCCGCAAGAAGCACCGCAATCAGAACGGCACACAAAATGGTAGCTGTCCCTATTTTCCGCATTAGGTATTGTGTCCCCCTCCCCTAACCCCCCCCCTACGCCCTCCCCTCCAGCACATCCACGATCCGCACCATCGCCAGCGTGTCCTGGCCGCAGTAGTCCAGCAGCGCCTTCCGAAGCTCCGCCCGCTCCGGTTCCGCCATCTCCTCGCGCACCAGCTTCTCGAAGAACACCCCGGCCTCCTTGCCTTCGCTCACCGTCATGCCCTTGTAGGACATCTCCGGCACCAGCGCCGGCAGGACCGCCTTCAGTGAGAACGACCTGCGGAAGCCCGGATGATACACGTTCTTCTTCACCGCCGGATGCAGGTCCCACAGACGCTTCTGCACCTTCTTTATCCCGGCGGCATACTCCGGCCGCCACCGCGCGACGTCGTCCAGCACGCCGCTCTCGAACCCGGCACAGTACGCCACGATACTGCCGCTCTTCCCCAGCACCTCCACCAGAGACACGAAAAAGCAAACCCCCCTCTCCCCCT
>CAYMFW010000465.1:0-2354 GCA_964389785.1 uncultured Planctomycetota bacterium
CCGCAAGTAGTAGTCGCGGAAGCGATCGGCCTTCTTCATCATGCTGGTGGACCTTTCTTTCTCGGGCTCGAACTTGGTTTGAGAATAACGGAGGCGACGCATGACGTCAAGAGGCTTGACCCTGTCGCTCGGGGGGCCGGACGCGAGAGTCACCTGAACGGTGACACTCGCAGGATCTCATATGCCCACCCCCGGCCTGTCGAAGGTACGCCGTCACGCCGGGGACGGCGTCACGGCGGGCAGGCCGCCCCTCCGCTCCGCGCCTGGCGGCGCTCCGCTTCGCCGCGTCGGTCGCCCGCTCGGCCACAGAACCGCTGCTTCCGATTCGGTTCCCGCATCCTCTCCCATTCCCCCGGCGCATCGGTTCGCGGCCTTCGCAGGGCTCCCTCCGGCTCCGCCCTGCGTAGCCTCGGGCGAAGCATGGGCTGCCTCCGGCCCGGGCCTCCGGCAGAAAGGTTCCATATCCAGAATCTCGCGCGCTCCGGATCAGCTGGCCTTGCGGGTCGGCCGCCGGCTCGTTGGTTTCGCGGCGGTCAATGTCGCGTTGTCCTTGACAAGCGACTCTTCAGTTCCCAGAATGCTTTCAGAGACGAAGCGTAGGAGGAGCGGAAATGTCAACCCTTAGAGGACTTGTTCTGAGATACGTGGCGGGCCCACTCGTTCTAGCGCTACTGCTAGGCTTGGCCTTGCTGCTTGTCCGGCGTTCCCGCGAACCCGTAGCCAAGCCCTCGGAGGAGAGACCTGCCGAGGCGGCACGGATTCCGATTGCCCAGGACGAAGAAGAACAGGTCCAGCTTGAAGGGCCTTCAGGAGAGACGGCCAGCGACTCTGAGCGCGAACCGGAAAAGCGCGAGGAGCCGGATAGACCCCCACCCCCTCCGGAGGGATACCCCGTTCCGGAAGTGAAGGACGTCCGGTTGTCTTCTTTCGTGAACAGGAATCTGGATCTCTCGAAGCGAATCCCTCCGGACATCACGACGAGAATCCCCAAGGTCACCGGGAAGGATATCGATCTCGTGGTCGCCGTTCTGAAGGATTCCACGGAGCAGGATGTCGTCCGCAACGAAGCTGCGAACCTGCTGCATCGTTCCGGCCATGACGGCCTGGTCCCGGTCTTGTCGGAGATTCTGGCGGACCCGAATGAGAAGGAGCGGTTCCGCGCCTATTGCGTTCAGCATCTGTGGCTCAACTGGGGAACCGTAGCTGAAGATGGCAAGGAATCTCTGATGTCCGTCCTGCACGATGCTCTGTCGGACAGGCACCTGGCCGTGCGGCGTGAGGCCCTGCTCGCACTCGTGAAGATGAGGGACCCGAAGGGCAAGGAAGCCGCCGTAAGCTGGCTCTCGGGGCCGGAGGAAAAGGGAATGCGAGATCTGGCGATTCGCTGCGTTGTGGACCTGAACCTCAGACAGCAGGTCCCTGCGCTTCGAAGGTGCCTCGATGACAAGAGCGAATCCGTGCGAGTGGCGGCGATCGGCGCTCTGAGCCGATGGGAGGACAGAGCAAGCATCCCTGCGTTCCGGGAAGCGGCCGCCTCGAACAGTCCTCGACTTCGAAGGGCTGGTCTTGCCGCGCTGAGGCGTATGAACGTTCGGCCCTGAGGGCCCTGCCGACCCGCTTCCGAACGAAGGAGAATTCCTGGGCCAGCTCCCGCGAAAAGCGCGAATGTGAGTCACGTTCCGTGTCGAAAAAATCGGCTATCGCGGGAGATGTCGCTTGACTGTTCTGTCATGTAGGGGTAGGCTCGATTCGCGCTTCGCCAGCCTGATATGGCCGCATCAATGTGTCGACTCGCGAGGATGAAGTCGCCGATCAGCGCGGCCGCGCTTTCCCGTTTAAGAGTGAGGAACGGATGAAAGCATCGGGTCAAGTCACGGTCCCCAACGGTTCTGTTGGGCGTCAAGAAGAAACCATGGGTGCTAATGGCGGGAAGTTCTGAAATTCCCAAGACGAAACCGCCGCGTTCGCTGGCGAACCGGTGAGCGAATAGATGAGATGAGGAGAGACGGGAAGGCAAAGGGACGGATTTGCGGAGGTGCGGGATGAATAGCAGGTTGGTCGCTGACTGGAAGCATTGGCCGTCCGTGTGCGGGCTTGTGGCCGGGCTCCTGATGTCCGGGCCCCTCTTGGCAGGAGAGACGCGGGTATGGGACGGCGAGGCGGAGAACAACCTGCTGAGCTCCGCGGCGAACTGGGTCGGCGACGTTGCCCCGTCTGCCGGCGACAGCCTCGTCTACGACGGCGCGGTATCCTCCAAGGATTGCGTCATCGACGTTGCCGTCTCGGTGGAAGCGATCTCCACCACAAACGCGTATACAGGCACCGTCAGCGCTTCGAACGATCTTACCGTGACA
>CAYMFW010000466.1:0-2345 GCA_964389785.1 uncultured Planctomycetota bacterium
GCCTATTTCTTCCGCGTGGTGCAGGTGCTCTTCTTCAAGGGGAGCGAGGGAACCTCCGCGAGGCAGGAGGCGCCGCCGGGGGTGCTGATCCCGCTGTGCGTTCTCGCGCTGGCGATTGTCGCGCTGGGGGTGTATCCGGACCTGGTGAGACCGGTCCTGGACGCGGCCGCCTCGGAATTCCTGGACCGGCTCGCGTACATAAAGGGAGTGCTGGGATGACGCCGCAGATTCTTCTTCTTACCGCCTTTGCCGGCACGGGCGTCGCGTACCTGGCGGGCAAGGTCTCCCGGGCGCTCCGGGACTGGTGCGCCGTTCTGGTTTCCCTGGCGCTGGTCGGCGAGACCGCCCTGCTCTACGGCGCGTGGGGCGAGAGCGTGTTCTACTCCGGGTTCCTCGGCCTGCCCCTCATCCTGAGGGCGAACGTGCTTTCGTGGTTCTTCGCCATGGCGATAGCCGTGGTAGGGGCGCTGTCCGTGATATTCTCCCTGAGCTATATCCGGGACAGGGAACGGACGGATTTCTACTACCTGATGATGCTGCTGGTGAACGCGGGCATGCTGGGCATCGTGCTGTCCGCGGACCTGCTCTCCTTCTACATATTCTGGGAGATCATGTCGTGGGCGACCTTCCTGCTGATAAGCTACAACCGGGGCCGGGCCCTGCCGGCGGGGATAAAGTACATCGTCATGTCCGTGCTGGGATCCGGCGCGTTCCTGATCGCCGCCCTGTCGCTGTATACCAGGTGCGGTACGCTCACCATTTCCGCCCTGGGTCCGCTGCTGGCGTCGGC
Organism: uncultured Planctomycetota bacterium; assembly: GCA_964389785.1. Classification (GTDB taxonomy): domain Bacteria; phylum Planctomycetota; class CAYMFW01; order CAYMFW01; family CAYMFW01; genus CAYMFW01. The sequence continues at coordinate 791 of CAYMFW010000466.1, forward strand.
CTCTGCCGGGTACGTGCTTTTCATAATGCTTCTGGCGTTCGTCGCCTTCGGGGTGAAGAATGCCGTCCTGCCCTTCCACACATGGCTTCCCGACGCGCATTCCGAAGCCCCGTCTCCCTTCAGCGCGGTGCTCTCCGGGATACTGGTGAGGATGGGGATGTACGGCTTCCTTATTACGTTCTTCGTGCTGTTCGGGCTCGACCGGTTTCTCGACCTGGGAGGCAGCGTGTGCAGCTTCCACCGCGTGCTGGCGTGGGTGGGGGCCCTCAACATAGTCATCCCCACCTTCATCGCGATGATGCAGAACGACTCCAAGCGTCTGCTGGCGTGGCACGGCGTCGGCCAGGGCGGCTACATGATCGTCGGGGTGGCGCTGGGAACCACGCTGGGCGTCAGCGGCGGCATCTTCCACATCGTGAATCACACCTCCTACATAGCCCTGCTCTTTCTAGTGGTCGGTGCCGTGGAATACCGGACCAGAGGGATGCGGGACCTGAATTCTCTGGGCGGGCTCGCTCGGAAGATGCCGGTGGTATTCATCGGCGCGGTGGTCGGGGCCTGCGGGCTGATCGGCATCCCGCTCACGAACGGGTTCGTCTCGAAGTGGCTGATATACAAGTCGCTCATCCTGGAGGGATACCCGTTTCTGGCATTCGCGGCGCTGATAGGGACGTGGGGAACCATCCTGTCCCTGTACAAGTTCGTTCACAATATGTTCCTGGGACAGCTCCCTTCGAAGTGCGAAGGTATACAGAAGGCTCCCGCGAGCATGCAGATCCCGATCCTTATCTACTCGGCTGTCATCGTGCTGTTCGGGATCCTGCCCGGACTGCCGCTGAGGGTGGTAGACGGGATCGTGCGGTCCTTCGGCATGGCTTCCCTGGAGCCCACGATATGGGGGTTCGCCTCGGAGACGGGCGCGCTGAACACCGTGAACATCTGCGCCGCCGCGGCGGGGGCCTTCATCCTGATGTGGCTTGTCTTCCGGGCGTGCAGGAAACCGGTGAGGGTATCGCAGGAGGACAGCTACGCGGCGGGCGCGGCGATTCCGGAGGGAAAATACCAGTACACGGTCGAGTTCTACAACCCGCTCAACAAGATCCTGAAACCGTACCTGAAGGACGTGATAGACGAATTCTACTACCGGATCGCGGATCAGACGGCGGCGCTGTGCGACGTGCTGAGGCGGATCTACACCGGTGACGTGGGCGACTACGCGGCCTACATAGTGCTTTTCGCGGCGGCGCTGGTTTTCGTGCGAATATGGTGGATATCATGACGAAAACGATACTACAAATAGTCGTGGCGCCCCTGTTGGCGGCGGCCGCCGGTCTGCTGTTCATGGGGATCTCGCGGAAGATCATGGCCCGTATCCACTGGAGATACGGCCCTCCCCTGCTTCAGCCGGTGATCGATATCATCAGGCTCCTGTCCCAGAGGGGCGTGTCCCACGGCGGCATGTTCGACATGGGGCTGGTGCTTTCTCTGGCCGGCGCCGTAACGGTGGTTCTCTTCATCCCCTTCGGGGGATGGTGCGCCCTGTGTGGGTCCGGCG
>CAYMFW010000467.1:0-2344 GCA_964389785.1 uncultured Planctomycetota bacterium
CACCTGGCGCGAGGACTTTCACCTCGCAAGTTGCGTGCCATGCCCGGCACACACGTGGAGTTGAGCCGCTTGGAAAAGCCGGAGGCTTTTACCAAGTCGTGCTCCAACGATTTGTTCGACCCTCTTTGCTAGGTGGCAGACTCGGCAAGAGGAGATGAATGCTTGATGCCTATGAGGCCGTCGATAGCCAGGTCTTCATCGACATCAGGCCAGTGAATACCGTAGCCTGCTGGAGACACCTCGAAATTCTCACGTTGCTCTTGCGATGCACCCGCCAGTCTCTCCGAATGCTTCGCAACGTCGATCTTGTGCTCATTCCCGTCTACCCGAAGGACCATTGTGCTCCCCGAAAACTGGATACTCTCCACATTGTGCACCTTACTCATTCTTCAACTCCTCAAAACGATTCCATTCCGTGACAATGTAATCGAAATGCTGAAAAATAATCTTTCGTACCGTCTTCGTGTCAGAAGGGCTCATGTTGTAAGCATACGCCTCGATGGCCTCGAATCCGTCGATATCGAGCCAGTATTTGCCCTGCGCATCTCCCTTCTGACAATGAATATGAATGGGTTCGTTACTCTCGTTCGCATAGAAGAAGAACCTCCACCCAAGAATTACTAGTATCGTCGGCATTTCGCCCTCATATAGTCAACCTGCGACAATATATCAGCTTTCTGCTACGGTGTCACGAGTATACATCCGGGTTCATTTCTTGGGTCGAACGGCGGAGTTCAGTTGCCTTGCGTAGCCGGAGGCGGAGCAAAGTCAACTGGAACGACTGGTTCGGTCCTTCGTTAATCAGCAATGAGACGTTCGTATTCGTCGTGCGTTCCAGCCCAGAACCAGACCACTGTGTTCCCATGCACGACACCCAGAACACGAAAATCGTCCGAGATACGTGCCGACCAGTAGCGACCTACTTTCTTGAAGTGCAATGAGGGATGCCGCGGGTTACGAAGCCAGAGACGGTACTGCTTGACCGCCAGATCTTGAACCTTTGGCGGCAGCCGACGGAACCGCGACCAGAAACTACTGGTGGCCTGACTGTTCATCTGGCGGAAAGGGCGTAGTTCGTCCAGCGTGGTAGTCTTCCAGAGCTTCGTCCGCCAAACGGTCGAGTCGGCCTGCCCGTACGTCCTCTTCGATCTGGCGGTCCCACGCATCCTCAAACCGTTCTCTAACCCATTCAAGGAGTTGGAAAAACTGCTCCCGCGGCAGATCTTCGATCGCAGCCTCGATTTCTTCAACAGTACTCATATAAGTATTATACCGCCGTCAAGCCTTCGCGCAACTCCAGAAAGGAGAGTTTTTTGGACCGAACGTGGAGCTCACCTGCTTGCGGGCACCACGGAACAGACATTTGAATTATACATCGGAACCCCAAACGGAAACGAGCCTACAAAGACCCCGTGTGCCCGCAAGGCAGGTGCAGCGATTTGTTAGCCCGCCCTCATACGCGCGAGCAACTTTTCGTAGTCGGCATGTGAGCCAGCCCAAAACCAAACGATTTCGTCTCCATCGACCACACCGACGACACGATACTTGATACTGATGCGAGTCGAATAGACTGGTTGCGTCTCGTGGACGCGCTTGAAATGAAGACTCGGATAAGTATGGTCCTCTTTGAACTGCTTGAAAGCGCCTTTGGCTTGTTGTTAAACGTGCCGAGGCAGAGAAGCGAGAAACGCCCGGAAGCTCTTGGTTGTCCGGGATTTCATAACTGATCTGGGTCGAGTTCCTTGGTTTCGCCTCGGCGGTGTTCGGCAAGCGCGTCCGCCGCAAGCTTCCCGAGTTCGTCCTGGGATTCAGCGAAGAGCTTTTCCCAACGAGATTCAGACTCAAGCTCCTTCAGCAACCAGTCTGCGAGCGCATCCTGTTCCTCAGCAGAGAGCTGCGACGCTTGCGAGAAAGCCTGTTCGAGCAACTTTGTCATACTGGCACCACCTCCTATCTATAGGATAACTCCAGGAAGCAGCTCATGCAATACGTCTTCTGATCTGGCGGGCTAATCGACATAGGCAGGCCCTCGCGGGCTGTCCCTGTCACACCACCGGGCGTACGGATCACGTACCACGGCGGTTCCGTTACACGTTCACATGAAGCAAGGGTAATCCCTTTGCGACAAAATAGCGCGTCGTCAGTGCGAAGGCAAGCCCGGGGCTTCGGCTCAGTCGCCACGGCCCGTGATGCGATTTGCATGTGTTCCATGCCAGCTCACGGCCCACTCCTAAATGCCTCAACCTCCGGTAGCCTGCTTTTCCCCACTGCGTCCACAGGTAGCAGCGTAGGCGGCGCTTGATCCATCCGGTCAGTTCGCGGAACCTCTGTTTGCTGTATCCGT
>CAYMFW010000468.1:0-2343 GCA_964389785.1 uncultured Planctomycetota bacterium
AAACAGGTTGTAAGACGATACGGAATGTCAGGTTACATGTCAACAGCGATGCTGCCTCTTCCAGTTGACGACGGAAAGTGTGATATCATGTTCGCATGAGTATGACGGAGAGGATACGTTCGGCGCCTACCCCGGCTTCACCGTGACGGCCACGGCGGAGAAGCTGGTGATTCCCGCGGGCGGATCGAAGCGATTCGAACTGAAGTTCTACGCGTCAAAGGATTGAGGGGGTCTGCTTCGGGGAGCAGCCCGTCGGAGCGAAGAAGAGACCATGATGGATGATGTGAAAGACGATCACGTATCCGACGACGAACTGGTCCGCCGGGGCCTGGCGGGTTCGGAGGAGGCAAAGGCGCTCCTCTACACGCGCTACGTTCGTCGGATTCTCCGCTACATCTACCGGATGACGCTCGACCTGCCTTCGTCGGAGGACATGACCCACGACACGTTCGTACGCTTCTTCGAGGGCATGGACCGGTACGAACCGCGGGGACGGCTCGCGGCGTACCTGTTCACGATCGCGCGGCGGGTGGTCGTAGATCACCTGCGCAGGAAGACGGGGGACGCGGCGACTGCTCTCCCGGTCGCGGAGACATCTCCGCCGCCACCGGACCAGGTGCTGGAAGCCGCGGAGCTCAGAGAACGGGCCCTCGCGGCGCTGATGCAGCTTCCCGACAAGTTTCGGGAAGTGGTGGTGCTGAGGATCTACGACGGAATGAGCTACGCGGATATCGCCGAAATCACCGGGATCGGGGAATCCACCCTTCGGAGCCGGCTCCTGTATGCTCTCGAGGAAATGCGCTCCAGATTGCGACGCTGAACTTTTTCTGCATTTCCACAGGACATCCACTTCCCCTGCCCGATGAGCATGTTGGCGCCGGATTCACCGGAAGGAGCCGAACATGTGTGACTCGTACGATGACGAGGGAATTCTCGAATACCTGCTCCGGAGGATGCCCGGGGACGAGCGGGCACGGTTCGAGCGTCACCTCACGGAATGCTCCTCCTGCACCGCGTTGCTCGAGGAACTGCGTCCCGTGGCCGAGCTCTCCGAGGCGACCGCGGTGGAACCGAGCCCGGAACTGGAATCCAGGGTGAAGAAGCACGCCTCCGGCCGTGCCGAGCGCACGAGAGGAAGAAGAATCCCGTGGGCGATCATGAGCGCGGCCGCCTGCCTCGCGATCATCGCCGGCTCTCTTGTCTACAACTACTATCAGTCGCTTCGGTCCGCCGAGAGTATAGTTGCGCATATCCAGAACGCCGATTCTGGCGTGTCGGTGCGGCGGGACGGCCGTGTGGTAATCGCGGTGGTCGGGATGCCGCTGGTGACAGGGGACACCATCGAGACCGGTGACGAACAGAGTCTATCGTTTGCGTACGCCGGCGAGAAGACCCGGGTGAGAATCGAAAGCCGATCATCCGTTCGCCTGGAGAGGACCGGGAAGGGAAAGCGGCTGCTGCTCGACCGCGGCCGAATCGAAGCGTCGGTGGCTCCTCAGCCCGAAGGAAAGCCCATGGCGGTCCTCACCCCGCACGCCGAGATGGCCGTCCTGGGGACCGTGTTCTCGGTCAGCGCGTCGGAGCGCACCACCGGGCTGAGCGTGACGAACGGAACGGTTCGCATCAATCTCCCGGGGAGCGAGCGTTACGAGGACGTGAGAGAAGGGCGTGTCGCGCTCGCGAAGGCTGGAGCCGACCGCGTACTGATGCCGGGGAAGCTGGTGAGGACGATACGGATGACCGGCCTACCGGAAGGAGTGAGGATTACCGGAATCGCGGTCGCGGACGAAGAGGTGTGGATCCACGGCCGCCACGATCGCGAGCGGAGAACGCTCGTCGCGGCCCTCGATCCCGCGACGGGCAGGGTGCGCAGGGAAGTTCGGCCCGCAGAGACGCTCCGCTGGGGAAGCTGCATCACGTGGACGGAAGGCCTTCTGTGGAGCTTCTCGGCCGACGGTACCCGCCTTGTCGGCATCGACGTCGAAACCGGGAACGCGTCGAAGTCCTTTTCCGTGCCGGCGGGCATCACCTCGTCGCTCCGGACGTTCGACCTGGAGGGACACACCGCGTGGCTCCGGGGGCGGGAACGGGTCGAGCTGGTGAAGGTCGATCTCGAAGGGGGAGTGGTGCTCGACCGTATCATGTGCCCGATCGCGATCGATCGGATTGCCGTATCCGGTAACGCGGTCTACGCGGCGGAGAGGGGATGGGACGCGTGCAAGATCGATCCGGCGGACGCGCGCGTGGTGTACCGGTTCCTGTGCGAGGCGGAGAGCTACACGGGGGACATGGCGCTCGACCGGAACGGACGTCTATGGACCATCGCAGGGAATGAACCGCTCA
>CAYMFW010000469.1:0-1293 GCA_964389785.1 uncultured Planctomycetota bacterium
GCCACCACTTCAAGGTTTTGAAGAATCTTTCGCATTTTCCGTTCATGGTGGCGGCGCGCACTCCGCCTCCGTGCACAGCCTGCGCAGTTCGTGAACGGCCCAGCGGATGCCGTCGGATATCCTGTTCCAGGGAACCCGGCCGAAGAAGATGCCGGTGTTCTTCTTGCTGGTCCATGCCTGGGTCCAGTTCCAGACGGTGTTGTAGTGGAGGACGAAGCGGTCGGCGGTATCCTGAATGGACCACTGGCGGAGCTTCATGATCTGGAGGATCTCGAATCGGTCCCGGGGTGAGTAATGAGGGCGCCTCTTGTGCGGGAGGCTTTCCCGGTTGCGGCGGAGGACGCCGATCTCGCGGCGAAGGAGGTTTACATCGAGAAGGGCGTCGTCGCGCTCGGCCATGAGGCGCTTGCAGGCAGAGGCGGAGGCGAGGTTGCGCTGGCGGGCGAGTTCGTAACACTGAGCGAAGTAGACGGTGGTTTCCTGGATGAGACGGCGAAGCCAGAGCGGCCAGGTGGTGGACATGGGTTTCTCCTCTCTCTCTTGATCTTGTGGACGGGGTATTATGGCGTATAATAGAAGCCTGGGAAACGGGGGAGGCGAAACGGAGAGAATGGTACCATCCGAAAGTATGGTGACGAAAAAGGCCCGAAAAACGAATCGCCGATCCGGATTCATAACCCCCGCAAACATAGCCCCTTACATTTCTACGATTGTCCCCATCTGGACAGATGGGGACGAAACTTCTGGGTCCTTGAGCGGCAACTACTACACCTTCACGGGGAGAAGGTCGGATCCGGAAGCGGAGCTCATGTACTTCCGGAACCGGTACTATTCGCCTGGGTTGGGGAGGTTTGTGACGAGGGATCCTGAGAGAGAAACGAGTCTGTCTCCACAAGCGGGGGACGGTTACGAGGATGGCATGAGTCTGTATGCTGCCTACTTTGTTCCTCAAGCTCTGGACCCGACAGGCCAGGCGTTGTGTACTTGTGTAGGAGTCTGGACGGCAGTAGGTCCAGGCGTGGCATGTACTGCGGCAAACGTTGGCAAACTAGTTACACGCGTTGGTCGAGTATGTGCCTACCTTGGGCCAGCGACAGGCTGGCGTCTACAATGTTACCTTGCTATCTGCGACACAACTCAATGTTCGGCGACGGTCGCCTTTCGGTGCACTGTCACTCCCGCCGGGTTTTATTGGTGGGTCAAAGTGAGCACCTTCGTATGGGTGCCCTGCAAGTACTAGAGTCTCCACAATGGATACTGTGATTGGATGTAGGGGTTCACAAGGCAGAAAGG
>CAYMFW010000469.1:1303-2342 GCA_964389785.1 uncultured Planctomycetota bacterium
GGCCTTGACGTGCCCCCCTAGACTCAAGCCGGATTCTGTATGGCAGAATCCGAACCAGGAAAGGGGACAATGAGTGCCAAGGAAGGAGTGTCCGGTGGAGCAGATAGTCGAGAAGCTCCGCGAAGCCGCGGTTCTGCAGAGCCAGGGAAGAGGATCGGGCCCATGTGCAGGAAGCCCGGCATAGGTAGGTGGACCTTCTATCAGTGGCGCAAGGAATACGGCGGTCTTCGTATCGATCAAGCACGGCAATCCAAGGATCTGGAGAAGGAAGATGCCCAGCCCAAGAAACTGGTGGCGGATCTGTCTCTCGATACATCCTCATTAAGGAAGCGCCCTCGGGAAACTTGTGAGCCCGGCAAAGCATCGCAAGGTCATAGTACGATTTCGTGACGGAAAGAACGTCCGAGCTGACCCGGGCCTTAGAGCCTACGGAGGAGAGCATGATGAAGAAAGCACCGCATAAGATTGTACGTATCTATTGTAATGTTATGGGGATCCTCAGCATCATCGCCATACCCTTGCTGATTTGGCTGGTTCTCAGCGAACGACCAGAGAGCTTTAGGAACAGTTCAATCGAACTGTACGACATGAAGGCTGCCGAGGGCATGCACGTTGACTTGCAGACATTTCTGAACCGTGTTGGGCCTCCCGATGGCTACCGCGGAGACGTTGATAAGGACCTGCACCTCCTTTATCGTCTTAATGACTCTGGAAAGAAAAGGATCGCATACGTCTGCTTCCGTTCCCGATTTCTGCTTAGGGTTGGCTGCAACATCGAAGGGGCAAATGATGATTCGTCGTTCCAGCCCTGGGATGTTTCAGAAGACGAGGTCAAAATTGGCAGCCCATGGGAGTCTAACGCCGGTGTACCGACCCACGCACCTGTGAAGTAGTGTAGCGGCCCGACACCTTGTGAAGCGTGTAGGGGCCAAGGGCATTGTGAACCAGCCTCCGGCTGCTGATCCGGCACTCCGCTTCCGGAAGTCGGCACTTTCTTCCGCGCGCCGGCAATGAGTTGCTGCGCCGGAAGCCCTCCGGC
>CAYMFW010000470.1:0-2340 GCA_964389785.1 uncultured Planctomycetota bacterium
GCTGGGGCCGTGCCCTTGCCGCGGCGGGTATCGATCCCCAGAAGGTTATGCCGGGGAGGAGTCATCCGTTGTAAGCGGGCAGCTACTATCTTATCGAGTTATCGGGACAGCTCGCCGTGAACTCCGGCTTCGCTTGGCCGTGCTGCCTATGAGTGGTTGGGAATTTTCCTACATACTGCAGGTCAAATCCGTGATTGACAGTGCGTCAAGTTTCACCAAATATCATCTCTGCGCTACAGGAAAGAACAGTCAGCTGCTTGATTGCGTTAAAGAAACCGTGTAAGCTCTACATGCTTTGACCTTGAGATGGTGGATTCAATGAAGCCTGAGTGTCCTGACGAGCGTGATAGAAGATGCGGGCGCGATATCAGCGCACTCGCGGTGTGCTTGGTTCTTCTCGCAATAGTTTTCCCCTGTGGTAGGTACTGCTCTGGCAAAGACCCGTCTGGAACCAGCCCTCTGAGCGTTCTGCTCACCGTTGCTGAACCGTCTGGTATCGATCGAGTCCAGGAACCCGTCACCAGTGGCATCCCACTCCCTCAGGGATCGGTGAAAGAGACGATATATCTCCGGCTCACCAACAGGGATTCCGTGGAGACTGTGCCCTGTCAATTCACGGTGCTTTCCCGATGGCCGGACGGCACAGTCAAGTGGGTCCTCCTCGACTTCTTCTGCACTGTCAAGGCAAAGGGGTCCGTGGAATACATCCTTTGCGCAAACGCTCCCTCTGAGCCGCCGGAAGCCAAGCAAGGTCCCTTCCGGCATGCGGTGAAGGTCCACGAGGACGACGAGGTGGTTTATCTGGACACTGGCACTCTGCATCTGGCGCTGAGCAAGAAGAAAGGCACTGTAATCGAAACTGCTGCAGTAAGCGGCAAGACTTTGATTGCGGGCGATAAGCCCTGTGATGCGGTTCTAAAGCTTGAGGACGGAAGCCTATACCGGACAAGTCTGTGCACACCTGATCACGTCTCTGTCGAAAGCAAGGGCCCCCTCCGAGCCAGAGTAAGGGCCAGAGGCAAGTTTGTGAACGCCGACGGCAAGGGCATCTTTGGCGACAGAATTCGGTACGATCTCCGCGTAACAGTCTACGCGGGTAAACCCTTTGTAAACATTGGCTTTACCCTGGAAAACCAGGGACGCCTGTTCCATAGAAGGGAATGGCTCCGTTTCAAGTCGCTCGTCCTGGACGTGCCCGTTCTCGACGGGAACTCTTCCCCGAGGAATCACGAAGCTTCACGATTTGATACTGAAAACATCAGAACTCCGGACCCATTCTGGGAGATGCTTAGTGCTGATGGGACGCTACCCGTGACCGAGAAGGATCACGTTTCCCTGACCCAATGGTTCAAGTATCCGATCAAGAACAATCTCGGATGGGAACATGCCAGCTCCGGGCCCGACAGGGCGAGGGAAGAACTGGCTGGCATGAAAGATGACCACCGCGGGTTCTACTATCTGCTGAAACGAGGCGACAACGTCGAAAAGAAGGGCAAGAAAACGGCCGGATGGATATCCCTCTTGGCCGATAGGAAGCAGGTTCTTGGAGCTTGCGTTCGCCGCTTCTGGCAGAATTTCCCCAGAGGTTTCGAGGTGCGCCCGGGAACGCTTTCGGTCCTTCTGTGGCCCGAAGGTGGATGCTGGCCCAGGTCAGACTACATCGCGGAGAAGGTTGTCTACCAATTCGACAGCAATAGGTTCAAGACAGCCGAAGTGCTCCTCTCCTTCGGCGGGGAGCCCCAGGAATGTAGCACGCTCCTCTATGCAGTCGATGCTCCTCTATTTGCCAGGGCTCCACTCAGTTGGTACCGAGATACTGATGCAGTCTGGCCTCTCGCGGGTGCTGGCCTCCATACGAGCGACGGCCAGGCTAACGAAGCCATATCTCGATATGACCGTCTGCAACAGGCGAAGATATATAAGGAAATAGGCGATTCTGCGGGCCCTCTTGTGATGGGTGAGGGAATCATGATTGAAGACATGTGGGGCAAAGTATCTATTCCGGACCTGCGGAATCGCTATCCCGAGATATACTTTGGGTTCATGTCGTTCGGAGACTTGGTCTGGGCTCATGGATTCTGCTCGCTCTTCTACGATTACCCCTACGGCATGCTTATCCAGCATCTCCGGTTCAAGGACGAGACGATGTTTGAGATCGCCGAGGATATGGTTCGCCATCGTTACGACATCGACAGGGGGGGTGGCTGGCAGCGATACGAGAAGGGCTATCACGGACACAGCGCAAGGATACTCAGGGACAAGTACAGGAAACGCGGGGGATTCAGGCCACATCCCAGCCACACATGGCGTAGTATGTGTCAACCGCCTGTCGCCATTCGT
>CAYMFW010000471.1:0-2333 GCA_964389785.1 uncultured Planctomycetota bacterium
GCGTTCGTCGCAGGCGTGGGAAGCGGAGGCACCCTTCAGGGAGTCGGGACGTTTCTGAAGGAGAGGAACCCGGAGGTGAGGCTGGTCGCGGTCGAGCCGGCCAACTCCGCGGCCCTGCTCGGGCACGAACCCGGGCTCCATCAGATCCAGGGGATAGGGGACGGTTTCGTTCCCGACGTGCTGGACACGTCGATCATCGACGAGGTGCTGACGGTGACCGATGACGAGGCGGTTGAGACCACGCGCGCGATCGCACGTCAGGAGGGGGCGCTCGTCGGCACCAGCTCGGGAGCGAACATCCATGCGGCACTCCGTGTAACAGGGGAACTGGGGGAGGGGAAGAACGTGGTTACCGTCCTGCCTGACAGGGCGGAGAGGTATTTCTCGACCGCGCTGATATAGCAGATTGTCGCCGTATTGCAGGTGCTCGAGGGGGAGTGGAAGATGAAGCGCGTCAAGCCGGTATTTGCCGCCATTCTCGTGGTCATCTTGTGCGCCCTGCCTGCCGTCGCCGACATCAAATGGAAAACGGACTACGACGACGGCATGCGTCAGGCTCGGTTGTCCGGGAAGGCGATGCTGTTGTGGTTCATGGACAGGAGGGTGGGTTGGTGCAGCAAGTTTCTGGCGACCACGCTCTCGAATCCCGACGTGGTCGGCTTCGCGGGCAAATTCATCTGCCTGAAGATCGACCGGAGTATGAAGCCGCGGCTGGCGGAGCAGTACGCGGTGGACAAGGTCTCCACGACGGTCTTCCTTGACCATCGGGGGAAGGAGATCACTCGCATCCAGGGCAACGTCAGCGTGCAGGAGTTCCAGCCCGTCATCGAGAAGGTCGCCTCGAGATATGGCACGCCGGTCCGCTCGCGGGAGTATCTTTCGGCAAAGCAGGCGATGGAAATGGGCACTATGCTGTTCGATCGCGAGCAGTATGGAGGGGCGGTGGTCCAGTTCGAGTGGGCGAAGCGGTTCGGCGTGAAGACGGATGGGCTGGACGAGAAGATCGAACGTTATCTGCGGGAGATCGATGGGAAGGCGAAGGCGCGACTGGATGCGGCGGAAGTGATGCTGAGGGACGGGAAGATCGAGGAGGGGATGAAGGCGCTCGGAGAGGTATCGGGGGATTTCCGCGGAACGGAGTGCGGAAGAAAAGCCGGGGAGTTGGTGAATCTGCTGAAGAAGGACCAAGCGATACGCGACAGCCTGTCGAGGAAGGAACGGGAGGAGTTCGCGTGGCGTCTCCTGGACCGGGCGGTGAAGGCGTACAAGGCAAAACGATATCTGAGCGCATACGAGGGGTATACCCAGGTGTCAACCGGCTACGGCAGGAGCGCCGCCGGAATGGAGGGGGCGAGGAAGCTTGCGAAGATGGAGTCGCGGCGCTGGGTGATGTCCCAGGTGGCGAAGCAGAGGCGCGACCGGGAATGCGTCAGGCAGATGAGCCTTGCGGAGTCGTGGGTGATGAACGGCGAGCCGCAGAAGGCGAGAGAGATTCTGGAGCAGATCGGCAGGAAGTACTCCCGGACGAAGCTCGGTCGTGAGGCCAAGCGGCGCCTGGCGGAGGTGCCGCCGGAATAGGTCGAGGGAATGACCCTCCGGCTCACTCGGGCAGCCGGCCCCTTGACAACGGGCGGTTCGAGAGTACTATTATAGCAGGTCGTTTCATTTGCGGTCCCGGGCAGGGGGGTGAATATGAGACACAGGTGGCTTGTACGTATCCTGGTCGTATCCACTGCTTTTCTCATGATCTCCGATGGTCTGGAATGCTTCGCCGGCGACATGTTCAAGATGTTCAACTACAGGAAGAGCGGGGGAAGGCGTCGCAGTACCAAGGGCAAGATTACCAAGAGCAACGCGCCCTGCGAATGGGTGAAGACCATGGCTGAGGCCAAGGCGGCCGCCTCCGCCTCCAGACCTATGTACATCTATTTCTCAAAGGACCTGAGTGAGCTGAATCTGCCGGATGCGTTTCGCCACGATAAGGAGATGCAGGCCGTGTCTCAGAGCGAAGCGGTTTTCCTCCTGATGTGGATTCCGGAGGAGCCGACTCCGCAGGACAAGGAGATGCTGAAGAAATACGGCGTCGCGGGAGCGGGGAGGGCGGTCATCGCGGACGTGACCGGCAGGCCGATTAACAAGTTCGCGGAGACGAGGAACGCGAAGCGGCTTTCCAAGCAGTTGAAGGCGGTTTGCGAGCAGATAAAGAAGGCGGAGGAGATGGCGGCTAAGAAGTGTGAGCTGGCGGAGAAGGCTCTCGTGGCGGGGCGGCAGAGGACGGCGGTTACTCACCTGCAGTGGGTGATTGACAACTGCGGTGGGACCCCGGAGGCCGA
>CAYMFW010000472.1:0-2316 GCA_964389785.1 uncultured Planctomycetota bacterium
ACGGTATGGGAATCGATCGTGTTATTGGGTCTCTGCTGATGGGACCACATCCAGATCCGGCAGGGAGCAGACGATGACTCCGTGCATTGAGCTCAATGGAAGAAAGATCGGACCCGGCCATGCCAGCTACATTGTCGCCGAAATGTCCGCCAATCACGGTCGGGATTTCCAGCGGGCGATCGGTATTCTACACGCTGCCAAGGAAGCAGGGGCCGATGCCGTGAAGCTGCAGACTTTTACACCGGATACCCTTACGATCCCGTCGGGCCGAGAGCACTTCCGGATCGCGGGAGGGACACCCTGGGATGGCCGGACTCTTCATGATCTGTACACCGAGGCGTATATGCCTTGGGAATGGCAGCCGAAGCTGAAGAAGACGGCGGGCGACATAGGGGTTGACCTCTTCTCCACGGGTTACGATCCCACGGCGGTGGATTTTCTCGAGGATATCGGCGTTCCGGCTCACAAGGTTGCCTCTTTTGAGATCGTGGACATCCCCCTCATCGAGTACATGGCGCGCACGGGCAAGCCGATGATAGTCTCCACGGGCATGGCTACGCTCGACGAAATAGATGAAGCGGTTCGGGCTGCTCGCCGCGCCGGCGCGACACAGATAGCCCTGCTGAAGTGCACGAGCGCCTATCCCGCGCCGCCCGAGGAGGCGAACCTGAGGGCGATTCCTCGCTTGGGTGAGGTCTTCGGTGTTCCCGTAGGCATTTCCGACCACACGCGCTACGCTGCTGTTCCCGTGGCGGCTGTAGCGCTTGGTGCGTGTATCATTGAGAAGCATCTGACTCTGTCGCGTGATGTCCCCAGTACGGACTCGTCGTTTTCCCTCGAACCTTCCGAATTCAAGGCGATGGTCGAAGCGGTTCGGACGGCGGAGAAAGCTCTAGGCGACGCGCGCTTCGGGATGAGCGAGCACGAGGCGAGGAGCCGTGTCTTCCGCCGCTCGCTCTTTGTGGTGAAGGACGTGAAGGCCGGAGAGTTTTTCACGGAGGACAACGTGCGTTCCATTCGGCCGGGGTACGGTCTGCCTCCCAAGTTTCTGAGGGATGTCCTCGGATGCCGGGCCTCTTGCGACATCGCAAGCGGAACCCCGCTGCAGTGGGAATTGGTGTCGGAGGGGGGCGGATGAAGTCTGATTGTTACCACCATGGGAGGGAAGGATGATTCCGTACGGAAGGCAATCCATTTCTCGAGAGGACATAAGGGCCGTAGTCGAGGTTCTGAAGAGTGATTGGCTGACGACCGGTCCGAAGGTCGAAGATTTCGAGAAAGCCTTCGCCGAGTCCGTTGGAAGCGAGCATGCCGTGGCTGTGGCGAACGGCACTGCAGCACTTCATTGCGCCGTGTATGCAGCCGGCATCCGGGAAGGAGACGAGGTTGTCGTGTCTCCTATGACGTTCGTGGCATCCGCCAACTGTGTCCTGTACCAGGGGGGTAGACCTGTATTTGCGGATATCGATGCCGGGACCCTCTTGATGGATCCTGAGAAGGTGGAAGAGAAGGTAAGCGGGAGAACGAAGGCAATAATCACCGTTGACTACGCGGGCCAACCGTGCAAGTACGATGATCTCAGGGATATCGCTGAGAGACACGGACTTGTTCTCATATCTGATGCCTGTCACTCTCTCGGCGGCAGTTACCGGGGGCGGAAGGTCGGGAGCCTGGCGGAACTCACCACGTTCAGCTTTCATCCCGTGAAGCACGTTACGACCGGCGAGGGTGGGATGGTTACCACTGACAACGAGGAGTATGCGGCACGCATGCGGATGTTCAGGAATCACGGGATCGATAAGAATTCCGCAGAAAGACAGCGCGGGGGCACGTGGTACTACGAGATGGTGGATCTCGGCTGGAACTACCGTCTCACGGACATCCAGTGCGCTCTGGGCATCAGGCAACTGGAGAGATTATCGGGCTGGGTCCGTCGCCGTCGCGAGATCGCGGCGCTGTACGATGCGGCGCTTGCGGGCACCGCCGTTGCCCCTCTCGAGGTAAGAGAGGAGGTGTCTCACGCGTACCATCTCTACGTGGTGCGGGTGGACGCCGATCGAGCCGGCGCAACGCGGGATGATATCTTCCGCGGGCTTCGCGGGGACGGGATAGGTGCGATGGTTCATTACATCCCGGTTCACCTTCATCCCTTTTATCGGACACGCTTGAAGACCAGAGAGGGGATGTGCCCGGCTGCCGAGGCCGCATACGCGGATATCCTGTCGTTGCCGCTGTTTCCGGCTATGACGGACAAGGATGTGCACAGGGTTATGGAAGCGGTCAAAGCCTATGGGTGACGCGGTCCCGGTTGTTCTT
>CAYMFW010000473.1:0-2313 GCA_964389785.1 uncultured Planctomycetota bacterium
TCACTTCCACCAGTTTGCCTCCGATATATTCGTACATATAACCATTTCCCATATTTCAATCACTTCTTTGGTCACTTCGGTATAACAATCCCGTCCAGGTCCTCGTATTTTCCCTGCAGAAAGGCCTTTCCGGTAAGGGCGCACACCAGCGCGTCGTATTCGTCCCTGTTCGCGGCCCTGGTCTTGTCCAGCCCCAGTATTTTCTCCGAGGCCTTCGAGAAGACTTCAATCACGTGGAAGTCCCGCTTCTTCAGAATCTCAGACAGCATCTTGCCCCTCCTGGTCAGCGGCTTCATCCCCGGAAACAAGGGTGACAGGGGGACGAATCCTCTGTTTTTGAGCATCAGGTCGCTCCGGCGGAGGTAACCCTCCTCGGGCCAGCCGAAGGGCGCGTCTATAGCCACAACATCAACCTTCTGCTCCCCGCTGAGTCTCTCTACCTCGTCAAGGATTTCCCTATCGTAAAGAAGCCGCTTGACCTGGACCCTGTCCTTGCCGCCCTCATCAAAATCCAGAACACAGAACCCAGTCTCATTCGTCTCCAGCCCTGCCAGGTCAATACCCACCGCACGCATATTTAGTTTGGGACAAGCAGGGATAAATAATTTCCTCTTTTGGGCCCGATGATAAAAAATTAAAGCTTAAATAAGTTTCTTTTTATAAAATAGTTATTGCGAGGTGTTTGATTAATGAGCGAAAGATTTTTGAATGACGTGGCAAAAATATTCAAAAAAGAGTTCGGCACTGAAGACGTTGCCATGGGCGCGGGAAAAACAAAAGAAGAGGCTTACAATAAGGCCAAAAAGGAGCTTCCTTCAAAAAGCGCAAAAAAATACGACAAGTACCAGGAATTCAATACAACCATGGACGGTGTGTACATACACGGCATAGCCTATACCCTGAAGGAAAAAACAAAGGAAAAAAAGAGAGTCCCTGGAGCGCACATAGATTACTTGTCACAAGAAATTCCTTTTGAAAAGTTTTAGGCGCGTTGTGGGGGGTTGGAAATGAATTTCCTGGAAAAGAATATTCACCCCCCTGAAAAAATTCTTCAGAAATACAAGACCAAGGAAGAGCTGGCAAGGTTCGTCTACGAAGACGCTTCCAGACTCAAATACGGAATCAGCGGCTCACTGGAGAGCAAGGAGTGGGTAAGATATCCGCACGAGCTCAACGGACAGGCCAACTGCCATGAGATGGCGGTTTACTGCTATTCTCTCTCAAAGTCACTGGGGCTGAATCCCAGGTTCTTTAAGATTTCTTCGCAGGGCGTTGAGCATAGCATGATTGACGTGGATGCGGACGGCAAGAAGATTCTGGTAAATCCCTTTTACGACCAGTTCGGGGAGATAGCTTATTACGAGGACAGGATGCTTGAGCTGAAGAAAAACGGGGAATCCGATGAAAAAAGAGTCAAGTACGGCTGGATAAAGGAAATCAGCGAGAAGGAACTGGTCAATGAATTTGAGACCATAAGGCAGAGCTGCATACCTCTCCTGGTAACAGGCCAGAAAATATCGGAAGAGGATGGAGGTGATTATGACGATTTTCTCCGTTACCTCGACAACAACAAAATACTTGAGAGGCGGATACAGAACGAAGGCAGCGGATTTTTGAACAACCTTGTAAAAATAAGCCACTTCTTTGACGAGGAGGGGGAAGTCTACAGGAAAAGGGTGGAGCTGTTTGATTATAAGTATTCGACCTGGAACGACTACACCGACCTTGTAAAGATAGCCGAAATCAGGGAGGGTCAGCAGGAATTCTGCGATAAATTTTCCGACGAATTCAAGGAAAACGTTGTAAGGACATTGAAATATGATGGGCTTAGGGGGGACTCGGAGCTGCTATATGACGAGGAAAGTCTGAAGAACTTCTACAAGGATTACAGGAAACATGTTGAAATACAGGCGGAATTCGGGACTGATTACAGAAAAAGGCAGGTTGAGATTCATGTAAATAGTCTTGAAAAACTTGAAAAGAATTACCACAAGGACTTCATGAAGTCTCTGGACTGGCACATGTTTCTTTCGGAGAACAGGGACTTTGAAATTCCGGACGATGAAGAGTTCAGTAAAATTATACCCAGGTATGCTGAGAGGCACCTTCGCTTTTTTGAGGCCGCGACCGGTTCCCCGAACCAGAAACTGGTGAAAAATGCCATAGATGACATAGGGAAGAACGTAAGGAAAGAGTACGACAAGGGGAAGATAAAAAAGGCGCTGGAGGAAATAAAAAATTACGGCGTTTCCTCAGTGTATTCAGAGCTTTCCGGGACACTCTCCACCCTGATTGAATCACCTGAAGAGGGGG
>CAYMFW010000474.1:0-2309 GCA_964389785.1 uncultured Planctomycetota bacterium
GGCTTATGCTGCGCAGATCCACCGAGAAGAGCAATCGGCGGAGCTTGTCTGGACGGGACCCGGCGTAGAGAACATGCAATTTCGGCGAACAGAACAGGCAATCCTGCAGGCGTTGGATTCCGCGAAAGAGCGCATTGTTCTGGCGACATACGCAGTGTACAGGATACCCCATATTCGGGAGGCTCTCGTCAAAGCTGCGCAGCGGAGCGTTCGCATAGACGTGATCGTCGAAACACCTAATCGCCTGGAAGGCAAGAACGAATACAACACGCTGCAGGCTCTGGGTGCCGAAGTCGCTTCGTGCTCAACCGTGTTCTACTGGCCGAAAGAGAGGAGAGAGAGTCACGGAGGAGGCAAAACAGGAATACTCCACGTGAAATGTGTCGTTGCAGATAGTCGATACTTATTCCTCTCCAGCGCAAACCTCACCGAGTACGCTTTCACCGTCAACATGGAGCTTGGGTTGCTGATGACCGGTGGCCCTCTTCCCGGGCAGGTGGAGAGCCATTTCGATAAGCTGATAGCGGATGGGGTTCTGGAGAGAGTGTGAGGGGAGCGGCTCTGTCTGTTGGGATGAAGCAGGGATCACGATCACTAAGGATCGGGATCCGTGTGGGAGGTGAGAGGTGAAGTTGAGAGTCGATGGTGTTTTCTTGCGACTTTTCGATTAGGGAACATGTCTGCGGAGAATAGGTGTGACAGAAGTAGACCCTGAAGGATCGGAATCCGAGGAGAGAGACCACCAAGGGACCCACGCCTTCTGGGGCTACGTGCTTCTGACCGTGGCTTTCGTTGCTTTTGGTCTAGTCCCGCTGGTTCTTGCCTTGCATGGACTCTTTACCGGCGAATCCACTTTCCTGTTCACTCGAGGAGGAAGTTCGACCGCCTACCGAGCGAGCGAACCGTTTCGCTACTGGTCGAACGTGCTGATTGAACTCCTATGGGGCGGCGCTGTCGTCGTATTCTACGTCCGAGTTCTGATGAGTCCGCGACGAGACAAGACGGACAAATGACGCGAGCATGCCCACCTGTTATCAGCGCAGGCGCCGCGCAGCGTTCCTAGGGTCGGATTCCCGCTGAGATCTTCTGGGCCCCTCCGAAGGGTCCGGCGTCGAACGTTAGATTGATGCTCTTCGCCGCGGCGGCTGGTTTCACATCGAAGAAGGATGGAGCAGTCGCCCACGTCTTGCCGACTGCGAGCAGTTGGTCAATATCGATGCTGTGCTCAGCCAGGCTGTTACCTTCCTTGTCCAGAATGCTGACGGACGCCATTATGTCCTCACTGCCCTTAGTGAATTTGCGGGCGAACAGTTGATCTGAAACAAACGCTCCGAGTGATACACTCAGACCTGTCTTGTCCTGTGATGTCGTACGACGGGCGTCCAACTTGTACTTAGTGCCTTCGCTTGCCAGATTGTCCATGTACACTGTGCTGGTGTCACTTTCGTTCTTCGTCGGCGCGACCGGCGCAAATCTCATCATCCAGAACTCCTGCCGTTCGGGGCTGTCGTAGACCATATACTTCGATGTGATCGTGAACTCCGGCACGCCTGCACCCCATATTTCTGAGGTGAGGACGTCCTTCACCGTTGGACCCTTGTCTTCCACGCCCAGCATCTGGCAAGACATCACCACGTAGTGGTTCTTCAGGTCGGGACGATTACGGATCAGTCGATCAAGAGGGATCTCAAATACCGAACTGATATTGCCGTAATAATCGGAACGCTCCAGAGTGATTGCAGTCCCGGCGCTCCGGTTCGATAACACCATCTTATTGAAGCCCTTTTCTGGGTCATCGGAGGAAAGACGCACGGTGTAGGAGAGATCTCGACCAACAGAGAGTCTTAGAGCATAAGGTGATTCAAACGCTTCGGTCGCGGACGCCGCGAAGCTGCGTCCGTAAGCGGATGCAGTGCCCCACAAGACCGCACACCAAGCACCAAGGCCCAGCACGATTCCGATAGACACGTTCAGAAGTTTGCTGAACAGGCCGAGGGAAGACTCGTTCTGCTTGTGCAACAGAATGGAGAGAAGCACGCCGGTCACGAGGACGATGGATGCTGCGATGAGTGGGCCTGTTGCCCATCGAACAAGACCTGCGCTCACATCGGTCAATCTGTGATACAGAGCGTAACCCAGCCACGCAAGGCCGCACAACGCCCAACAATGTGCTGCCGCCAACATCACTTTCCTGCCGTACATTGTTTCCTCCTGGAAGTCCTGCATATTCCGAAGCACCACATGAGTCTTCTATCCATCCTGCCTTACGAGCCACCACTCGGATAGTTTTGTTTGATCGTCTTGTCCAG
>CAYMFW010000475.1:0-2290 GCA_964389785.1 uncultured Planctomycetota bacterium
ATATCGCGCTGGCGCAGATGGCGGCGGTGGGGTCGATCGCGGGCCACGTGGTTCTCGGGGCCCACGGGGACAAGCCGCTCGGTTTCGGGTGCGCGTTCGGGTTCGTGCTCGCGGCGGCGGCCTTCTACGCCGTGGTGCGCAGGAGGATCACCCAGATATCCCTGGAGGCGATGATCGGCGTCACGTACGCCATCGCCGCGGCGGGGGCGCTCTTCCTGGTCGGTATCGCACCGGGAGGGCATATCCACGTGCACGAGATGCTGGCCGGGAGCATCCTGTGGACGACGTGGAACGACATCCTGTGGTGCGGTCTCGCGTTCGCCGCGGCCGGACTGGGGTTCGTCCTGTGCCGAAAGCCGTTCGGAGGAATATCGGACGATTACGAAGGCGCCCGCCGGGAGGGGACGAGGGTGGTCCTGTGGGACTTCGCTTTCTACGCGCTGGTGGGACTGGTTATATCGGTCGCGGTCCGGATCGCCGGGCTGGTTCTGGTGTTCGGCTTTCTCATCATGCCGGCGGTGGCGTCGGCGGTGTTCACGTCGCGCCGGGGCCTGGGTCTGGTTCTCACGTGGGGGATCGGCGCCGCGGCCTCGGTGGGGGGGCTGCTGTTCGCGGACCATCTCGATTTCTCGGTGGGGCCGTCGGTGGCGCTGTTCCTTGGCGTCACGCTGGCAGGATCCGCTCTTGTCGGGATGTTCGGGGCACGGGGCAAAGAGGTGAGACATGGTCGAGAAATCTGCTGAACATGTCTGCCCGGTCTGGGTCGGACACCTGCTGGCCAGCCCGCTGAGGAAGCTGCTGCAGGATCCTCACCGGATCGTCGGGCCGCACGTCGAAGAGGGGATGATCGTCCTGGATGTCGGGTGCGCGATGGGATTCTTCAGCATTCCAATGGCCCGGCTCGTCGGGCCCGGGGGCAGGGTGATATGCGTGGACCTCCAGGGGGACATGATACGAGCGCTGGAGAAGCGCGCGCGGAAGGCGGGGCTCGGCGACCGGGTCGAGACCCGCGTTTGCCGCGAGGATTGTCTCGGGCTGGACGACCTCGCGGGGCAGGTCGATTTCGCGCTGGCCTTCGCAGTGGTTCACGAGGTGCCGGACGCGTCCGGCCTCTTCGCCGAGATTCGTAGGGTTCTCAAGCCCTCCGGCAGGCTTCTCGTCGCGGAACCGAAGAGACGGGTGTCCGAGGAGACGTTCGAGGCGTCGGTCGCGGTCGCGGAGTCGAGCGGGTTCACTGCGGCGGAGCAGCCCCGCATCCGCCGTTCTCACGCGGTTCTGCTGGCTTGACGCCAGCCGGGGCACTTACTACAATTCTCAGGTTTCTCATACGGAGGCCGTGATGTCGGGGCTGGCGAGATTCAGCGTGTCGGTAGAGAAGGAGCTCCTGAAGGCTCTCGATGAGTTCGTGGCGTCGCAGGGGTACCCCACCCGCTCCGAGGCGGTGAAGCACCTGGTGCGCAGCGCGCTGGTCGAAAGCGGATGGAAGGGGAGGGGCACGGTCGCCGGGGTGATCGTGATGTCGTACGACCATCACAAGCGGGACGTGGTGAGGAAGCTGCTCGAGGTCCAGCACGACCACGCGGAGGTGATCGTCTCGACCCAGCACGTTCATCTGGACCACGACAACTGCATGGAGACGGTGACGGTGCGTGGCACGGTGGCCCGGGTGAAGAAGCTGGAGGCCGCGATACGGTCGCTGAAGGGGCTGAAGCACAGCGCATTGATGGTGACGGCGGCGGGGAAGAACGTGCCCTGAATGATCGTTCGCGGTTTGTCGAAAGGGGAACGGAATGAAGTGCCCGAGAGACGGAACGGAGCTGGCGAAGGTCCAGATTCTCGACGTGGAGCTGGACAAGTGCCACAAGTGCGACGGAATCTGGTTCGATCCCGGTGAGCTGGACCGCATCCGCGACATGGAGGTATCCGATGTCGAGGAGGCGCTGGAGCGGAAGTACGGCGACCCGGAATTCGCCGAAGGCGAGGTGGAAAACTACATGCGGTGCCCGCGCTGCCAGGGGCGTCTGCACAAGTTCAACTACACGTACGGCTCGGCGGTTCACATAGACCGGTGCGGGAGCTGTTTCGGGATATGGCTGG
This sequence comes from uncultured Planctomycetota bacterium, assembly GCA_964389785.1. Taxonomy (GTDB): domain Bacteria; phylum Planctomycetota; class CAYMFW01; order CAYMFW01; family CAYMFW01; genus CAYMFW01. The sequence continues at coordinate 2,098 of CAYMFW010000475.1, forward strand.
ACGACGGCGAGCTGGACGCGATTATAGGACGAAAGAAGGAGCTGGAGGAGAAGTTCGACCTGAGCAAAATGAGGGTGTTCATGCGCTCGGTCGGGAAGTCCATCAAATACAAGGATTGACACCGTCCTTTCAGTGGTTATAATTCGCCAGATCGATTTCCGGGGGAATACAGGAGAGATACTGAGAGCACTGG
>CAYMFW010000476.1:0-2265 GCA_964389785.1 uncultured Planctomycetota bacterium
CAGTCAAATTGGGCATAGAGAGAGGGGTGCGGGAGATAGACTTCGGAATAACCACGATAGGCCCGAAACGACAGATCGGCGCGGAGTCCGTCAATCTCAACATGTTCATGAAGCATCTGAATCCGGTGCTTAACAGAGTTGTCCCGAAGGCGTTCGGCATGGTGTCTCCCCGCGACGGCTCGGGCTCGCGGAGGGTATTTAGGGAACAATGACAGAACACGGTGGGACCCGTTGAATGGAAGCCAGAGACACAAGAATAGAGCTTAACTGCGGTTCTGTAAAGGGACTCCTCTTGTACTTTTCAGAGAAGTACGGACGGGAGGAGCTGGCAAGATTCATTCAGGGCACGGGAATGGACCTGGACTACATTGAAGATGCGAGCAACTGGATCAGCTACGAGTACTGGTGCAGACTTCTGCGTGCTCTGGTCGAGTACACCGGTGACCCGCGGTCTCCTTTCGACGTCTCTCGCTTCACCGCTCTGAAGGGATGTTATGGCGCCATCCAGTTGTTCTGCACGAGGCTGGGAACTCCTTCCAGCACCTACCGATTGATGGTTCAACATGCTTCCAGATACAACAAGATAGGGGAGCTCGAGGCTGCCGACCTCAAGAAGAACAGTTGTGTTCTCACCGTGCGGTACCATGCTCCTTACCGTCAGGACAAGAACAACTGCCTGAACCTGCAAGGTATCTTCGCCGACGCTGTGGCATCTTCCCCCTGCGAAGGTCAACGAAGTGCAGTGTGCTGCGAATGGAGCGGACCGCTGCGTCTATGAGATATCCTGGAGGAATCGTCCGACTCATCTCTTCGGGCTGTCCGGCCTCCTCCTGGGGAGCGTGGCTTCCCTGCTGGTAGTAGTATGCTGGGGCATCTCAGGGAACGAGATCCCAGTCATGCTGCTCCCTGTAGCGGGGTACCTTGCCGGTCGGATCGGGGATTTCAAGAGGGCATTTCAGGAAGCCTTGGATATCAGCGAGAAGGAGAGTAGCGATCTGATGGAGTCCGTCGAGACCATCGAGAGGTTCAACATCGAGCTGCAGGACAGAATCGAGCAGCGGACGGAGGAACTCCACATAAGCAACGAGAATCTGCAGAAGGCGCTCGCCGAGATCGAAAGCAGTCATGAACGACTGATCCAGTCCGAAAAGATGGCCACGGTTGGCCGCCTCGCGGCAGGGATGGCCCACGAACTCAACAATCCCGTTGGTGCCATTCGAAACTACCTGCAGGACCTGCTCGAGGACACGGGGACCGATGATTCTCGACACGGTCGCCTGATGCGGGCCGAGAAGGCTACGGACAGGTGTCGGAAGATAGTCGAAGACCTTCTCGTCTTCGCCAGATCCGGTGCGGATCTCGATGCCGAAAGTGTGGACGTGAACGAAGTGATCGAAAGGACTATCGCCGATGCCAAGGAATGCACTGGAGACAAGGAGAAGAAGATTGAAATTCTGACAGCGCTCGATCCGACCATTCCTGTCGTGAACGTAGATTGCATGCAGCTGCAGCAGGTCTTCATGAATGTCATCATGAATGCATGCGACGTGATCGAGAAAGAAGGAAGGATCACCTTGAGGAGCCGTAACGGCGGGGAGCATATTCATGTGGAGATATCGGATACCGGCGCCGGTATTCCGGAGGAATATGTGAACAAGGTTTTCGATCCGTTCTTCACTACGAAAGGACCGGGGAAGAGAAAGGGCCTGGGGCTCGCCATAAGCTACAGCATTCTCAGGCGATTGGGCGGCGATATTCGAGTGGAGAGCCAGGTAGGCGTGGGAACGACATTCACGGTGGACATCCCGACCATCACCGAGGAAGTGAAGGAAAGCCGCGAGAAGGGCCGAGGCGAGCAATGAAGGTACGTCTGATACAGCCGGCCCAACTCGATACGAACGGAAGACCGAAGAAGTTCAGAAAGCTCTTATTCCCGAACATTACGCTGCCCACGATTGCAGGGCTAACGCCCGAGGATGTCGAGGTCGGGATCACGATAGAGTACATCGAAGAAGTAGACTTCGACGAAGACGTTGACCTTATAGGAGTGACCGCCCAGACGTGCCAGGCACCGCGCGCGTACCAGATAGCGGATGAATTCAGGAAGAGGGGTAAGGTCACGGTAATGGGCGGCATACACGCCAGCGCCTGTCCGGAAGAAGCGTTGGAGCACTTCGATGCAGTTGTGGTAGGGGAAGCAGAGGGCGTCTGGGAACGAGTTCTCGCGGATGTCAGGAACAGGAAGCTGGCCGGTCGCTACGAAGC
>CAYMFW010000477.1:0-2263 GCA_964389785.1 uncultured Planctomycetota bacterium
GTAGAACTCCTCGAACGAGGAGCTGACGGTGCCCTTGAGGGATTCGAACCAGCGCCGGTTCATGTTGCCGGCCACCACGTACGGGCCGACCTTTTCCACGAGGTGGCCCGATCCCAGCTCCTTCTTCACCGCTTCGACCGAGTTCTTCTCCGGCTCCTTCACCTCCTCGGCCGGAGCCGGGGCCGCGGCCATGAGGACCGAGAGGATCAGGGAGAGCATCAGATTTTCTCCTGTGCCTGTAGTATCATCTGGGCGATCTCGCGTGCCGCCCCCTCGCCGCCCCTGGTCTCCGTTACGTGATCCACCGCCTCACGCACCTCGGGCCGCGCGTTCGGCGTGCTGATCGACAGCCCGACGATCTTCATCGCCTCCAGGTCGAAGACGTCGTCGCCGGCGAAGGCCAGCTCCTGTGCCTCCAGGTGGGTGAGATCCTGGATCTCTGTGATGACCTCTCGCTTGTCCATGATGCCGAGGCGAATGAACTTCATGCCGAGATTGCTGGCGCGCTGTCTGACGGCCTCCGAGTCCTTGCCGCTGATGATGCCGGTTCCGATCCCGTGCTGATGCAGCAGGCGTATCCCGTAACCGTCGTGCACGTGGAACCGGCGAAACTCCTCGCCGGAGGGAAGCACGTACAGGCCTCCGTCCGTCAGTATACCGTCACAGTCGAAGAGTACGAGCCTGATCTTCTTTGCCTTCTCCCACACCGATTCCATCAGCTGCTCCTTGCCAGCGCGCCGAACTTCAGCACGTTCTCCAGTAGTCCGTCGAGACGATAGAGCGGGACCGCCGTATTCGCGTCGCAGAGCGACTTCGGCGGATCGGGATGCACCTCGAAGAAGAGCGCGTCGAACGGGGCGGCGGCCGCGCACCGGGCCATGGCCGGTATCGCGTCCGTTCTGCCGCCGGTGTGGGAGCCCTCGCTCCCCGGCAACTGCACGCTGTGGGTGACGTCGAACACCAGGGGGCAGTCGAGCTTCCGGAGCTCGGGCAGCACCGCGAAGTCGTTCACCAGGTTCCCGTAGCCGAAAGAGGTGCCTCTCTCCGTGATCATCACCCCGCCGCCGCCGCCGCTCACGACCTTGTCCACCACGCCCTTCACCTGGTTGGGCGCCAGGAACTGTCCCTTCTTGACGTTGACGGGCAGGCCGGTCCTGCCCGCAGTGATCAGGAGGTCCGTCTGGCGGCAGAGGAACGCCGGCACCTGAAGGAGGTCAACCGTGCCCGCGCACCGCTCGACCTCCTCCACCGAATGCACGTCCGTCGTGACCGGGATGTCGAAGCGCTTCTTCACCTCTGCGAGCACCTTCAGGCCTTCCTCCATGCCGGGGCCCCGGTAGGAGTCCAGCGACGCCCGGTTGGCCTTGTCGTAGGACGCCTTGAAGACGAGAGGAAACCCCAGGTCCATCGAGAGCTTCGACAGCTTCTCGGCGATCTGAAATGCGACGTCATCTTCTTCGATGACGCACGGTCCGGCGATGATGACAAGCGGCTGGTCTTCGCCGACGGGTATCTGTCCGACCTTTACTATCCCCATGCTCTCCTCCGCCGCCGATTATAACACACTTGCCAATCGAGAGGTAAATGAACAATAATGTCGGTTCAAGAATACAGGGAAGGAGGTGGGTATGCAGTATTCCGTTCAGAGGACCAGAGAGAAGCCCGGGCTGACCGGCGACTGGGACGGCGACGTCTGGAAGAAAGCCGAGGTGGCCGAGATAGCGGATTTCCGTCCGGAGGGAAGCGACCACCGGCCGAAGACCCGGGTGAAGATGCTCTACGACGACGGATCCATCTACACGATATTCCGGGTCGAGGACCGTTACGTCCGCAGTGTCGAGACCGAATACTGTGGATTCGTGTGCAAGGACAGCTGTGTCGAGGTGTACCTGCACCCGCGGCCGGACAAGGGGTACTTCAATTTCGAGTTCAACTGCGGCGGGATACTGAACGTTTCCTATATAGAGGATCACGTGCGCCTGCCGGAGGGCGGCTTCAGGAAATACAAGAAGCTTCCCGCGAGCCACGGTGCGATGGTGAGGATATACCACTCCATGCCGGAAGTCGTGGACCCGGAGATCGGGGACCCCACGGTATGGATGCTGGAGTGCGAGATCCCGATCAGCCTCGTCGAGAAGTACGTCGGTCCCGTCGGCGACATGCAGGGACAGAGGTGGTCCGGCAACTTCTACAAGTGCGGCGACGACACCAGCCATCCGCACTGGGGCGCGTGGTCACCCGTTCCCGAGGTGAACTTCCATCT
>CAYMFW010000478.1:0-2253 GCA_964389785.1 uncultured Planctomycetota bacterium
GGGTTCGTGGTGAGACCGACGGGCCGAAGGCCCTTCCTCGGTCGGTCGAAGCGCGCCCTCGGAGGCGGCATATCCGCATCCATGCCGCCGAGAATGAGCGAAGAGACGTTCCGCACACCGCATGCCTTTCACCTCACGACGGTCACCAGAGAGCCCTTGCCGCCCTTCTTCACCTCCCCCACCACCGGGTACCCCGTCTCCCCCGCCCTGTCCGCCGGACACGCTACCAGCAATCCCCCCGACGTCTGCGGGTCGAACAGCAGGTCCTGCTCCGCCAGCGTGATGTCCTCGGCGAATTCCACGCTGCTCTCCGCGTACCTCCGGTTGGAATACGCCGCGCCGGCCAGCAGCCCCATCCCGGCGAACTCCAGCACCCCGTCCAGCTTCGGAAGCGCGTCCATATGTATCTCGAGCGACACCCCGCTCGCCTTCGCCATCTGCATCCCGTGCCCCAGGAAAGCGAACCCGGTCACGTCGGTGCAGGCCGTCGCGCCGCACTTCCGCGCCGCCGCCGCCGCGTCCCTGTTCAGCGTTGCCATGCACTTGTTGGCCGCGTCCTCTTGCTCCTTCCTCGCGATTCCTCCCTTCGCCGCCATGATCGTGATCCCGGTCCCCAGCGGCTTGGTCAGTATCAGTGCGTCCTCCGGAGCCGCACCCGCGTTGTCCATCACCTCGTCCGGACGCACCGAACCGGTCACGGCCAGCCCGAACTTGGGCTGCGCGTCCACTATCGAGTGCCCACCCACCAGCACCGCGCCGGCTTCCCGTATCTTATCCACCGCCCCCTTCATCATCGCTTCGAACACCTCCGGCCCGAACCGCTCCGCGGGGAAGCACACGATAGCCAGCGCGGTCAGCGGCTCGCCCCCCATCGCATACACGTCGCTCAGCGAGTTTGCCGCGGCGATCTCCCCATATACATAGGGGTCTCTTGCCACGGGAGGAAAGAAGTCCACCGTCTGCACCAGGCACCGGTCCTCGGAGATACGGTAGATGCCCGCATCGTCCAGAGTGTCCACCCCGACGAGAAGGTCCGGGCTGGTCGGCAGGTCCGCGTTCTTCAGTATCCCCGCCAGCCTGTCCGCCGGCACCTTCGCGGCGCACCCGCACTCGCAGTCCAGTGAAAACAGATCTACCGGCATATCAGCACCGCGCCCCTAATAGAGTGACAGGTTACTCTATTTGACGAGAGTGCCGACAGGGCGTTCCCGAGCGGGTTCGTGATGAGACCGATGGGCCAGGGGCCCTTCCTTGGTCGGTCGAAGCGCGCCCTCGGAGGCGCCCCATTCCATTGATGGGCGCCGAGAATGAGCGAGGGTGCGTCCTGTCGGCACTTTATGATTTCCGCAATAAAGTAACCTGTCACTCTATTAGCTGTCACTCTATTAGCTCCCTTCCCTTGTCCGTGATCACGCGCACATCCTCCACCCGCTTCGTCACCCCTTCCGCATCGTATATCCCCAGAAGCAGCAGGCAGATCCGCCTGTTCCCGCCGACCAGGTCCCTGAACTGGGCGACGGTCATCCCCTCACCCCGCCGCGCAAGCTCTTCCAGCAGTTTCCTTCTGCACCCGTCCACCACGGACGCGTGCAGGTATTCCTTCTCGAAGTAGTACGCCCACTTCCTCTCCACCAGGAAGCGGAGCACCTGGTTCACCTCCCGCTCCTTCACGTGCTCCTTTCCCGCCTCCCGAAGCAGGTCGTTCATGATCGGCGTCTGCATGCCGCAGCTCTCCAGGAATCTCTCAACGAAACGCACCTGGTGCTCCAGCTCGCCCTCAACGCTTACCCGGTGGTCCGCCAGCACCCACGTGTTTCCGGCCTTCCATATCGATCTCCTCGACTCCAGCTCGCCGAGCACGTGCCTGAGCATCACCTCGGACGACGACTCCCGGTCGATCCCCAGCCGTCCCACCAGCTCCTCGGTGGTCCGGCCCCTCTCCTCCAGCGGGTGCCGCCGGTGATACGCGGCCAGGATGGTCGGTACGTCGTTCAGCAGTCGGTCGTACTCGCTCTTCACTATCAGGCAGATCTTCCCGCCGATCTCTCGGAACGCGACGTCGTCCGGAAGCCCCTCCGCCACGACGGCACGCACCTCGTCGGGAGAGATATTCAGCGCGTCGGCCAGCTCCTCGTGATCGAGCGCGCGAAACCGCTTCTTTACCTCGGCGGCGACCAGCTCCGGAAGCTTCCGCTCCGATATCCGGGTCATGCTCTCCACCACCTTCTCCGTCCGGCGCCGGTGATGCAGCGG
>CAYMFW010000479.1:0-2250 GCA_964389785.1 uncultured Planctomycetota bacterium
CTCCAGGTGGCCCAGACGCACCTCCGGATGCCGTCCCGCAAACCACACCAGGTCGTACCAGTCCCGGCCCTTCACCCGTGTCTTCCACCTCCTGCACAGCACCGCGTGCAGTTTTCCGGCGAACAGGTCCGGCAGGCTGTACGTCCTGACGGCGAACGGGATCGGCTGAAGCACGTAGCGCGTGTCCGTCTCGAATCCCCCCGGCGGGTCGGTATCCACCTCCAGCTTGATCTTCAGCTTCTTCCGGGGATGCATTCCCCGCAGCATCTCCTCATCCACACCCACCACAATAAGCTGTTGCAGCGTGTTCGCCTTCAGAAACGCCGACTCGATCGCCGAGTCGGCAGCCTTCTCCCGCTGTTCGAAATCGATATTGAATCCGAAGCCGGTGATTTCACGCCGCAGAGACTCTCCATACGCCCCCAGCGAAAACCCGGGATCGGACGCCAGCAGAGAGAAATCCAGGTCCTCGGAGAAGCGGTCCAGCCTGTGCACGATTCTCAACGCGCTTCCCCCGTAGAACGCGGCGTGTTCGAAGAACTTGCTCCGCCAGAGCCCGAGAAGCGCGACATTCTGCAGGACCTCCCGTACCGCGTGCTCCCAATCCTCCCGGGTCGAACATTCGTACTGCTCCAGCATCGTGCGCACTGCGTCATGCATGGGACCTGCTCCTGAATTCCTGGAGGCACTTTACTAATCGGTCGATCTTCGCCGAGTGGAATGCACCGGCAATCTCTTCCAGCCGCTCCCGTTCCAGCATACCCAGCGCACCCGCATCTACCCGAAGATTCTCCGTCAGGTACGTTATCATCCCGGACACGCTCCGGCCAGGACACCCCGCATCCGTCCACACCTTGTCGGCAAGCGCCTTCTCAGGACTCGCAATCAGGAACGAACTGTCGCCGGACTTCTCGAGTGACGCTCCGGTTCGATAGCGATCCCCGCTGAGCATACGATATGAGAACCACCCCAGCGGAGTGTCGAACTTCCGCGAGCGCCTGGTCGTGACCGAGGTAACCATCTCCACCCGCTCCGGGATCAGCCCGTGATACGCCAGGGCGGATTCCATGCTGACGTACGACGGCCCGTACACCAGATTGGCCACCTGTTCCCGGCAGAGAGCCGCCCTGCGCAAGCCCTCTCCGAAACAATACAGCCCCTTCCTGATGCGGATCACCGTACCGTCGGCCAGCAGCTTGCCGATCTTGTCTCTGGGCTTGCGGTACTCCCCCAGCGCATCCATCAGCACCTGGTAGTCGAATACATCCCGCGGGATCGTTCTCAGCAGCGAACCGCCATCCATCGCCTCCCCCAGCAAATGTCCTTTAGCTACAGCTATGTCCACAGATCCTGGACGTACCATACAGTATCGGCACGCCATCGTCAATTCCCAAGGGGAAATACGCCATATTTCCCTCAAAAATCAGTTGACACTAACTGTGATAACTGATAAAAACTGTGGAATTGAGTAGAAACTAACACACCTTGGCAGAAGGGACGGGAAATATGGAAAACGGCCACGCTGTATCTTCAAATCCGGAGATCATGACCCCGAAGGATGTCGCCGAATACCTGAAGCTCCCCCTTTCGACGGTGTACAAGCTGTCGCAGGAGGGCAAGCTCCAGGGAACGAAGTTCGGGAAGCACTGGCGATACCTGAGGTCCGACATCGAGTCGTATCTCACCGGCCTTAACGCGCTCGGATCCTACGGCGCGGCGATGGAGCGGCGCCGCTTCCCCCGAAAGGTCTGCGACATAGGGGCGGTATTCGAGGTCAACGTCCCGGACCTGAAGAGATGTAAGGGCCACGGAACCATCCGCAACATAAGCGTCGGCGGCGCCCTCCTCGAGATCGGCACCCTCACCATCGACGGCCAGTTCATCATGCGCGGGGACCCCGTGGTCCTCACGGTCGAGGGTCTGGAACTGGGCGATCTGGGGGCCGAGGAGAAGCTGCACGGCACCATCATCCGCTTCGAGCAGGGCGAGCATACCTGCATCTGGATTCAATTCGGCGAGGCGTCCTTCGGGGCGGCCGATCGGGTGATGGGACGTCTGGCGGGATGATTGAAAATGTGTGCCACTTTTCACCAAGCAGAATACTCCGGCGACAGTCCAAGAAATAGGGTGTCACACGTTTCTCGGAGGGAAGACTGAGAAGGGGGATAGAGAAAGTGAGAATCGAACAGGACGTACGTAAAGCAGGAAGCAAGCGGCGGCTGTGCTTCACGATCGTTGTTGCCGTGCTCG
>CAYMFW010000480.1:0-2236 GCA_964389785.1 uncultured Planctomycetota bacterium
TTTTTCGGTAGCATTTTTCTTCTCTCTTCCGTCTCGCGGAGCTTTGGGGATTACGATTCTTGTTTCTTGGCGAAGGGTATCTCCGCCAAGGTCCAGAAGATTGTGGGACCCAACGTTATCCTGGTTAAGGTGAATGGAGGGGAAGAGGAACGCGTACGGCTCCAAGGCGTGTTCGGAGGTCAAGACGACAGAGATGGGATGGGTGTGGCATCGAAGCCCGTCTTTGTTATGAAGCAACTCTTACTTAATGAGGTAGATGTTCTCGTGCGATGTGAAGGGGCGAGGACAAGAAGAGACAAGGACGGGATGTTGCGGGCTCACGTCTTCTGCCCTTCTTCAAAAGCGTTCGAGTCGATTATCGATACACTGCCCGCTTTTTCTGACCCGCTCGACCCGGTAGGGCCACGGCCTGTAAAGTCAGGCGAGAACTTTCACCTTAACGGATTCTTAATAGCAGCTGGCTATACTCCATACTGTATTGCAGATGGCTTCTCTCGGGTATTTGACAATGATTTCGAAGCATACGAGAAATCCGCGAGACATTGTAAGTTAGGTATCTGGAGCACCGAGAAAGGAATAACCTCCTATCTTGAGCTGAAGAAGCAATGGGAGAAGACCGCCAAGAAGCTTGCGTTGGAGGAGTCGCCGATTCTAGGCATATCCGTGACGGGAGCCTTCAAGAATGCGTCTCCTTTAGATGTTGTGGATTTTCTTCGCAAGCAAGGTTTGGTGGTCTATATTGATGCACGTCTTGTAACAAAGAAAACGGACAAGGACTCTGCTCTCGATGCTAAAACAATAACTTTTTCCGCAAAAGAAATGCTGCTTGCAGACTTTGTGCGGTGGATCAATGGTCTTAGTGGAATCGTGCGTTTCGTCATTCTTGACAATCGTATATACGTGACTTGGAATGAAGAATCAAGGTGACAGTTGCTTTCATAGGTCGAATCCGGAAGACAAAGGAAGGATGATGGAGCCCACCCTCCCTGCAGGCGAGAGGCGACTGGAATGCGGACCGCCCGATCAAGTCCGCGCCGCAGCGGCCCATCCGATAGATGCGCATCTATCCGACGGGGTGGGCTTTCGTCACGCTGCTTGCGGAAAGGTGTAGCGGCTCACGACGCTATGACAAAGCCTCCGGCCGGTAAATCCGGGGTTCGGACCGGAAAAATCCGTCACGGACAACTATACTGATCCGGACCGCGTCCGCAAGCGTCCCGGCACGGACGCAAAACAAACGAAACGACACGTATCACGGCCGCTACCGGCACACGTCGGCCGCGCATATCCTCCCGCGCTACACGTATGACGGCGTTGCTACGCCGCCGGACGATGCTGCTGAGCGCGGCCGATTACATCGATTGTGAACACGGGCAGCAGCGGGTCACCCTCGAACGATTCCTTTGTGACGCATAAGGCCGGCTTGATCGGGTCCGCTTGCCGAATCAGTGCCGGCTCGTCGAGATTCACATTGTTCCATACTTCATCCGGGGTTTTCATACCGAGTGTGAACATAGGACGGACGTCGTTGCAAGGTAGTGCAAGGATTCTTTCGCACTTTTGAAAAGACTCTCTCCGCATCTGGTCATTGCCTCTCATGACACAGGCCCCCATGGGGGCCGCGCCGCCTCTCCTATCCAGCCTTCGCCAGTGTTGCCGCGTTCTCCTTCAAATGCTTCATGTCCATGTACCGACGCGTTCCCCATCGCGTGCCGGCCACGTGCCGAAGCCTGGCCGCGGCCAGCATCAATGCCGATCTCCCATCCGGGAAGCTTCCTACAACTCGAGTACGCCTTCTGATCTCTCTGAGAACCCGTTCCAACGGATTGTTCGTCCTCAGATGTCTCCAGTGTTCGCTCGGGAACGAACAGTAGCTGAGCGTTTCGTGTGCGTCTTCACGGACCTTCTGAGCCGCCTTCTTGAGCTTCATGCCCTCCAGCTTCTCTGCAACCGCCTCAGCCTTCTTCAGCGCTTCGTCACGATCCTCTTGGGCATGAATAGCCTTCAGCATAGCCGCCACATCTTTCATCTTTCCTCTAGGTACGACCGTAAAGACGTTCCTGTACCAATGGACTACGCAGCGCTGCCACTTGGCTTCAGGAAATGTCTCTCCAAGCGATTCCACGAGTCCAAGGCACTTGTCCGAGATGAACAGCTTCACCCCCTTCAGTCCCCGTTCCTTGAGACTGCGTACGAAACACTTCCAGCTCTCCTTGTCCTCCTTTGTGCCCTCGCA
>CAYMFW010000481.1:0-2217 GCA_964389785.1 uncultured Planctomycetota bacterium
GAAACGCGGAGAGCAGCGCGACGATCGATATCACCACGAGCAGCTCAACCAGCGAAAATGCTTCATTCCGTCGGGAAGATGACAACAGCATTCGTTCCGTATTCAATGTCCCTCCATCCAACAGTATACGGCTCGAACCACACAGAAAAGTGTCTCACATTCATTTCGCCTCGCATATTCCACCGGCATTCCTACCCGCCGCCCACCGCGACCGTCTCTTCCGCGTGGTACTCGAGCTTCAACACCACGATTCGCTCGCTCCAGTCCTCGAAGGCGAGGTAGTTGTCGGTTCCGGAGACGTAGCTGACGAGCGACAGGCCTATTCCGTCTCCGCCGAGGGGGATCCGGCTCTTCGGCCCGGAAGCGCTGTCGAAGTTGCCGTACCGGCCGATGTGGAGCACCAGGTTTCCGTTCGAGTCCACCACCCCGATGGAATGGCGGTACTGCTCCGGCACGAAGGAGCGCTTGTACCCATCGGTGTGGTGGCGCATGGTGGGACACACACAGGATGCGTTCTGCACGATGGGAGAGGCCCCCGCGTAGAACCATCTCGCCCCCTCGACCCAGCACCTCGTTCCTCTTGTTGCCGTGTGGGCGAACGCCGCGTCCATCAACTCCGCCGGTCTCGTCGGTGCGGATTCGAGGGGCACGACCGACTTCTCGTACAGGAACCGGACGTCCCTGCCGCGCGTCTTGAGCAGCGTGCCGGTGAACGGCGCCTGCTCCGCGTTCTCCCTGCCGTAGATTCCGGCGTGACCGTACAGGAACAGCGTCTTGTCATCCTGCAGACGTACGTTGTTCGTCACCAGGTACAACTCGCCGTCCTCGTCGATCTGCACCCCGTTGATGAGGGAACCGGACGTTACGGCGCACTCCTCCCTCAATTCTCCCGTGCGGTCATACGTCCAGATGGTGCCGCCCACCAGTCCGAGCCCCGGCTGCCTGCGTACGAAGTACGTGTGCTGTCCTTTCTTCTCGCGCTCCTGGACACTCCTTATGAACACGGAGTACTTGCTTCGGTGGGTATCGTCTCCCCCGAGCTGCGACCTCCCCCGGGCGCCTGCCAGCGCGATCGCCGCGGCATCCTCCTCCATCTTCGGTGCGTAGTAGATATTCGTCTCAACGGCAACGTCGCCCCGCATGTTCACCCCGATACCGTGCTGGAAGGTGCACGCACCGGGCTGATCCTTCGTCGAAATCGCCCCGACGTATCCGGGGCTCCCCTCCCGGATCACACCGTAGTCGTAGGGCACCTCGGGGAAGGTCATCACTGACACCAACCGCTCGCCTTCGCGGGTCATCTTCGCCTGCGGACGTCCGGGATCCAGCCTGGCCACCCAGCCGTCGCCTCCCACGGGGGGGAGGTGCCGGTGCAGGTAGCCGCGCCTGTCGAAGGCGATGTCATCCCCGAGAGACAGCGCCTTGTGGAGAAGATGCCCTGTCTTCAGGTCGAACACGCAGGTCCCCATCCATCGTCCCGAGTAATAGGCCTGCTCCCGCACCGGGTCGCAGGCGACGAATTCGTGACGCGCACCGCTCCACCGGCCCGCGTGACACGGACCGTCCTCCTTTGGCGCCGCCTCGGCGAAATCTTCGATCAGGCGAAGCGTCTTCCCGTGCTCCTCGTACACCGTGAGCGCGACGGATCCCTCTATGACTCGGAGATCGCCCCTGCCTCTCTGGGCGCCTCCCCCGAGCCACAGCCGGGGCGTCGGCGCCCAGGAGTCGAGCTCCATCACTGCTGCTCCCAGACCGTGCGCGTGATACTCCTCCCGAGGATTCTCGAAGGAGGTGAACTTGGTGACGCGCGGGCCGCTCTTCCCCTGCACCCGGGCTGTGTGGGCAACGTATATTCCACCCGTCTTCTTGTGTACGCACACGAGGTGCGGCCGGTCCACCGGGATGCTCTTGAGAAACGTTCCGTCCGGCGAAAAGATCTGAACCCTGTTGTTGGTTTGATCGGTAACGTACACCCTCCCCCCTGCGTCGCAGGCGACGTCCGTGGAGGCGGCCAGAGAGCGGTCGTCAACGCCCAGCAGCGGCTTGATACGCCCTTTCCCCGCGGGCTCCCAGCGCCCGAGGAACGGGATCCCCGGATCCTTCTCCTCGAGAGACATGCGGTACACCACGGGAACGGTGAGAAACTGGTTGCGCCCGCCTATCGCGATGTATATCCACTTCCCGTCCGGCGACGCCGCCAGGCGAGGGAACGGATGG
>CAYMFW010000482.1:0-2200 GCA_964389785.1 uncultured Planctomycetota bacterium
TGCCACCACTTCAAGGTTTTGAAAAACCTTTCGCACTTCCCGTTCATGGTGGCGGTTCCCTGACGTGGTCCGATGTCTCCTTCCCGAACGCGGTATTCCGCTTCCTGTCGGGATGTACGGACTCCTCCGTATTCACGCAGAGCAGACGCACCTTCTCGACGGTACCGTCCTCGAGGGTGACTTCGAGGGTGTCGCCGTCGATGACGCGTGTGATGGTGATGGGGGTGAGGGGGGTGCAGGAGAGGGGGGAAACACCACCAGAAGGCCCATCAAGACCACCATCTTCTTCATGTTGGTTACTCCTCTTTCGGGATAACGGCGCTCCCAATTTGGGAGCATTATAACTTGCTGCTAAGATAGGAGCAAGATGAAGAAGACAATCCACTCCAAGGAATATGACGCACTGATATCGTGGCTCATAGCCGCCAGGAAGCGAAAGGGACTGTCTCAGCGAGCCTTAGCCAAGAAACTGGGTGTCCAGCCTTCATTCGTGGCCAAGACGGAGTTGAAGGAGAGGCGCCTGGACGTTGTGGAATTCGTGCGAATCTGCAGGGCGCTGGGGCAGGATCCTTCGAGAGGATTGGATATGATCAAGGGGTAGGCAAAGATGCTCCATCGGGGCGACGACTCACATCGAAGTCAATTTCCTAACCCGTATTTCTTCTGTCTTGCCAAGAGAGCAGCCTCACCACCGTCGAGGACGTCGAGAATCGCTTTCTACGCCGAAGCGAAGGGTGCGGTAGCCAGACCATGGAGCTGTTCAACCTGCTTCGAATCCATGGGGCGACAAGATGCTCTTGCGGGTCGGTGAGTGAGGGCTTCGCATCTTTCGTGAACAATATCTACTGGTCTGATATACTTCTGCATGGTCGGAGTACTTGCGCGCATCAGTCTGATACTTGTCGCCCTGCTGGTGGGGGGGTGCGGGCTGAACGCGGAGGATGTCGGGAAGGGGCAGGATCCCGCAGGGTCGCGCGATGTCACCGATACGAAAGAAGAAAAGGCTGTCAAGACACAGCCTGCTGAATCCTCCGAGCCCGGAGCCAAAGCGTCCGAACCAGAAGCCGCAGAATCCGAATCCACCGCATCCGAATCCGAGTCCGAATCCGACAAGCCGCCCGAATACACTCCTCCGCGGTTCACCGAGCGGCAGGTGGAGCGGGACGAGATGGTGAAGACGCAGATGCGGGACGTGAAAGACGAGAAGGTGCTGGAGGCGATGAAGAACGTGCCGCGGCACAGGTTCATGCCGGAGAACATTCGGGGCTCGGCGTACGCGGACCGGCCGCTTCCCATCGGGCACGGACAGACGATAAGCCAGCCGTATATCGTGGCGTACATGACGGAGGCGCTGAAGCTGAAGCCGGAGCACAAGGTGCTGGAGATAGGGACGGGGAGCGGGTACCAGGCGGCGATCCTGAGCGAGCTGACGGGGAAGGTGTATTCCATAGAGATCGTGAAGCCGCTGGCGGAGTCGGCGGAGAAGCGGCTGAAGGAGCTGGGATACACCACGATGGAGACGATACACGCGGACGGGTATCACGGGTGGAAGAAGCACGCGCCGTTCGACGCCGTCATCGTCACGTGCGCGGCCACGCACGTGCCGCCGCCGCTGATCGAACAGCTGAAGGACGGCGGGAGGATGGTGATTCCCGTGGGGGGCCGGTTTTCCTTCCAGGAGCTTCTCGTGATCGAGAAGAAGGACGGGAAGGTGAAGAGCAAGTCGGTGATGGGGGTGGTATTCGTCCCGCTGACGCGATGGAAGAACGGCAAGGACGGGCACTAGGCCTGACGGCCGCCGTCTTCCTGGTCTCGTGGGGGGCGCTCTCCCTCGAGCTGACGCTGGTCCGCCTGTTCTCGATAGTCCACTGGCATCACTTCGCGTATCTCATCGTGAGCCTGGCGCTGCTGGGGTTCGGGGCGAGCGGGACGGCGATCCATCTGCTTCGCGAGAGGCTGCCGGCGAGGCCCTACCGGTGGCTCGCGTTTCTGGCGACGATGTTCGCGGTGTCGTGTCTCGGGTCGTGGCTCGTCGCGCAGACGATTCCTCTGAACGTGCTCGAGGTGGGGTGGGACCTGCTTCAGCTCATCTATCTGTTGTTGTGGGGGGCGTGTTTCTTCGCGCCGTTCTTCTTCGGGGCGGCGTTCGTCGGGCTGGCGCTGGGAATGGAGGGGTCGTCGCCGGAGCGGGTGTACGGCG
>CAYMFW010000483.1:0-2199 GCA_964389785.1 uncultured Planctomycetota bacterium
GTACCATCCGAAAGTATGGTGACGAAAAAGGCCCGAAAAACGAATCGCCGATCCGAATTCATAACCCCCGCAAACATCGCCCCTTACATTTCTACGATTGTCCCCGTCTGGACAGATGGGGACGAAACCGTCGGGAGCCTCTCGGGGAATTACTACACCTTCACGGGGAGGAGATCGGATCCGGAATCGGAGCTGATGTACTTTCGGAACCGGTACTATTCGCCGGAATTGGGAAGGTTTGTGACAAGAGACCCCGAATGCGACCAACTTCCCCCAGAGCAATTAGGAGGCTTCCTTCCGGCAATTGCCGTTGCTGGGTTTTCACGACATCGGGAGAGCCTCTATACATATTGCCATAACAATCCGGTGGGAGGTGACACTGATCCCCTAGGCCTTTGGCCGCAGAGTGCTGAATTCCTCTGGTCTGGAGTGTCCTGTAACGAGTGCTGCGAGAAGTGTGAAATGAAGGGCAAGACGGAAATCCTTGATAACAAGACTCAAGGGATAAGAGTTAAGGCCAAATTGGCGACACCTCACTTGTACTTCGAGTCGATATGGAAAAAGCCCGGACGAGATCCCGCCAAGAAGAGGAACGGTGATTGTTGCGCTGTTTATGCAGAGTGGTGGACGTGCTACCCGGAGACCGGCGGACAGATTGTGGATGAATTGAATACAACTTATGTTGAAGATATTGCACCCAATTCAACTGTCTCGGCTTGGCGTAAGGTTGTCGTGAATGTCGAAGGGATTTGGTGCTCCTGTCAAGATGGAGAATGGCAATGCCAGGAGTTAGAATTCAATGCCCTGGTATATAGAGTAGACAAGATGACTGAGAAGAAGTGGGAATTCTACAAGTCGGCACCGTACAAAGCTATGCCTGCAAGCCAAGAGGAGTTATAACGAATGAGATTGGTTGTCCCAATGCGAGCAATCCAATTCTGGTGTAGCTTGTCGCTTGCACATTGGTGCTTCGGCTTTGGAAGCGAACCTCGTGTGTCTGAGCCAGCACGGAAACAGTAGCCTGACCGTCTACTGGATGGTTCCGTCCCGCTCAGACATGGAGAGATCGGCAATGGGAAGAACGGTAAGAAATAGGTTGTCCAGGTGGACTCAGGTTTGCCTAACCTTCCTCGGCACGCTGCTGGCGGGATGTTCGCTCCTCTCCGAACCAATTGATGAAACGCAGCATGCCAGGCCTTCCCAGGCAATTGTTCAGCAGAAGTCGCTGGCTCTCGCAAGATGGCACGAACATCAATTGCGGGCTATTGAGGCAATCGAGCACTTCGGGGTGCTGAATTCCGGCAACCTTGGTGATAAGAAAGATTACCAGGCCATTCTTGAGGTCCAAGAAGTCGGAATGCGCGCCCTCTTGAAAGAAATGAAAGACTTAGAAGAAGAACTCGAAGTGGAGAAGAACCCCCACAAATTGAGTGCCGGGAAGATACATGGCAGGATTATGAGCAGATCGGAAGCTTTATCTATGTGGTGCTTGCACCAAGCGAGAGCAATGAGTGTTCTAGAGCATATCCTGAATCGCAAGATAGGTGAGGTGAACAAGCAGCGAGCACCCACAGTAATTCTCAACGAGCAAAGATCAGCTGTAGAATCCCTCATTAATCAAGTTAACGATTTGAAGGCAGCTATCGAAGAAGAAACTGAATAGTTCAGATGGAATGAACTTGTACCGGCTGTTAAGGCCCCGCAACCTGTGACACAGCCTCCGGCCTATTTTCCCGGGCCTCGTGTTAAGGTTCAGCAACCTGTGACACAGCCTCCGGCCTATTTTCCCGGGCCTCACGACGTGCAAATCCGCCCCCACCCTCTATACTGAGGCGAACCCGGCCTGTGCTCGACCCGGATCGGACGTCAACTGCTCCGGATCACCGCCGCATCAGTTGCCGTCGACACACGTCGGCCGCACATAACCCGTCACGTCACGTACGCCGGCGGCGCAGCTACGCCGCCGGCCGCCGCGCTCGTCCGAGAACATCGATCCTGAACACCGGCAGTATCGGATCTCCTTCGAAGTGTTCCCTGGCGACACTCACCGCCGGCTTGATCGGATCTCGTTCGGCGATGAGCACGGGCTCATCGAGTTGCGTGCCGTTCCAGGCCTCCTCCGGCGTCTTCATGCGGAGCGTCCACACCAGATACATGCATGCCCGGAAGATCAGGGCCCTCTCCGCCGTCACCCCTGAC
>CAYMFW010000484.1:0-2192 GCA_964389785.1 uncultured Planctomycetota bacterium
AAAGAGAACGATTCTTCTTCTCATCTTTGTGTATAACGTCCGGAATAACCTGCCACCGAGGCCGAAGGCCGAGGGGACTTGGGCACGCCGCGTGCCCAAGTGGTCAGGTTGATTCCGTGGTTGGGCGCTCTGAACATACCTGTTCCCCGGTGGGCTGAAGAGACAACACGCGATACTGCCAAATCGGGGTCCCCACAGCAAGAAGGCAATAGGCTAGGACAATAGCTATTCCGATGGCCATTTCAAACCACCGCCCCCGACCAAACCCCAAGGCTAACGCCGCGACGACAAAGAAGAAAGCAAACGCCAGCGTTATACCACTGTGCACACACAGGAACCTTCTTGATTGGTATTTTTTCAAACCAAGGAAGATCGCCGTCACCGGGAGATTCATCGCGGCGTATGGAAGGCCAATGGCACCAAGGCACCAGAGCAGGCCGAAACCAAGCATCTGTTGACCGGTGATTAACGCAAGCATGTCAGAAATATGCCTTCTCTTCTATGCGCCCAACGGCGGGCATAAGCCGCTTGGTGACGAGCGCAGCGAGTTACCAAGTCGGTCTTCATGCCCTGGTTGGCCAGTCACGAAAAAGTATCCAGCATTGCCCTACAATAGGTACCCGCGAGAAGCAAGAGATTCAGAAGTCCGAGCACCACAGCAAAGCGCGACCTAGTTCGAATAAGCCACCACGAAGCAATGAATGAGACTCCGAGACTCAGGATGTACAGCGGAAGAGTGACCATCCCCTCGATACTTGGGGAAAAACACTTCATAGGATTAAGCGCCTGGGAGAAGAAGAGACCCGCAAGACCGGTGAGAAGAACATAAGCGGGCAATCCATATGACTCTCGAGATTCAACCTCAGGCTTTGGACTACGAAAGAGAAAGACGATGGCAAGAATGAGAACAATCGGCGCCAGGATAATGGGAAGAAGCCCAGCAATGAAATACAGTTCTCTCATCTTACTCTGGCCAACGTCGCGCATAACCTGCCGGGGTGTGGAGCGCGGCAAAGCCGCGCGGAATACCCCGGTCAGCGTTCATGCGCTTGTTGGGCATTGTCACGCTATTGACTTCCGACCAGCTTGTCAAACTGTTCAGATAGGGCAAGGAACTCGTTCCCCCAACCGCTATCGTAGGCGGTGTCCTGCATGGACCCTGTGGGGGCGAAGAGCAAGATCAGATCGTCTCTGGCATAGGATCCGTCGTCAGAGAGCGACTGGATATTCGCATCGATGATGGCGAGCATTTCGCTAGGTGTAGAATGGGCATTGATCGATTGTTCAGAACGCTGAACAAATCCTCGCACTCGTGTTAAGGTATCGATTAGCTCTTGTGGTCTTTCAGCAATGGTAGTCATCTTCCCTCATGCCCAACGGTGAGCATAAGTTGCCTGGGCTGGAGCGCGGCGAAGCCGCGCGGAAGACCAGGTCAACTTGATGCTCTGGTTATGTGAAATTACACCCTTTCAAAATACGAATGGGGGCCTCGGCTCCTGTAATCCAGAAAAGAGGGATCGCTTTCGTAAACCTGTTCGTTTACCTTAGACTTGATGTTCCACTTCGTGATTTCCTCGTGACCGTCAAAGACAGCAGCAACTTCGGTGAGAGCTTCAGCCTCATCCTTTGCTATCACGATGAAATTGGAAGTGGACATGTGTCCGCTCACATCGGATCTCTCAACGACGAACTGGAACCTATTTACTCTCATTCTATCTCACATAACGGTGAGAATAAGCTGCCACCGAGGGCCGTAGGCCCGAGGGAACCCAAAGGCCGTGCCTTTGGGTGGTCAGCTTGATTCTCTGGTTAGAACCTCCCATTACTATACGATACTGCTAGCTAGAGCGATAACCGCAACCGCTGCAAGCCCCACAAGCAAGATTGTCATGATCTTCCTGTGAAGGGTGAGCTTGCCCCAGCGAACCAGACCCACGACTGCGCCCACAACGGACAACAACACGGCTACATCGAAACCTACGGCGCCATGCCATTTGATGTGAGCACCCAAAGCAGCAGAGCAGGCGATGGCAATAAGGAAGAACTCAGGATTCCCGACACAAACTGCCTTGAGCTCTTCCTTGGGAGAAGTAGCCGTGCAATCTTGCGAGGATGTACTATTCTCTTCCATTGGTTCTAACGGCGGCAATAAGCTGCTGTGCCGAAGGCACAGTCAGTCTTTATTGCCTGGT
>CAYMFW010000485.1:0-2160 GCA_964389785.1 uncultured Planctomycetota bacterium
CAGGCATTGTGTCCCCGGAATTCACTTAGTCCCCCGCCAGAGCATCGGGGATGCGTAACTTGGTGACAACATGAAAGCAGTAGACATGAAGAGGGAGTAATAAAATCAGGGGAAGCTTGTACCAGAATCTGACGGGGACAAAAGAGAACATCGCCAGGACAAGAAGCGCTGTGTAAGTAACGTACTCGTAGATGCCCCCAGCGAACTTTGCATAATTATGCATCAGGTTTGTCTTGTCAACGCGCGCATTCATATTGTTCAGTTCTTGCTGTTCAGCTTCGGTGAGCTCCCGGTCCTCGAAAATTCCCTTTCTCGAGAAATACATGAAGCGGCTGAATCGCGGGGAGAATCGCCACCCCCTTGGCTGTGGTTCCATGGGGAGCACTGACAGTTCATTATTGAGCGAGTCGAGCCTGTAGCATACGAAGGCCGCATTCGCGGAAAGCACTACGCAGAGAACTACTGTCTTAATAACACCCTTGCGATAGCGACGGTCCAGGCTGCCATCATCGCAAAAGACATGACCACGGTGAAAGGGCCAGCACCACATGAGGTACATAGCGACCAGGAGGCCCATGGAAAAGAGCAATTCCTCGAATATGGCGATCGCGAAATCCATATGAAGATCTCCTCTCCCAATAGACAGGCCCGGTTGAATGACTATATACCGTCCCGGCCGGTTAATCCAGTTTGCATCGCTCCAGAAGACAAACGTGCCTCACGTTAACAGCACCTACTTCCGCCGTATACTTGAGTAGAGGAAGTTTGACTCGATAAGGGCAAACCCGGGGTAACCCGGGGACGCAAAGCCGTGAGTCCCGGTAATGGCCGGCATCTTCTTCTACGTGTGGCAGCGTCATTCAGGGAAGATGGAGGCGCCGCTCACGCCGGCGCGGAACGCGGCGTTTCCGAAGCTGCAGAAATCGGAGCCCTGATTCCCTATTTCCCCTTCTCCAGCTTCACGCCCTGCTGATACATCTCCATCATCTTCTCGCCACTGAACAGCCCACCCGGGATCCTCGTATCCACTCCGTTTGCCTTGACGACTACGTGGGTGACTTCCGACATATTCGTTCCGGAAGGGAGAAAGAACACTCTGCCCAGGCACTTCCGGCCTGCGGCAGCAGCAATAGTCCCCGAGTGTTTCTTCAGCCATTCGTCCCTGTCTTCCTTCGCGGCGGGCAATATCTTCCCCGGTGGGAGCGCGGCCGTCACAAGGTGCTCTCCCTTGTAGAGCTTCGCAGATTCCGGATCGACCTCAATCGCGCCGAAGCCGCTACGGTTGTCAATCACGACCACGAGCACGCAGGCCGGCGCATCGAAGGAGCTCAGGAATTCCTTGGCGAATTCCGTCCTCTCGTCCCAAGAAGTCAGAAGAATATGGCCGCCGGATACCTCAGCCATCCCGAACCACATCGGATAACGGTAGATACCCCCCTGCTGCATGTGATACTCCCGCTCCAGATCCCTTATCGTCTTGTCGCCGGCGATCCGAAGCCTCGAAAAGACAGCCTGGCCGGCGTGGGTACCGAACACGGCTCTTTCGGAGGAGAATTCATCAATCGACCACACCATCTTCTCGCCCATTTCGGCACGGTTGCCGTCAACAAACTCGCTGACGGGCAAGTGAAGACGACCGTCCTGAACGGACCAGGATCCGGACACGTGGGCCACCGCAGCACCGGTCGCAGCGAACTGATACGTCTCGTCTGACGAGAGGATCAACCATATAACTGTCTCGTCTGCACCCTCACCATTGCGGCACTCCCATGTGCCGATCAGCTGTTCTTGGAGGCCCTGGTCGCCCTTGATTAGCAGCGCTCCCCGCGAAGCAAGCCGAAAGACGCTGACAACGGCCATAATGCAAAGGACGCCCAACAGGATACCGACAATCGACATTCCGAGGATGCCTCTTGGGCCGTGCTTCCGAATGCCCGCTAAAGCGATGATTCCGGAAACGAGACCGGCAAGAACGAGGATGGCCGAGAAGACCCCGATCATCAGCGCCGTTCCCTCGTGTGCTCGGGCTGCGTTGCGGGCAATGAGATTGAACCCGAAGACTACCAGCGGCGCTATCAGACAGAACTGCGCGGCCTTCCTGGCAAAGGGTTGCTGTTCCGGCATTCCTTGTCTCCTTCTCCGTCAGGTGGCGATATGCAC
>CAYMFW010000486.1:0-2160 GCA_964389785.1 uncultured Planctomycetota bacterium
GAGTTGAAACAGCTCTCGAATCTCACTGTTTGTCAGCCGATCAACTTCATCGATGACAACGATGATAGGAGCCGGGGACTTCCTGAGAACTGAACAGACAGAGTCCTTGCTTCCCTCCAAATCCGACTCAACCTGCTTTGACAGATTGAGGACCACATCCTTCGCCAGAGAAACGGCGTCCCGGAAAGGTCCTGCCGCACCGCTCAGAGGTGGCACCCACGAAGCGAGGGTAAGCACTTTCTCGTAAACAAGAAGAAGATCCGCAGCTTTGTGCGCGTAGTACGATAGCCCGGGATTCTTCAGCTTTCTCCGCAAGTCCCGCAGGAACACCTTTATCAACCTCTCTTGCCCCGAGATAAGCCACGGCTGGAATCGCATAATTATGGGACGTCTCCTTGACGATAGACCTGCTGTCTTCTCCTCTAGGCATTCGAGACAGAGGTTGACAACCGAAGACTTGCCACAACCCCATGGCCCGTGCAAGGCAAGACAAAGACCCTCTTCAGACTGCCACGAGAGCATGCCCTCGGCAATGTGCTGGGCAAATGCCCATCGGTCCAAGGCATCTTCCTTCTTCGTACGTATGGCGTGATCGTCAAGAATCTTCACGGCGTGGTGTCCTATAGGAACGAAAAACGGCAATCATGACGCCTCCACATAATACGGCGAAGGCAGCGTGGGATACGCCCAGTACACGTGTCGAAACACATCCTCGGACTTGGCGCTCACTTCATCTTCAGTGTAGGTGTCAACCGGAAGTCCACTTTTCTCGCTCCACAGAAAGTCGCGGATGGTGACCCGTACGGCATCGCGGGTCGCTTCCTTATCCGTCCAGTGGTCCACCTTCAGCCTCTCGGCCTTCAAGCTCTGGAGCAGATCAATCGCTACCCGCTTGATTCGATCGATCTCGGCCTTGCTCAAGTCAGGCTTCCTCAACAGATCGAACACTGCGAGTTCTTCTTCGGAAAGCCCTTCTCGGACAGCACGACTCTCCTCCTCGTCTAGCTCCTGAACGAATTCCAAGAGGGCCTCGAAAGTCTTCTCGATGGTTATCCGGTCCTTCTCTCTATTGTATTCGGCGACCATTGCCTCATAGTGCTGCTGGAAATCCGTGCGCAGGGGATTTCTCTCAAGGAGCCGCTGGAGCTTCTCTTCGATCGCCTGCTTCAGATTCTGCACCGTAGTGTGCTTGGCCGGTGTTCGCTCAAACTCCTTCCGGAGCAGGTCGAAATCGACCTTGCTTATATCATATGGCTTCGAATCCAGCCCGACCGGTGTTGTCTTGGTTTCTATGACCTTGTCTACGATTCCGTGGAGTTCTCGGATGATGTCCGTGATGTCCGCCTTCTCCCGGTCCTCCTGCAGGCTCTTATAGATGATATTCGTAGCACCGTACTCCAATCGATGCGCATTCACCCCCTCGGCATTGATGCATGCCTTGAATTTTTTGAACACTTCCCGGCACATGATCTCGAAACGCTTGCGAGTCTCATCGTTTTCGTTGGCCGCTTCCTTTGCGGCCACTATGGCCGCATTACGTTCGAATCCCGACTTCTCGAGGACGTCGTCCAGCGATGCGTTTCGATCCGCCAGGAAGGCCCGCACAAATGCGATGGCTTCTTCAAGATCGGCCAGCAGTTCTTCATCCGGTCTGACCGGCTCCCGCTCCCCGCCACCGCCGCCATGGCCATCGTCCTCCTGGCCGCCAAAGGTTGCCAAGGCCTTGCGCAGGTGTTTGAGGATCCCACAATAATCGACGATCAGGCCGTTGTTCTTGCCCTCGTTCACGCGGTTGGCGCGCGCAATGGCCTGCATTAGCGTGTGCGCCTTCAGAGGCTTGTCCAGATAAAGCGTAGAAAGGCTCGGCACATCGAACCCGGTCATCCACATGGCGCAGACAATAACAATTCGGAAGGGGTGTTCTTCTTCCTTGAAAGCATCGTCGAGGTCCATGTTCTGCATATTCTGGAACTGGGGCTTCTTCCGCATGGACTCCGGCAGATCGACCCCCTCTTTGATAAGCCTTCTGTGGGAAACAATGTCCAGATCCCATTTGCGAAACTTCTCGACTTCCCCCTGTTCTTCGCTGATGACGACCGCGGCGCGTGTCTCCCGCATCCACTTGATCTGGTCGCGGAGGTGCTTGGCTTCGTCCGAAGC
>CAYMFW010000487.1:0-2144 GCA_964389785.1 uncultured Planctomycetota bacterium
AAGAGATGGCCGGCGGTAACCACGTAGCCGACAGAGCCATTCACCCCTACCAGAAAGCCTGAGCATGTACCGTACCGGCCCTCGCGCTCAACCTCTATGAATGCGGTTGCCGTTCGAATTCCGCGAACGGTATCCGGCGCTGCGTTCTGAGCGCACGCGTATCTCAATGGGCCGCAGGCAAGACACCATCCGCAGACACAGGAGATCAGCCATCGTTGCCACATCACCCCGCCCCCTATCTCGGCAACTCAACCCAGTAGATCATCCGGTGCGTCAATAGAACCGCACGATGCCCTTCCGGATGCACGAGTATCTGTCTCACTTTCGACTCATCTTCGATATCTTTGGAGGAAAGATAGTCCTTGATCCGGGCACCTTTCGAGTCAAACACCACCAGGTGAAAATCCCTGTCGTTCGAATAGATGTAGCCCGCCACTGGATCAAACGCCAGCACCCGATCCGGCAACTCTGTTGAGATGCTCACGACGGGCTTCGAGAAATCCTTCATGTCAAGAATAGTGGATGCGCCCGCTGCAACGTATTGCGAGTCAGGACTCAGTTCGATAGTGTCTCTGCCGTTGCCAAACAGTCCTGCCTCTTCATACGAAAGGTCGAAGCGGTTCACTTGAAAACGGTGCAGGCCGTAGCGAGCGTTCCCCAGCGGTGGACCGACACACACCAGAAACCTCCCATCCCGGCTCATTCTCGCCGGACGCGAGAATCTGCTCAAAGGCCACACGCTCTCGTCGACACGCTTGACCCTGTTCTTATACCTGGCAGTCAGCTTCGCGAAATCGATCTCCTTGACAACACGCTTTCCCACGGCATCAACCGCATAAAACTTCAGCCCGGTCTGCGAACATGCAAATATGGTGTTGCTACCGGGAGAAGCAAGTATATCCTCCGCGCCATCGACCTTTATCTTCTTCGTGACGGCGAGAGGATTCGTCTTCAGGAACCAGATCTCACCTTTCACCAGAGCGATAGGACATTCTCGAGCAACCGCGAATCTCCCCGAAGGCCGCCCGATCAGTAACTCTGACGTCTTCTGCAGCCGAGGGACGGATAACTCACGTAACCCACCATTCTGATGTGTCACGTACAGAAATCGCCCGTCCGCGGACCATTGCATGTTGGGGTACAGATACACCCCGGCGAATTCACTGGCGATTTCGATGGGAATGTACCTTACATCACCAAGAGTCTGGGGAAGGCCCGCCACATCGCCACCGCCGCCCATCTCCGCGGTGATGACGATGTCGGAAGAGGCGAGTGCTTCAGGCAGTTCCGATCGGCCTTCTCTCGCCCACGACTTGTCGTTCGTCTTGTGCGATGTGGGCCTCGCCTTTTCAAAAATCATCTCCCGTTCGATTGGAGCAGTGTATGCGGCCACACCGCCCTTGGGATGATACGTGATCTGGAACAGGTACGTCTTGTGCCCTCCCGGATTCCCGCAGACCGCGATCTCACCGTTGGCCGATCGCCGCTCCAGCTTCAGGGGAAACTGCAGGCTGGGCTGAAACGCACTCCATCTTCCTTCAGCGCCTTTCGCCGCCTTCTTTCTCACCATCTCCTCCGGCGCAAACAGGATGTGGGCCGATGCCAGATTCCCCAATGGATCGATGACCTTCGCAGAGACCTCTGCCCGCACCTTCCCTCTAGAATTATCTACTTCAGTAAGGGTGAACGTCGATATTCGGCCCTTCAGCACGGCGTGGAGAGTCTCCAGAGACACCACGCGCCCCCGGGACGCATCACCTTCGCCGGCCATGTAGATTCCCGCAGGTCCTCCGGCCTCATTAACGACGACTCCTCCGGAATACCCGGGGTCCAGTTTCCCTTTGGCATCAACCGGCATTATGGACACCCGCGGGTTCTCTCGATCGGCCGTCGTACGACCTGCGGAAGGGAACCCCGCGACATAGGCGGAAGTGCCCTGTCCCTTACCTCCAGTTTGGCCGACATCGAGCGGGACAGGCAGGCCCTCGCCATCGACTTGGAGCACGGCGAGCCGGGCATCCTCATCGATGCCCGCCACGCTGCCGTGGAACGCCATTTCCTTGTCTGTCCCGCTCAGGAATACCACCTTGGCACCCGTTGCCATGCGATCCTCAAGACGAAGTCCTCTTGACGACAGCACTACG
>CAYMFW010000488.1:0-2124 GCA_964389785.1 uncultured Planctomycetota bacterium
TCCCGAAAGAGGGCTGCCTGGTTGAGCGCCTTCTTCCTGGCTGCTCTGCCCTTAATCTCTCTTACCACCCGAGGCCTGCTCCATGAATAACCCGGTTTCTCGAGGAGGATCTGGTCATAGTCGTAGCCGGCTGTTTCCACGGCTTCCCTCCACCCGCCGAACCGATGCCGCCCGGAGCGGAGGAGCCGCGGATCGTCTTTCCGCATGCTCCTGTCGTCAAGCAGAAGCCCCTTGCGAGCCCTCTTGCGGATTTCCTTCAGCACGTGTGAAGCAGGCAAGGGGTGTGCGGGATTCTCGAGGAGGATCTTTTCATAGTTAATCCTCGCGGCCCTGATGGCCTTGCCCCAGCTTCCGAAGCGATCTCGACCAGCAGCCAACAAACGCGGATGCTCTTTCCTGACAACGCTGTCCCGCAGAGACGCCCCTTCCCGCTTTCTCTGCTTGATCTCCTCGACCACTCGCGTTCGGCTCCAGTAGGGCGCCTTGCGCCTGTTGTGAGGACTGCGCACCTTTCGACTGAAGTGCACGTAATCGAATCCAGCGGCTTCGACCGCCTTTCGCCACGTTCCGAAATATCTCTGCGCGGCTGCATGCAGTCTCTGCATTTCAGGATTGACCCGGTACCGGAACGAACGACCAGCATGGAATCTGTCCCGTATGGTCTTTACGATTCGTTCACGGCTCCATTTCGTGTACATCTTCATCTGGGCTCTTCCCGCTCGAGTCGGCTTGGCCGATTCTAACTCTCGCTGTCCCGGCACTCAAGCGGCAGCGTATGTGGTAGAATCAGATGTCGCTCAATGGCGGGTGTGGAGGAGAGTGTCGCGAGTAGGGGGGGATTATGCTCTACGGGGATGTGAAGAAAGCGTTCGACTCGCTGGACGATGAAGTGGTGCGGCACCCGGCGATCCAGATACAGCTGCTTCTGTACGGAGTTGCGGGCGTGGTCCACGCATACCTGTGCCGCGCTCTGCTCGCCGGAGAGGTATCAGCGGGCAAATTCTATCGCAAGTACGAGGTGCGGCGAGAGACAGTCATGCAGGAGCGCCTTCTGGCGATGCCGCTGAGGGCGCTTCGACGGGATGGTATCTACTTCCCCAGAAAGGCGGGCGTGAATGCGGTGCTTCAGAAGCCCGGTCGGACCAGGCGGGTCATCATGTTCTTCGGAGACTATCTGAACCAATTCATCACGCACAGTGGTTTCGCCCTTGAGCCCAGGTACCAGTACGCGCTGAACCTGGTCACGCGACAGGGGGGGGCCGGGGATTTCAAGAACAAGCGCCTCTTGGAGCAGGGCCTTCGGTTTGGCCGGGAGCTGTGGGCGTTCAGTGTTGAGGGGTTCGAGAGGGAACGCAAAGGAAGACGAATGAAACCCTCTAGATTTCGAGCGCTCTCCTCAGGCGCGACCCGGACGTGCCGAAAGCTCATATCCTACTACTCGGGTATCGTCGAAGCAGCGCCTGAAGCGTGAGGGACGCGGCGCCCTAGCGGCGGACGAGCATGCGCTGACGCGTGTGGGGATTTGACCTACAGCGGCGTAGGGCGTTTCCCGTAAGGCAGTCGAGAAGCCTCGCGCCCGTCAAGAGTTGCATCACCGTGTCGTCGTGCGCGTCAGGCGCCGGCAAGAGGAACGTGACTCACAAGTATAGTGTGAGTCACTACTTGTGGGAAATAATTTTGCGTTTCACGTGAGAAATCGACGGCACGCGACCACTTTCTACCGTATATTTATCTAGTACGGTGCTCCGGTCTCCTTGAGTGAAAGATAGACAGAGAGCGCAATACCTCCGCAGCATTCGAACGGGCACTCGCGCTTCGGTGAGACGAGGAAGGAAGTTGACGAGATCGAAAGAGGGGCCTCATCTGAACTCGCCAGGGTCAGCCTCTGGTGGGCTCCACAGTTCGGGAAAGGAGAAAGGTATGTCCTTGCGTCGCCCGTGTATCCTGATCATTGCAGCCGTATTCTTCTGCCTCTCAGCGGTTATGCTGCCGCGAACAGTGAAGCCGGACGACGGGACCTACCTGGCACCGCTCGAGCCCTCGGATGTTGAGAACGCTGAGATAATCGACGGCCAGCCGGTGATAACGTCGACGAATCCCCATGCCACGATTGTCATAAAGCTG
>CAYMFW010000489.1:0-2122 GCA_964389785.1 uncultured Planctomycetota bacterium
TCATCCCCGATTCCTGTCATGGCTGACGAGTCTATGGTGACCCTTCAAGATGCCGAGGAATTGATAGAAATGAAGGCGGTTGACTATTTCAACGTTCGCATATCCAAGTGTGGCGGAATTCACGACAGCCTGGCTATATGTGAACGCGCCGAATCTGCGGGCATCGGAATTCAGTTGGGATGCCAGGTGGGGGAGACTGCGATCCTGTCGGCGGCCGGAAGTCACCTCGCGGCGCATCTCAAAGGCCTGCGATTTGTAGAGGGGTCATTCGGCACCCATCTGCTGGTGGAGGATATCTCTGAGGATAACGTGATGTTCGGCCCCGGTGGGGATGCTCCTCTCTTGACGGGTCCCGGTCTCGGGGTCACCGTCCGTGAGGAGCTGCTCGAGAAGTACGCCGAAAGCAAGATAACCGTTTCCTAGGAATGCATGCATGGGAAATCTGACGAATACGTCCGTGCGGAGAAAGGGAGAGGAGCTTCAACAAGCATTTGACCGGGCAACCGACGATCCGGCGACTGCCCAAAAGCAGCTCTTGATAGACATTCTCAGGCGCAACGAGGGAACCCTGTACGGCCGGAAATATGACTTCCCCAGGATAACCGACGTCGATGCCTTCTGCAGAACAGTTCCGGTGGCCACGTTTGCGGATCTGGCTCCCTATGTCGAGAGAATAAAGAACGGTGAGAACAATATCCTCACCACCGCCCAGCCGGTCAGATTCAACGTGACGAGCGGGACCACGGCTGAGCCGAAGTACATCCCGGTCACGCAGGAGGGGATGGATGTTGTCGCGGACACGTCTCTCCACTGGCTGTGCCGGGCTCTTGAAGATCATCCCGACTTTCTTGACCGCTCGATCGTCTGAATGTCCAGTGCTTCGATTGAAGGCCAGACAGCCTCCGGGATACCATACGGCAGCGGCTCCGGGGCCATGTACGAGGCCCTGCCGCGCGACCTGCACGAAACGTTTGCCTTGCCGTTTCTCCTGTCCCGGATCAAGGACTACGATCTTCGCTACTACGTGTCGGCCCGCATGTCCCTTGAGAGCGAGCCGTCCTTTCTTGTCACGCCCAACCCTCTCACGCTGATAAGGGTGGCCGAAACAGGCATTCGATATCAAGAGGAGATCATTCGCTCCGTTCGCGACGGTGTCATCTTCAGGACTTCGGGCTTCGATATGGATGACGAAGACGCTCGCATTCTCGATTCGGTCGGAGCACAGCTCCAGCCAAACCATTCCAGGGCCGAGCTCCTGGAACAGGTGATGCAAGACCACGGTAGACTCGTGCCGTTCGCATGCTGGAAGGAACTCAGGCTCATCGGCTGCTGGCTTGGCGGGAGTATCGGCTTCCATGCCGACAAGCTGGCCGCCTATTTCGGAGAGGACGTGCCCAAGAGAGACATCGGCTACCTTGCCAGTGAGGGGTCAATTACCATTCCCTACGAGGATAACACTCCAGCCGGTGTCCTCGCGTTGCACAACAACTACTATGAATTCTCGCCGGCTGATGAAGAATCTCCCAGTGCGCCAGCGCTCCTGAAGTGCCATCAACTCGAAGAGGGCAAACAATACAATATCTTCCTGACGAATATGAACGGGCTCTATCGCTACGACATAAACGATGTCGTCGAGGTCCGAGGCTTCCACAATAAGACTCCGATCATTGCCTTTGCCCGGAAAGGTGAAGACATGATCGACGTCACCGGAGAAAAGCTTCATATGAATCATCTCATCGAGGCGTTCCGCAGACTGAAGGATGAACATCGCTTCTCGGTGACGCGGTTTCGAGTCGTACCAAACCGCGAGGATGTGCGGCACGAAATACTCATACATACGGAATCCGATGTGTCCGATGCGTTCCTCAGGGACACCATTTTGCCCCTGATCGACAACTGCCTGGCAGAGTTCAACATTGAATATGCCGGCAAAAGGAGCTCTGGACGTCTCAACCCGCCCTGCATTCACCTGATGGACAATAGCTGGCTGGATGAGGTACACAGGCAGCATATGGAATCCAGCTGCAGAGACGTTCAGTACAAGTGGCGGATGATTGCCTCAGGGCTCTCGGATGCGGACAAGCGCCACATACATCGGACTATCACGATGCGGGAAGTCGAC
>CAYMFW010000490.1:0-2118 GCA_964389785.1 uncultured Planctomycetota bacterium
TCGCCGATTCCAAGGAACAGTTCTACTACACCACCAACAACCTCTACTCAGTCGCCGCTTTGATTGATACCTCCGGAAACGTGATAGAGAGGTATGAGTATCTGCCTTACGGAGCGGTCACGGTCTACACCGGTGCCGGTGTTGACTCCACGTGGTTTACTTCCGATGACGCCACCTCCTCTTACAGCGATATCCAGCATGTGACGTTTACGGGGCGCCGCAGCGACCCCGAATCGGAGCTGATGTATTTCAGGAACCGGTATTACTCGCCGGAGCTGGGGAGGTTTGTGGGGAGGGATCCCTTGGGGTACGTCGACAGCCTCAACGTGTATGCCTATGCTAAGGCACAACCATCTGGCATCGTGGACGCCCTTGGGGAATCCGTCAGCGTTTGCGCTTCTGGCAACAAGTATCATGTTAATATTGCTGGGCTCGATGCGAATCAGAAAGACCAAGGATACTCAAAAGTTGCTGAAAAAAGGCGCGAGTACATGAATCGGAAACTCAAGCAGAATCCTCATCTCGGCCTGACTATTGCTGCCGCCTTCACGACCACAGGACCTGACCTTGTTGAGAATGCCGCATTCGCGTTTCAGAGGGTTCAGGTTCACCAAGGTGTCTTCGGGGTAACGTACTTCTTGTTCTTTGTTGATTTTGAGGTATGCAAGTCGGACGCAAAGGACATTGAGATTGAAGTGAAGGAGCGCAACAGGATGTTGACAGAGTGCAGATTTGTGGGGGGCAACCCCAAGTGCATCACAAAACCGGATCCCCAAGGCAAAGACATCGACTATCCTCGATTTCAGCCCACTTCAACCCCTACATTCAAGGGCGTTCTTAGCGAGCGTAATCAAGCCGCAGACGATGGATGCACACATACTGTTATCGTAGCCGATGCTCCGATGGAACAGCAATTCATGAAGGACTTTAGGGCGGTGAGGAGACGCTACAGAGTCGTTAGTGCAACACAGATTGTCACGCTACGGGACAAGTCGACCGGCAAGCCAGTTTTTACCAATAAACACCGCTTTTCAATAGGAATCGGCAAGTCTGGAAAGCTTCAAAGCAGCCCATACCAGCCCTGAAATGGAGGACAACATGAAGGTCAAATGGATTTTCCTAATCTTGCTGAGTCTCTTGTCGGGATCTTGCTTCCGTTCAAAGGAGGAAGGCCCTTCCCTGATGTTGCCAGAGAGCACGAGGAAGGTTCTTGATGAAATCCCGAATCGCTTCTCGGCCCTCAAAGAAGATATGTCTGGGGAGAAGGTCTTAACCGTACTTGGCATTAAGGGGTTGGATCCTTACACCGTTCTCACGCCGAGCATCTCGACAAGTTTTGGGGGTAGTCAGGTCGAATACTTCACCGCCCACAAGGAGTACATTCTCATAATCAAAGAGACTGACGAAGTCGTTGTTGCGGTCATGTACAAGGGCCCGGGGCATCGAAAATGGCTTCAATGGAGGAGTAGGAGAACCGCGCCCCCCGTAAACAATGCGACTGGCCAACGACAATTACACTTCCCGACGGGAAAGTGTAATTGACGTTGACAATGCGACCGCCAAAAACATGACGAAAAGGCCTCCGGCCGGTGATTCAGCCGGTGGTCCGCCCGAGGAGAGGAAGAGCGACTGACCCGGATACGAGCAGTGTTGCTCCGCGCGGGGAGCGAAGCAGATGCAACCTGGGCACCTGGGCAAGGGGTGGCCAACAGAGAGTTGCAGGCGTATAATATAGAAAAAGAGGCCAGTGGAGTGATCGTATGACACCCCGAAAAACGTGTCGTCGGGAAAGGGCGAAAGCCATAAGCCCTGAACATCCCGCAACTTCCCGGAGGCAGTTTCAGTGCATCGAGTGGGATGCTCTCAACCGTCTTATCAAAGTAGAGCTCAAGGGAACGCCGAATATCACCGTCGCGGAAATAAGCTACGACGTTCTCAATCGGCGCGTCTGGCGCGAGGCGGACGAGGACCGGGACGGCACGCCTGACGAGGATCTGATATACGTCTGGGACGGGTGGCGGAACATCGAGGAGCGGGATTACACGACCGAGGACCTCCTCCGGGACTACGTCTACGGGGGCGCGTACATCGACGAGGTTGTCCACGGCCGCTCTGACT
>CAYMFW010000491.1:0-2118 GCA_964389785.1 uncultured Planctomycetota bacterium
GGCCGGCGAGTGTCTTGCCCGCTCCGGGGACTCCGGTGACGACGATGATGCGCTTCTTGCCTGTGGCGCGGGCGTCTTCGACCAGGGCGAGGACCTCGTCCGAGCAGGTGGAGAGGTTGTGGGCGCTGGCGCGGGAGATGTCGCGGACGCTGTGCCCGGCGAAGATGGTGGTGGCCGCTTCGATGATGGTGGGGACGGGTTCGTAGGGGGAGGCGTCGTATTGTTGCGAGGGGATTTGGGGAGTCTTTGGGCTCGCGGCGGCTTCTTGGGCGAGGCGGTACTGGCGGAGGATCTGTTCTGGGAGGTCGGCGATCGAGACCGCCGAGACTTCTTGGATTTGGGCATTGGAGTCGTAGGAGGCCCGGGCGGGCTCCTTCAGATCCGTGCAGCAGAGGATGGGGGACATCAGGAGGTCGTGCGATGCTTGGTGGAAGTCTCTGAGGTCCAGCGCATACTCTTCGGTTTGACGGATGTCGGCGGCTTCGATTTCCCTGGCGCCGACCTTCAACTCGATCACGAAAAGGATGCTCCCTGCCACCAAGAGGAGGTCTATCCGCCTTCGGAGACGGTAGAGGGGGTATTCGATCAGTAGTCCCCACTCGGAGGAAGTCTGCTCTCTTCGCTGAATTTCCGCGACAGTGTCGCGTATTTGTGGCAGCGATACCTCCCATGCCTGCGATTGTGTCCCCAGGAGTTGGAAGTATCCGTCGTTAGCGTAGCGACTCGTGAGGGTGGTTTGGACGACGCGGAGATCCTGTTTTAGGAACTCCTCGACGGTCGATCGGAAATATGCAGGCACTTCTCTTTCTCCCTTCCGTGCAAGCCAAACTTTCCTATTGTAGCAGGAGTAGACAGAGATGGGGAGTTTTGACTCTGCCAGCCCAAGCGCGTATAATTCATCAGAGCAATGGGAGTTATTCACACTGTGAGATCAAGCAAGTATCGAATCTACATTGACGAATCGGGAGATCATGTCTTCCGCGATGAAGTTGCGATGCAGGATCCCAGCCACCGGTTTCTTGCATTGGCAGGATGCTTCTTCGAGGGTGAGAGCTATAAGAAATTCCACGAAAGCTTTGAGGCTCTGAAGCAGAAGCATTTTCCTCACAATCCTGACGACCCCGTCATTCTCCACAGATCAGACATGATCAACTGCAAAGGTCCTTTTTGGAGACTGAGGGACGAAGCCAGACGTCAAGCATTCGAAGGAGATCTACTGGCAGCGCTTGAAGATACAGATTTTCTGATGATTGCCGTTGTCATAGACAAGTTGGTACAGAAGCGGTCTTATCCAATTCCCTGGCATCCATACAACATGGCTCTCGGCTTCATGCTTCAACGTTATTGCGGGTATCTGAATCACATTGGGAAGCGCGGAGATGTCTTGGCTGAGAGCAGGGGCAAGACGGAGGACCGGATCCTCAAGGGGGCCTACGAGCATATCCACAACAACGGGGATATGCATCATAAGGCTACTTGGTTTCAGCAGGCTCTGACCAGCAACTCAGTCAAACTCAAGCAGAAGAAGGCGAATATCTCAGGTCTTCAGCTTGCCGATCTTGTTGCGTATCCTGCAAGGCAGGATATTCTCATAGAAAGGGGATATGTCGAAGAACCTTCCGAAGCATTTGGAAGGCGTATTGCGACAGTTCTTGAGGGCAAGTACAACAAGCATCTCTACGACGGGAGAATTGAAGGATACGGCAGGGTTTTCTTCCCCAAATGAAAAAGACCTCCGAAGAGGCCTTTTTCACGCTAACCCTTCACGGGCTATCCACCTCCAGCTATGCTGGATTAATGTCATTCAAGCATGGGGCTGAAATCCTGTCAAGAAGAATTCTAAGGGGTCGTGCCCCAGCATGCTAACTTCGGCTGGGAGCCGAAGTTAGCATGCTGGGCGGTCCTTGTCAAGTGAAATTCCGCCGTCGCCGTTGTCTGATTGTCTTTCTCTGGCCGCGACCCTCCCGCACCCCCGCAGCTCCCCCTCACTCACCCAGTTCCTCCGCCCACACTCCTTGCAGACGAACGTATAGCCCCCTCCCTCAGCAGGATGCGGCAGCGTCCCCTGCCTCCTGCCGCAGTGCCGGCAGGTCACCTCTCGCAGCCTGTCCGTCATGG
>CAYMFW010000492.1:0-2107 GCA_964389785.1 uncultured Planctomycetota bacterium
CAGATGTGTACGCGTTCCCTGGCGCGTGTGATGCCGGTGTAAATGAGCTCCCTGGTCATGATGGGCGACGGGGACCGCGACAACACCAGCAGAACCTCGTCGAACTCGGATCCCTGGCTCTTGTGGACCGTCATGGCGAACACGGTTTCGTGCGAGGGCATCCCCGTGGTGCGTATCGCGCGCACCCCGCCGTCCTCATCCGGGAAGAACACCCGCAGGCCCTCGGAGGTGTTCCACACGATGCCCACGTCGCCGTTGAACAGCTTCATGTGGTAGTCGTTTTCAGTCACCAGCACCGGCCTGCCGTGGTACCACTCCCCCGCCGGGTCGAGCAGGCCCCTGCCGCCGAGGATGCGGCGCATCAATTCGTTGATGCGCGTCGATCCGTACGCCCCCTTCCGGTGCGCGCACAGTATGCGGAACCGTCCGAACGCGTCCAGCGCGGCCTCCGCCGAGCCCGCCTTCAGATACGGCGCGTACCGGTCGACGGCCAAATCCTCGAGCCGCCCGGCCAGCTCGGCCCGCGCGGGAAGATCCGTCCAGTGCTCCCCGGCGCGCGAGACGGCGGCGTCCGGATCGCCGGCGTTCACCGCCGCGGCCAGCGCGCCTATGCCGCTGTCGTCGCGGAAGCGCCGGCTCTTGCGCAGGACGACTATCGAATCCTGGATCTCCGGCACGCCCTCCGAGGTGTCGCACTCGATCGTCTCTCCGGTCACCTCCTTCATGATATCCGCGTGCGCTTCCGACGGCAGGTGCTCCGTGCCGGCGTCGCAGATGTCGCCGAGAAGAGCGCCGGCCTCCACGGACGCGAGCTGATCGCGGTCCCCCAGCAGTATCAGCCGCGCCTCCTCCGGCAGGGCCCGCACCAGGCGCGCCATCAGCGCGATGTCCGTCATGGAGGCCTCGTCCACGACCACCACGTCGTACGGAAGAGGATTCTCCTCGTGGTACCGGTACCCCGACGACCCGGGCCGCCCGCCCAGCAGCCGGTGCAGGGTGAACGAGGCGTCGTCCGGAATGCCGGGGTGCAGATGCTTCGCGCCGCGGATCGATTCCTGCAGACGCGCCGCCGCCTTCCCGGTCTGCGCGGCGAAGGCGATCCTCGTCCCCGGGTCCTGCTCCAGAAGCAGGACCAGCACGCGCGCGGCCGCGTGCGTTTTGCCCGTCCCGGGGCCGCCGGATATCACGGAGAACCGCCTGAGCACGGCCGTGGCGGCGGCGACCCGCTGGTAGTCCGGGCCGTCCCCCTGCGACGGGAACAGGCGCTCGATACCTTCACGGAGCGCGGTGCGGTCGATGTCGTCCACGTATACACAACGCCGGCGGATTCCCTCGGCCAACGTCCGTTCGTATTCCCGGTAGCGGTACAGGTACAACCGGCCCTCGTTGTCCAGCACGAGCGGGCGCTTCTCCCCGCCGCCGGGGGCCGCCACCACGGGCGATTCCTTCAAGTCGGCCAGCCAGCTCTCGAGCGCGGGAAGCTCCACCTCCACCTCCACGTCCTCGATCATGCCGGGTTCCAGTTTCGTCAGGTCCAGGCAGACGTGGCCCCTGTTCTGCCACAGGGCGGCCAGTGCGGCGGCGAGTTCCAGGCCGTCGCTCTCGCGCCCGTCGAGGCGACGCATGAGAGCGGCGAAGTGGCGCTCGAAAGCCGGGAACATTTCCATTCTCCTCGTCATCTCTTCGTCCCCCCGGCCAGATACTCCGACAGCGATTCGATGCAGTCCTCCGACGGCCTGTCGAAGAACACGCCGCAGTCACACCCCCTGCCCGGATTCATCCCCCGCAGGAACAGGTAGAACGCGCCGCCGAAGTTCCTTTCGTAGTCATACCCCTCCAGCCGGTTCCGCAGGTACCGGTGAAGCGCCACCGCGTACACGTGATACTGCAGATCGTAGTGCGAGGCGGCCATTTCCGCCCCCAGCCGGTCGCGGTGGTACGCCTGGATTTCGTTTCCCAGGTGATTGCTCTTGTAGTCGAGAAGGTAGTACCTGCCTCCCGCGCGGAACGTGAGATCGATGAACCCCTTCATGAAACCCAGCCGCGGCGAGAACGTAAGCGAATCCACCCGCGTCGGGATGCCGCCGGAAATGCTCCCCCGGTATAT
>CAYMFW010000493.1:0-2090 GCA_964389785.1 uncultured Planctomycetota bacterium
TGAAGAGGTAGTAGTTCGATGTCAGGGAGCCGGCGGTTTCGTCTCCATCTGTCCAATCACCGTCACCTCTGCCAGCAACGCGTACCACTACGATACTCCTAACTCCTAGTCATTCACTATCGTACTAGTATACCTCCGATAGGCCCCGCCGACACAAGTCTCTGGCATCCATTTTCGCCCAGCATAGAAGTGGCCCTTCAGGAGTGCAACCCACGGCAGCCCTCCCCTTGACACCCTACGTTCTTCCCGTAAAATACCTTAGACGAGCTAGGACCTGCACCATTGGAGGGGGAGGATGGGTATCGGGCGCGCACAGCTGCTTACTGCTTACCCGCAGCCTCGCATCTTTCTCCGAAAACAACCAAGTAACGTCCTTCTGCGTTCGTCTATATTATAGGGATGCTCCGTGAGGAGCCTGTCCTGGGAGGCCGCCTGACCAGCCGCGCCCTTGACTGATCCCAGTTTCGGGAATATTGGCGCTTAGCTCAAGACCTGCCCCGAAGTTGCAGCAACACCCGCTGACAACGACGGGGCCGGAGGCCGGAAGCGGATAATTATGGGAGATATCGAATACTCTACAGACTATCGACAGGGCTCTCTACCTCTGATGCCGGCTTCTGCCTGACATGCGTATAAATCATTGTAGTAGACAACTGAGAATGCCCCAGCAGCTCCTGGACCACCCGGATATTCTGTCCGGCCTCCAGGAGATGGGTGGCGAATGTGTGCCTCAACGTGTGGCACCTCACCTCCTTTTCGATCTCGGCACGTTCCGCCGCCACCTTCACCGCCTTCTGAACGGTGTTCGGATGGATATGGCCCCTTGCTATCTTCTGGGTCTTTCGGTCTATGGAGAGATTCTTCGAGGGAAACACCCATTGAAACAACCAGTTCTTCCGGGAGGGCACGAGAACGCCCTGTCGGCAGTCCTCTTCGAAAACCTTCCTCGCAAGCGCCACCTGTCTGCGCATGGGTTTCTTCAGGCTCTCCGCGAACAAGGTTATCCTGTCCTTGGCCCCCTTGCCTTTCCGGACGAACACCTGGCTCCGTTCGAAATCGAGGTCCCTGACCCTCAAGCAGACGCACTCGGAAAGGCGAAGGCCTCCCGCATACATCATCCTCGCCGCCAGCCGGCATGTCCCGGACATCTCGGCGAACAGACGTTCGACCTCGTTCTTCGACAGCGCATCCGGAACGCGCTTGCGACCCTTCGCCCGCTTGATCTCCCCGAGCTCGCCCAGTTTCTTTCTGAGAACCGCGCCGAAGAGGAAGACGATCGCATTCAGCGCCTGGTTCTGGCTGCTTGGTCCGATGCCGCGTTCTTCCGCGAGATACTCCAGGTATTCCTTCACGTCTTCCGTCTTCAGCACGCTCGGCGATCCGCACCGGTGAAACGCGAGAAGACGTTTCGCCCACTGCGTGTACGTGGCTTCCGTGCGAGGCGAGTAATGCCGCGTTCGGACCTCGGTCCGGAGCCGCTCGATAACGCGCGACGCCTCGCGCGAGAACACCGTGCCCTTGGTGGAATCCCGGAATCGTCTTCTTCCCGGACCGCTCACGGGCTCGGCGGACGCTGGCTCCTCTCGAGAGCGAATGATATCGGAGAAGTCGGGCCACTTCTGCGCCCACGGTACGGAAAGGAAGTCCTGGTAGAGAATCCGAATGGCCTCTTCCGCCTCGGCGACCTGCCATTCCCTGACGTTCTTCCGGCGATTAAGGTTCGTGAGGAACAACCTGACGTCGTCGGCCGTCCTCTGCTTGACACGCTTCCCGCGAATGGACCGGGCGAAGGACTGCGCCCACTTGGCGAACCATTCAGACTTCGGAGGCTCGATACCGGCCTCTCTGACAGACGCCTCGTAATTTGCCCAGAAACCGCGGGGATCCTTCGGATTGACGGAAGACTTGGCTTCTTGCATAACCTCTCCCTCTTTAACAAGAAACATTCACGCTGCCAGTCCGGCAGTGTGCTTCATCATAGACTTATTAAACACTCTATGCAATAGTGGGTTATTAAACACTCTGTAGAAGATCTGTTGAACTAAGCCGCTTCGCGGCAGGTAGTTCTGGCTGACGGGAAACGATTCTGA
>CAYMFW010000494.1:0-2078 GCA_964389785.1 uncultured Planctomycetota bacterium
CTTGACGATGCGCGCCATCGGGCACGTCAGTGTCAGCAGAACGAGAAGGGGGGGAGTATCAGCAACGCGATCGACGCCTTGTCCCGATACTCGATCCTCTGCATGTGATACGTGCCTATCGCCTCCGCGCGGCGACGGCGAATTCCATGAAGTACTTCTCCAGCGCGGAGCCGGTCCCGTCGGAGACAATCGATTCCGCGAACTCTTCTCTCGCCCTGAGCAGCTCTCTCAGGCGGCCGTCTTTTCGGCTCGACCACAGGCCTGCGGTTGCGTCGATGAGGTCCAGGCCTCGGTAGAACGCGGCTTCCATGCGCTTCCTGTCGTGTTCGCGCTTCGCGGTCAGTGCCCTGCCTACTTCCGAACCGATATTGCCCATCTGTTCGAACATGGACATCTTCGACCACGCAGCCCGGTCAAAATCGTGGCTACTCATGGACTATCGACTCCACCAGATCGATGATCTTCTTCCGTATGTCCGGAGATTGTACGTCCCGGGAGACGTTATTCAGGCGCGGTCGTATGTTGATCAGGGAATCGAATTCGATAAAACCATCCGTACCGTAATCATCCGGGTGCAGGTTTATTCCCCACACGTCGTCCTGGTCCGAGCCCTGCTCGAGCAGTCGGGCTTCTCCGTCGGCGTGCATGCCCATGTCGACGATCATAATACCTCTCGAGATATCGACATCGGCCTTCACCAGGCTGCCGTACATCCTCTCGGCCATTTCCTTCAGTTCTGAAACGGTGACGCTTTCGACAATCTTCATGACGGTTTTCTACCCCGAGTCCGTTCCATCCTCGTGTACGTAACCCATGATACCGATTACACGTAGGTTGTCAAGGCTTTCGGAGAACTCAACGGGGACGTCGGGCCGCGCATTGACGCTTCAGGATCTCCTCCCTATCATATTGCCGCTGGGTTCAGTCATAAGGCGTATTTGCGACACAAGGCGATTTTCTGGGACAAGGCGATGGCGAACGACACGACACGCACGGCGACAAAGTCCGTATACAA
The DNA here is from genome assembly GCA_964389785.1 of uncultured Planctomycetota bacterium. GTDB lineage: Bacteria > Planctomycetota > CAYMFW01 > CAYMFW01 > CAYMFW01 > CAYMFW01. The sequence continues at coordinate 1,016 of CAYMFW010000494.1, forward strand.
ACCCCGCAATCCCCGGAAGACACCGCTGTGGCAGATTCTAAATGGTCACTTCGGCGAATTTGTGTCCGTCTACGAAGATCGGTATGAACCTCGCTACGGCCGGCTGTCGCCGTACGTTCAGAAGGTAGTCGAGAGATACCTGCGTTGCGGAATCCTGGATTTCGGCTTCGCCCGCATCAAATGCGCCGACTGCGGGTGCGAGATGCTCCTGGCGTTTTCGTGCAAATGCCGGAGTTTCTGCCCGTCATGTCAGAAGCGCAGGCAGCTCGAGTTCGCCGAGTTCTGCGTGAAGGAAGTCTTCGCGCCCGTTCCGCATCGGCAGGTGGTGCTGTCGATTCCGAAACGTATCCGCCTTCATTTCTTCCGCAACAGGAAGCTCCTGTCGAAGCTCGCCCGCTGCGGGTGGGAGACCGTGCGGGACTTCCTCCAGACGGCGGTGGGGCGGGACGATGTGGTGCCGGGTGCGGTGGTGGCGATACAGACCTTCGGCAACCTCGCGGATCTCACACCCCACCTGCACATGATAGTCTCGTGGGGCTGCTTCGACGGGAACGGGGCGTTCTACGCGGTGCGGGAAGCGCCCGATGCGGATATGATCGAGCAGGTGTTCCGCCACAGGGTATTCCGGATGCTGCTCGATGAAGAGGCGGTCACGGAAGCGCTGATCGACGAGTTGCTCGCCTGGCGGCACTCCGGTTTCAGCGCGTACGTGGGGGAGCCCGTACCCGCCCGGGACACGGACAGCCTCGAATCGCTTTCGCAGTACATCGTGCGGGGCGCGGTGGCGCAGGAGCGGCTGTCGGTGACGGACGGTCTCGACGGCACGAGCCGGGTTACGTACCGAAGTAAGAAGGTGCACCCCGGCCACGGTGCGAACTTCCGCATACTCGACGTGCTCGATTTCATAGCGCTTCTGGTAGCGCATATCCCGGCACGGCACGAAAAGCGTGCCATCAATTACGGCCGGTACAGCAACAAAGTTCGAGGTGTGTTAAGGAAGAAGCTTGAGGCGCAGCAGCCGGCGCCCGCGAAGAGCCAGGCGGAAATCGTCGCCGCCACCGAA
>CAYMFW010000495.1:0-2077 GCA_964389785.1 uncultured Planctomycetota bacterium
GACTTCCTTCAGCGGATGATGTCGATCGGGCCGCTCATCAGGATCCATCTTGTCGTGAACGAATTTCCGGACCGTGGGCACCAGATCCGGCGAGGTCACCCAGGCAAAGTCGTGAATGTCCTCTTGGTAGAAATTGTAGGTGGTGGTGCTATCAGGGTGGTTTTCAATGTGCTTCGCAATCCCGCCGCTGGCACCGACAACGTAGTGGGTGGGAACCGTGATCTTCACGTCGTAGACGCCGTAGTCGGCAAAGTACTCCGTGTTTGCGTGGAATTGGTGGCAGTTCCATGCGCCGCCGCCCGAACCCTGCCCGACTATGTCGTTCAGGCGGGCGCTTGGGCGGGCGGGTTTCCACCAGACTCCGATTTTCGGGAACCACTGCCCGACAAAATGGTAATTGCGGATGGCGCCGGTCCGAGAGATCGGCAGGGGCTGCTTTGTCTCGAATTCTATTCTGAATCTTACGGATTGGCCATTCCGAACGGGTCTCGCGGAGCGGACTTGGCAGACGGTCTGGTCATCCACATTCCCGTCATCCGGCTGAATGTAGTGGAAGGTGTTCGTGATATCCGTCTCGCCCCTGGCGTCGAGCACCTTGATGCTCTTCACGTTCGTGTACCCGTAGTCTTCCTCCCGCATCCCGGGGCGGCTCAGCCGCCACCCGGACTCCTTGGCGTACGAGCTGCGGTTGTTTTTCCAGGCATTATGATAGAGATGGAAGGGGAACTCCTGCTGGGCGCGGCCGGTAGTGTTTCTCCATTCGAGGATCTCCCACCCGCTGATGATATTGGTCGCAGTGTCCAGCTTGACATCCATCGTGTAGTGAACAATGCGGTCGCTCTGTGCCGGGAGTTTCAGATCCTTATCCCATGGCTGCGTTCCCTGCACCAATTTCGGCATGGTTCGCGTGAAGGTCTGTCCGATGAAATCTGTCTTGGAAGGGGGAAGCCCAACGAAGGCAAGGATGAGGACCGCGGCAACGAGGATGAATCCGTACTCGAGAAGCGTGACAACGATCTTTTTCATCGCTCTACTCCGGGAAGTGGGTTGAGGATGATGTTCAGGACATTGAGAGAACGTAAATGCAGGGTGTGTGTCCGTATGAGCGCCGCGGCAAGAACTGAGGTGCCGGGCTGCTCATGCAACGAAAAACTTAGCTGGAAATCAAGTGGGAGAACGGGCAATGATTGCCCTTTCGTTCCACCTCTACTCCCACTTCGTCCGCAGCCACGATTCGTAGATAGCCTTCTGAAGGTCGGTCGGCTGCTCGACCTTAACGATCTTGTACGGAGGGACGTCCTGGAGGCGGAGCGTGACGTCGAACTCGCGCAGCTCGTCACGGCGAAAGAGCGTGATCTTCACTCGGTCGCCAGGCTTAAACTCAGCGATGCGGTTCTGCAGATCGCTACTCCGGACGCGCTGACCATCGATCGCAACGATCTCATCGCCGTAATCCAGCCCTGCCTCATAGGCCGGAGAGCCCGCCACAACAACATTCACCCGTGCTCTGCCGTTCTGATCGGACGTCCAGACGCCGAGCCAGATCTTGCGGTCTGCATCTTTCGCCTGCAAATCCAGTCCGGCGTAGAGCAGCGTAGTCTCCCAGTCGAGCGGCACTGTCCCGTGAACATAGTCGTCGAAGAATGTCTTCAGGCTGCTGCCGGCCAGTTCCTCGGAGACTTTCTGGATATCATCGTCAGTGTAGCCGTGCCCACCGGAGAGAGGAAACCTGTGATACAGTGTCCGCATCACGTCGTCCAGGGAGTGTTTGTTCTTGGATCGATGGCGGATCTCGAGATCGAGGAGCAGACTCACGTTCGATCCCTTGCCGTAGTAGTCGGACTCGGAGTTGTATGACTGCTGGCGGCCTCTCCAGAACTTCACCCACGCGTCGAAGCTGGATTCGTCCAACGATTGTACCTTATCACCAGGCCGCTGACGATCGCCCTGCACCATACGAGCAATGGCGTCGAGCGAGGATGACGCCGGAAAGAAGCCAGCGCGGGTGAGGAGGAGCTCGCCATAGTAGGAGGTCGTCCCTTCCGCCATCCAGAGTTCCTTCAAGTAGTTTTCCCGC
>CAYMFW010000496.1:0-2069 GCA_964389785.1 uncultured Planctomycetota bacterium
TAGAGCGTGTGCCCAGACAAGGCAGGGGAAACTAATCGGATGCGAAGTTCCGATCCTACCAATTGCCCAATTCAGGTAGGTAGCCTGACTGCCGGGGAGACCCGATGCGCAGTGACAAAGTCGCCAGGAGGGGAGTCTGCCGCATGGCAGATGACTCGTAGTCAGCCGGGGCGGCGAGGCAAAGACGCAGGCCGTAGGAAGACGAACGACCGTAGGCATCGTAAAGGAGAGCCGGCGAGTATAGCTGACAGAGCCGGAGTCATCGGGAGGCGATCCTCCGTTCTATGGGAGAAGCCTGCCATCATCAGGGAAGAAAATGGGCGAGAGCACCTGATGACCCGACGGTGTAAAAGGCGGCGGCATGCGTTGAAAGTTTCTTCGAGCAACTGGGGAGGCTCTGTACGGTTCCGACAGGAAGAGTGGTTAAGACGATTTGAAGGGGTTGTCCCCGTAAACAACCAAGGGTGCCAAGGGAGACGTTCCCCGAAGTGTCCAGGAATGAAAGAACGTCTTGGGATAAGCCCCGGTATAACGCGAAAGGCAGAAAGCCGTGGTGAGGCCGTGCAGAGAGTCGGAGATGGCCATAGTAGCCGGAATGACAAGGACAACATAACCTTGTTTATGCGAAGGGCCATCAGTTCGGGAATGCTCCCGAAGGAATGTGGAGGCCTGGTTTGAATGCCCAAAAGGCCATGAACAAACCGGAAAAGTGGGTCAGGACATTCCAGAGGAAGCTGTATTGTGCGGCCAAGAAGAACAGGAGGAGAAGGTTTCGGCTGTTGTACGACAAGGTCATGAGAGAAGATGTGTTGAAGGAGGCCTGGAGGCGCGTATCGCGCAAGAAGGGCAGCGGTGGGGTGGATCATAAGGACATCGAATGGATCAAGGAGTACGGGGTGGCCCGATTCCTGGAGGAAATCCGAGAAGAGCTTGAGGAGAGAGAGTACCGTGCGTCGAACATCCTACGGGTGTACATCCCGAAGGATGGGGGAAAGAAGCGGCCGTTGGGGATACCGACCGTCAGGGACAGGGTGGTCCAGATGGCGGTAAAACTGATAATTGAGCCGCTTTACGAGGCGGGCTTTCTTCCATGCTCGTATGGATTCCGACCGAAGCGTTCGGCACAGCAGGCGGTAGAAGAAGTGCACAAGCACATCAACTACCGCAAATGGGTGGTGGACGTGGATATCGAGAGCTACTTCGATACGATACCGCATGATCGTTTGATGGAGTGCGTGCGCAAACGGGTAACGGACCGGAGCGTTCTGCATCTCATTCGGCAATGGCTCAAGGCGGGAATATGTGAAGATGGGAAGGTGAAGTACCAGGCCACGGGAAGCCCCCAGGGTGGGGTGCTCTCGCCGCTTCTCAGTAATGTATACCTGCACGAGTTCGACAGCCGGTGGGATGAAAGAGACGGGAAACTTATCCGATATGCGGACGATATGGTGGTACTGTGCCGCAGCCGGGAGGAAGCGGAGCGCGCGTTGCGGAAGGTGGCGGCAATCCTGGGAGAGTTGGGATTGAAGCTGAACGAACAGAAGACGAAGGTGGGTCAGGTACGGGAAGGGTTCGACTTTCTGGGATTCACATTCCGGGAAGGATACTCAGCGATAAAGAAACGGTTGGCGAGAGTGAAATACCCACGGGCGAAGAGCATGAAGGCGATTCGTCTGCGGATAAAGGAAACCGTGAAGAAATATCCGCTGGGGATTCATCTGGAAGAGGTGATAAAGGATGTGAACCGCAAGCTTTGCGGATGGGCCAATTATTTTAGGATTGGCAATTCGTACATAGCATCCCGTGCGCTGGCAGAGTACACATGTGCACAGCTTCGTATCTTCTGGCGGCGACGGAAGCAGCGCAAACGTACGCGCGGAAGAAAATGGCCGGACTCCTTCTTTTATGACAAGGGATTGTGCTATGTGCCGAGCCTTATCTGAAATTCGACGAATGCCGCATGAAGAATCCCGGATGGAAAGCCGTGTGAGCGAAAAGTTCACGCACGGTTTGGTCTATGAGCTGAAGCCGACCTGCAATTCGCGGACAGGCTTTAGTTTAATAGAACT
>CAYMFW010000497.1:0-2068 GCA_964389785.1 uncultured Planctomycetota bacterium
TCCGCGATCACATTCCAGGGATTCACTGTCGATGCTTCTTATGCCACCCATACGGACAATCAGGTTGTCTGTGGTTTCAACTTGGCGGGTAAAACGGGTATGATATGAACTCGGATCTCCTCTTGGAGGATAGGCGGGTGATGTGAGTGGGAGGAATGTCGAGAGAAATGAAGACGATTGAGAGGGGGCTTGGGAAAGCTGCTTGATAATGGATGCGACGTCCCCACAGAAACCGAAGCCCGATGAGAGGTGGCGGGGAATGATTCACGCCGTCTATTTGCATGCATTATTCGTGGCGATAATGATCATTTCAGGCGGGTTCGTGTACGCTGCTATCTCGGGGCTAGTTACGGGAAAGATGACAGTGTTTACGGGGAGAGGAAGTTATACAGTCCTTTTGCATGAAAAGCCGATCTGGTACTGGATCAATGTGATATTCGATCTTGGATTTGGCTCTGCGGTTGGATTCTTCTGCTTTCGGCTCATGTGCCGGAGACGAAAGAAGGAGCCTCCGGCTTAGATGAAAGATTAGGCAGCCTTCTTCTTCAAGCCCGAGAATCATTCTTCGATCAACGTGCTCAATTGCTGCAGGCCACCCAGTGGTCCAGCATCGAACGAGATATTGATCTTTTTCGGATTTGCAGATTGTGGAACTTGGAACGTAGCCAGGCTGTCGAACCATTGCTTTCCGCCCCCCTGCTGGTTGTTCGGGCGACAGACCAACCTTCTCCATATTTTGAATCCTTGATGCTAAGCAGGTGATTGGTGTTCCACCGATTGTCCTTCGTGCGCCAAGTGGTAAGCGTATCATCCATTCCGAACTCAAGTGCCCCAGGGTGACTGGTGACAGTTATGATCTCCCACGGAAGGTCGCGTCTCTTGCCGGTAAGCTCCTTCAAGGGCTCCGCATACTTGTCTCTGAGTTCTCCGTATGCTTTCCATTTCTCCTCAATCTCCTTAAGATCTTTGTTGTATGTTAGTAAATCTAACGCATCAAATCCGATGCCCACAATATCTAGGACAAAGGCAACTTTTCTGAACAGCTTGAGTCTCGCAGCATAGTTGTCTCCGAGCGCTTCAAGTTTCTTGAGGAAGTTCTTGTAGTATTCAGGGTCCGCCTTCGTTTCCACGGCATCCATGAATTTCTTCACAGCATTAATTGTTGTTCGTGTCGCCCGTTCTTTGTCGCTAATCTCATCGGCGAGGTTGACCATGCCTTGGAAGAAACCTGTGCTCTTCTCATATCCCTCAAGATCCATGGAATCACCTGAATCGTAGTTGAATGTGAGCGTAGCGGGGCTGATCTCGAATTGGTAGAAGAGCACCTGATCGCTACTGACAGATGCTGAATTTGATGCGTTCAAATCTGTTGCGCCAACCTTGTACCATGCGGCATGGGGCACCGTGAAAGTGTAGGAGCCCTCTCCTTTGCCACTCGCAACGACCGCGTTCCCCTGGGACACGTCGTAGAGCTTGTACCTGATGTTGATTTCATCGGGAGGATCTCCTTCAAAAACGGCAGACGCAGTCAGCGTAATACCGTCCTTGAATTTCACCTCCCCGTTCTTGTCGAGAATCACATCTTTGAGCTGGGACGTGACGAATTCTGCGATGTAATCTTTCGGCTTCGCATCTAGCTCGAGGTAACCGTCCTCGCTCTTGTGTTTTTCGGCAAGGCATCTGACCTCGTCGATCCGGCCCCTAAAGTGAAAGCGAAATACCTGTCCCGCCGTGACGGTCGGAACGGTCCAGTTACCCGACCACGTCCTTATCGTCTGTTTCTCGCTGTTTGCCGACCAGTCCTTGAGAGTCACGGAATCCACCGCCTTGCCCTTGTCGTCTCTCACATCGACATCGACGTAAACGGATTTCATATAAGCCCAAGCCTGTGGAAGATTGCAGACGTGATTGTCGAGATCATACGCCGTGACGGTTAGGCGAAACATGTCTCCCGTCCACGCGGTGCCTAGTGATGTTATTTGGCCAGCACTTACTTCGACGTTATCAACCTTGACCTTAACCTTGATGGGAGGCCCCGGAAGTAGGGCGTACTTGGTGTCGACGCCAC
>CAYMFW010000498.1:0-2061 GCA_964389785.1 uncultured Planctomycetota bacterium
GGCTCGACGCAATAGCTTCCAAATATACGATTCGAACCGTCTGGACAGATGGGGATGAAACGACAGGAGTCCTTTCAGGGAACTACTATACCTTCACCGGACGGAGGTTCGATCCGGAATCCGAGTTGATGTATTTCCGGAATCGGTACTACTCGGCGGGGTTGGGAAGGTTTATGGGGAGGGATCCCCTCGGTTACAGCGGTGGCCTTAGCCTGTACAATGCCTACTTTGTCAGTAGAGGAACGACCGATATGAGCGGACTCTCCTCGGGTGAGGGCATTGTAAAAGAAGAATGTGAAAAACAGGAGAAGCAGTTTTGGCGCCTCAACCCTTCGTGGGCTGTGGAGGTAACTCGGTGGGAAACCGGACTGCGAGGGCGTAAGCCCTGCCCTCTCAAGATCGAGTGTGTCCCATGCTGCACCTCGGAGCTATGCGGGCCCGGGGCATCAGGATTAGACGCCGGAGGGTGCTTCAAAGGACAAGAGAATGGCAGAGGGGGCAGGATTTACATATGCTACGAGAATGAGAAGGTATCGCTCTACGGAGAACACAGCCCAGCCAGAACGCTGGCCCACGAACTACGACACTACCTAGACTACTGCGAGGACAAGTGGCAGGTTGGATGTGAGGAGCAAGCCTGCCTTGAGAAGAGGGCCCTTTTCGCAGAAGCCGCTTGTTATTGGGATTACGAGTGCATCAATCTCGTTTACAAGTTGTATGTCGAGCGCTGGCTTAACAATCCAGTCAATAAGTGTCGGGACACGGGGTGGCCCCGCATTAAGGAATACCTGCAACTCGAGTGTCCTCTGGAGCGCCCTGGGAAGCCCGTCTTCCCTGCGCCACCAGCAGAGAGTGTTCCAGAACCGCTGCCGTTTCCACCACCTTGGCTACTGTTTTGAACTCTCTGCATCAAGAGGCCAGTAGCGACTCTGGGCCAGCAAGGCGTTGCGGACAGCGCTGGGGATTGCCAGGATAAAGAGCATCACGAACAAGATGCAGGGCACCTCAGTCAGCTACATGCGGTCGAAAGGAACAGAGTGAATAGAAAACGTTGGATGATCCTAGTCGCGACATGCTTAGCAGCCGTCTCCTTTTGTGTCGGATTGTGGTTGGCCACGAGGAATAGAGTCGTCCTGCTTCGCCTCGACGGAACTCGCTCACGGAGCATCATGTGGCCAGGACAAAAAGATGTCGACTTGGTTGGCAAAGGTTTCACAGGAACTCTGGTTCTATTGGATTGGAAAGGAAGAAGGTACGCTGAAAGGAGCTTCGCGAATGGGAAGCCCAACGGTCGTGACAGGAAATGGTATCTGGATGGACAATTATACGAATTGACCACCTTCGTAGGGGGCCAGAAACACGGCCAGTACTTGCGCCTGTTCCCGAACGGATATCCGTTTATTCGGGGATATTACTTGGCGGGGAGAAAACATGGACCGTGGATCGAGTGGTATCGGGATGGACTCAGGAGGTGTACAAAGGAATATGAGAAGGGAGAATGCAGGAGAATCATCTGGGGTGACCTGGAGATGGATAACCAAAAAGAAGCTATTCTTGATTACTGGCGGAGTCCGAATTCTTTCGATTGCGTATTGCGAGAGAGGGTCCTCCGTTTTGTGGAACGTGGCATGGCTAGAGAGGAGGTTCGAAAGATGCTAGGTGCTCCCGAAACAGAGCACGAGCAAGGCAGGCGATGGAAGTATGTAATAGCTGGCGGCAAGTATTTTGACGTTTCATTCGACAATGCCGGAAAGGTCGAGAGCGTCAAGAATTTCTCTTGTTGGCCCTAAACCTGTGAACATTGTGAGGGCCCGGCACCTTGTGAACCAGCCTCCGGCCGCTGATCCGGCCCTCCGCTTCCGAAAGTCGGCACTATCTTCCGCGCGCAGGCAATGAGCTGCTGCGCCGGAAGCGCCCGGGTGTAGGGGCCAAGGGCATTGTGAACCAGCCTCCGGCCGCTGATTCGGCACTCCGCTTTCCAGATTCGGCATTTTCTTCCGCGCGCCGGCAGTGAGCTGCTGCGCCGGAAGCGCCCGGGCAGCCGCCCAACCCGGCCGACAG
>CAYMFW010000499.1:0-862 GCA_964389785.1 uncultured Planctomycetota bacterium
GCTACTATTTAACTCAACAACTTCTGCCATTTCGTTTGAGATGTTGATACGCCTGGTACATGAATGCCCTGTGTAATCTTTCTTATAAAGTTCACTGTGTACCCATAAGAATATTACTTGCCTGACAGTAAGCGTAATGTATGATATTTGAGGAGCAACTAACGAGAGGTAACCATCATTGGCAAAGCCTGTTACCTGTTTGAGGCAGGGAGGTGATAGAAAATGCCTAGTTTGAGAGCTTTCTTCACTAATATGTCAGTACCTATGCCATTTCACAGGAAGCTGTACTTGGTTTTCCGCAACAATCTAATTAAGATAGTTAAAAGACAAGGTTGCTGCGGTCACCCAGGGGAGCCTGGTTGTTGAGAGGAATCGAAATAACTCCCAGTTCGGGAGAGTTGCAGGATGCACCAGTGATGGCAGTAAAAGACATCGGCGAGCTCCCGCCATAGGCGTCAGTGATTTGTCTGCCGAAGGCAGATACGTTTTGTGTCATGATACCTGCCAAAATCGCTAAACATGACCATTTTAGCAAAATTCAGTGCGAATTGATCTCTGTAGACGGCGGAATTGATTCAAGCCGCTCTGGATTACCGCCTTTTGACGCCTCTTGACATTCGAGGCCTGTGCAGAGTAGCCTTTTCGCTAAAAAGGGGCACTGATGGCCCTACTTTTTGAATTGCCTGAAAAAACCAATTTCCTATAAATTTCCTGGAGCCCATCGCCATCCGACAAACAATTGCCAGTCAGTCTCAAGTTGGGGGCCGTCCAGGTTCTGATAAATAGGGAAACCACCTTCGATTGATAGCCGATGTCCACTGAGTTTTCCTTTTGGGGCATAGAGATTGGCACCGAACAACAG
>CAYMFW010000499.1:872-2061 GCA_964389785.1 uncultured Planctomycetota bacterium
CTGTCCGCCACATCTATCAGGATCGGCCGTTGGAACCACTGCCGGGTTTAAATCAGGGTCGGCCCCATCGATATTGCCCCAAATTTGCCAATCGAGCCGAGCCGAGGTACTCAGCCACTCAGTCCATCTACGAGCTACCCATCCAGTTTGTAAGTAGCGATTGCCCAAGGTGTATTCGTTGTCGTTCTCGCCGAGTCTGATCATCCCCATGGCCTGGCTCCCCCAGGACCAGTTTTCCGTTTGTCCCAGGTAGGTTATGCCAGGGAACAGATCAAATGTACCAGACCCTAACTGCATGGGATAAGGGAGTTTTTGATTCGGTCCAGCCGGTGTGTTATCCTTCTCATCAATAGAGCCTGTAGGGAAACTCAGCCCTGCATTGAGATGAAAGCGATGGCGACCTATCCTTCGTAGGATATAAAGCGCAGTAAGTTTAAGATCGCCTATCCCCGATGATTCAGTCGTAAATTTCACGTTTGTCCGGGTGACATGATCCATAGACATTTGGATAAAAGGGAGCATGGCCATCAGGGTGAGATGATGAGTAGGGGCATACATCACCCCTGCCATGTGCATCTGCATTGTCATACGGGTAGGGGTGACAGGAAAATCCCTGAGAACCTCGTTTGTGCCGATTCTATCGGTCCTGTCTCGATTTCCATCCATCTCCATAAACATGAATAAATAGGAGAACATCCATTTACGGGCGTGATGAGTATTCGCTGACTTTATACCTATAGGTGCATGTCCATCCGGACGTGCCGAAGTCCATCTGGTCCCAGCCATCATAGGCATCTCCATCGTGTGGCCTTGCTGAGTTTGGGACCAGACAGCCGGAGAAGCAAAAGTAACGCATGCAAGGACTATTAAGCAACTTCCCACCATATGTATCATCTACAAATCCTTCTTAGTTCGTAATCTGATTTCAGCCAATTGTGCTCTCATCTTTAGTATACTGCAGTATACTGCTCCCAGTACAATCCTATTCCACTTTTTCAGGAGCAGGAATTGATTCAGGCATTGTGCAATGGCAAGGGCATAAGTCCATAATGTGGTTTTATATTTAACAGGGTAAACCGATTATTCCCTGGCCCAGACCTAGTTAGTCTGTGTGCATGTATGAGGTATGCGCCAGGGCAGGCCAATTGCGAGGCGAGGGGGGAGCTAGGCTGGCCTTTTTCTGCCATTT
>CAYMFW010000500.1:0-2055 GCA_964389785.1 uncultured Planctomycetota bacterium
CTCTGTTCTACTTGCACTTGCGAATATGTTTCCTTTTCACGAACGGCTATTTAGATAGGTTGAGCATTCGGAGGGCGTACATACCGATATGAGAAGAACTCGCCAGCAATTAGCCGCCAATGCTATGTATTCGCTCATTTGGCTCGGCGCGGGTTTTCTTCTCGTCTTCTGGGGACGGTATATTCAGGAAGATCTCCGATCCTATCTGGATTTGATTGCTATTGCTGTTTGCATGATTGGGGTGCTGGCATTTTTCGTCCCGGGCCTACGAGTGTTTCTCCAGCGGCAGTTTTGGGGAGCGAAGCAGACTCCGGACGAAGAAGTGATTCGTTTTGATGACTTGCTGCAATCAGATTTCGACCGGGTGGCGGCGGAATGCATTGATGCCGTACGGAGCGCCGCAGAGGAACCCACGAACGTAACATTGACAAAAGGACATCCTCGCATCGAGAAGGTTGAGACGTTGATCTTTGCCTTGATTCCGGTCTCGGTTACTGCGGGGGATAAAGCGGTCGTTGAAGGGGCGTGTGTTGCGAGATACTCCTCACCGCAATGGGAAGGCACGCCTATGCTATTGTTTGGGTCCTTGACGGATGCCGCAGGTGAACTCCAGGTTCTTGTGAATCGTTGTTGTGATAGCGACGGTGAGACAAGCACATGAATCCCGCCCACCCTGCAGGCGAAGGCCGGTGGTGACGGAGCCGCCCCCGGCAAAGGCGCTCGGCTCGGCACAGGTCCGATAAGATTCGATCTTATCGGACGTGGTGCGCTACCGATCACGGCGCTTGCATGAAGCAACCGCCGCGCCGACGCGCACTCCCCTCGCCTCGCTCAACATAGAATATGTTGCATTGCCGGGGGCTCGTCGGACACCCCTCCGGGCATTTCTCTGATGCGCAAGCTGGTTCCCCCAAAGGACGCTCCCGCTGGTCGCATATGAATGACACGGCGATTCGACCCAATCCCGGTCTGGGAGACAAAAGACGACGCAGGTGGTTGCTAATTGAAGAGTCGGGGTGATTGAATGATCGGGGTAGCATGAAATTGCCTTTGCAGCATGATGTCAGTGGGGTACAATGAACACGGAACATGAGAGGTCTTGGCGAGATATGGCAACGGTATATCTGGAAACGAGCGTGATAAGCTATTTGGCCGCGTGGCCGAGCCGTGATCTGGTGGTTGCGGCGCACCAGCAGATAACACACGAGTGGTGGCAGACTGCCGGGGAGCACTATCGTCTTCTCGTCTCGGATGCGGTGATCGAAGAGATAAGAGCGGGGGATCCCGACGCGGCGCAGCGGCGGAAGGAAAAGATCAAGGGATTGGAAGTCCTGGGGTTCAACGATGACATAGAACGGTTGGTTGGAATCTACGAGGACAGATTGAAACTTCCACGGACAGCGGTGGAAGACCTCATTCATATAGCTTTTGCAGCATCGTATGAAGTGGATTACCTTGCCTCGTGGAATTGCGATCATATAGCAAATGCAGAGGTGATGCGTCGGCTTCAGGAGACGAATCAATCAATAGGAGTGTTCAGCCCACTTCTGGTAACGCCGGAAGAGTTGAAGGTGGTTAGCTGAGGAGGCTTGCGATGAAGGATCCGATAGTTGAAGAGGTGCACAGGATTCGCGGCAAGTTGCTCGAGGAGTCCGGGGGGGACATGAAGAAGATGATGGCCCGCATGAAAGAGAATTCCAAGGCCTATCCGAATCGAATCACGTCGAAAGAGGAGCTCCGAAAAACCCCGACGGCGAAGCAGGGTTGAATACTTGAAATGCTGAGTTTGACGGTTGATAAACCGTGTCAATCTCGGAAGCGGAAAACGCCATCTTCGTACACGGAAAGCAGTTCGGAATCGGTAATTGCGTCCTTTCTGTACACTGAGCGCGAGTACGACCCCGAACGCGGGGACTACTACTTCCGTAACAGAACGTACTCCCAAAGCCTTGGCCGCTTCACCGGCACCGACCCAGCGGGGTACGTCGACGGGCAGAATTTGTATGCCTACTACCCGGGACCGAATGGGGTGGATCCCCTCGGGTTGTGGGGAAT
>CAYMFW010000501.1:0-2051 GCA_964389785.1 uncultured Planctomycetota bacterium
CCTTGGGAAACGTCTGACCGCGCCGACGCGAGAGTCTTGGCGCATCGAAGCCCGGTTGAACCGGAGCGCCGACGATGAGGAGGTTGTCGGAATCCATCGGAATAGTCGCGCCCGCCGCGGTCAGGGAGTCGAGGCGAATGGGCGGTGCGGGCGGCTCAATGCTGGGCGTGCCTCTCCCATCGAGCAGGTACGTGGCGTCTCTCGGCTCGAAGAACCAGCCCGTGAGACGATCGATGAGCCGGCTCGCCTCGTCGATGAGCGCGAGCAGCCGATCGTCGGTCGCTTGCGCTTCGGTGACCCCTTCGGCTCTCAGGTCTGGAACGGTGGCATACACGTCAAAGTTGCCCCTCTACTTCTTCGCCGCATCGGCCTTCGGATCGGGGGTGTCGGTCTTCTTCGGCGGCGCCTTCCGGTCTGAATTGTCAGCCTTCTTCGCGGATGCCTTTTGCTTGACCGGTTTGGGTTCCTCATCCCGCGCAACCACCACCCGGGCGTTATCCGCCGGTCGTTGGGGGACGCTCTCCTGCGCCTCCTTTTCGTCCAGCGCGCGCGCCTCGGCCGCGGTGCACACGTCGAACGCGAGAGGCGAGTGCTCATCCTCGGCGCGTTGACGGACAGCTCGGAGGTGATCCCCCACCTCCTCGCTCACCTGGTACCAACCCTTGCCCTCCTCGAATCGGGCCCCCTTGTAGGTGAACCGCCGGAGCACACGGGCTCGTCGCGGATCGCGCTTTTTGAGTCGAACGAGTAACGTTTTCATATCCATACTCCAGCTGTTAAGGAGCGGCCTCGACAGCCGCCCATCGTTTGGTCCTTGGAAACAGGAATGGCTCCGGCGTTACAGGGTCACCCCGATGGCCTTGACCACCCCCTCCTCCTCGGCGAACTTGGTATCCGCCTCCAGGGTCACCACGACGCTGAGCGCTCGCCTCCGGATGCTGCGTTCCCACTCGATGCGAATCTGCCGGCGGACTCCGACGTGGATGTTTTTCGGATGAGTCAGAATGACAACGGTTTCATTGCTGCCCACGCCCAGGTTCTCCGGGAACAAGGGGACGCCCTGGACCGGGATACCGGCCGCCACAATGGGCGCGTCGGTCTCCAGGAACTTGTCGCCCACCGGAGATTCCCGGTTTTTGCGCAGCTGTCGGAGGCTCACCTCGGCATCCGAGGCGGTGTAGAAACGGAGCTGATTCCGATTCTTGCGGTAGCGCGGGGGCAAGGCCCTCAGCATGTCGTGGAAGAGATCCTCGTCGATGGGCGCGCTTCCCCAGTCCACGATGTTGCTCTGCGCCTGGATCAGGATGCCGTCGAATTGCGCCAGGAAGGGATCGGCCGAGTTCTTGTCCCCGTTGATCACCACCTCCTCCAGGTCCCGGCCCACGGCAGGGGAGAGGAGCTGCATGATGGTCTGCCGAAAATCACCCTGCTCGATGTTCTCCTCGAATACCCGGTCAGAGATGGTCACCTCGCCGATGAACTCCTGGGCGTCGAGCTCCACGTTGGAGATGTCCGGCACCACTTGATCGGCCTCGGGCAGGGCGGTCAGCTCCTGGGCCGCGCGCAGCACCCGGCTGCCGAACTTGATCTGGTCGATCTCTTCCCTTGCCCGAGTCATCGGCCGATAGGTCACCTGGCCCAGCAGGACTGCCTCCTCGATGGAGAGGCGCATGAACTTCTGCGCCTGCGCCGGGAGCAGCAACCCACCATTCGTTACGAGATGGGACAGGGCGAACTCGGCCTTCTCCAAAATACTGCGATTACTCTGATAGCTCATTTCAATGCTCCTTTTCGATGCGGCCTACACGTCGTGAAATGACACCGACCTGTCCACGCTCTTCTTGTCGACGGGTTTGTTGAGGTCCAGCGGCCAGGAGACCTCGTCCTTGTCGCGATTGGGAACGACCTCTCCGGTCTGCAAGCTGTTGGGGAGACCGAACCTTTTTTCGAGCCGGGCCAGCCGCTGCTGCTGGGACTTGACCGCGTCCACCAGCGAGCGCACCGCGCGGGCCAGCTCCCCCTCCTCCTTGGACACCGGCGCCTGCTTAGTC
>CAYMFW010000502.1:0-2033 GCA_964389785.1 uncultured Planctomycetota bacterium
GATCGTCCACGATGTTCTCGAGCGTCCTCATGCCGCCCTGCCCTCCCCCGTACGCCCGGATGTAGGCAGCGTCCAGGTCAGACGTGGCCAGCCAGCTGTACTGGTTCAACCGGTCCAGCGTGATGTTGCGCACCGCGTCGGTGATCCGGTCCGCGTCCCGGTTCTCGTTCCGGTCCGACAGGAAGTCGTTCATGTTGTCCACCGCGGTGTTCGCGTCCGTCAGGAGCGCGTCCAGCGTGCGTGACAGGTTTGCGGCGGTGAAGTCGGCGGGCACGTTCTCCGTGGCGACGATCAGGTTCATCGCGAGTTCGGTATCCACCGAGACCTGCTGGGTCAGGTCCCCCGTTACCGTCGGGGTGATCGCCCCGATCGCCTGGCCGTTCGCGTAATCGACGACGAACACGAACGCCTCGCCCGGCTCCGTCTCGAACGTGAAGGGCGCCTCGTCGTCGGTGTCGAGTTCGGTCCACGCGGTGTCGTACATCGTCACCACGCCGGCCGCCCCTTCCTGCACCGAGAGGTCCAGCTCCTGCGGCGTCACCGTGATCGTCGCCAGCGGCGCGTACGCGGTCGTGGGCGCCAGGTCGCCCAGCGCCAGCGGTGTGCCGGTCTCGACCGTCAGCGTGCCCTCGTAGAACGTGGTTCCGTCCTTGACCATGGTGATGTCGTGCTCGCCCGGAAGCACGTCGGCGGTGAACGTGCCGTCGGACGCGGTGGTGACGACGACAGGGTCGCTCGTGATCGTCACCGTGGCCCCGGGCACCGGGTATCCCCAGCTGTTGAGCGCGGTGCCGGTCACCTGCACCGTGCTCGTGCCACCGCCGCCTCCTCCGCCGCCTCCTCCGCAGGCAACCGCGAATGCCACCGCCACCACGAGACCCGTTATCGCTGTAAGCTCACCACGTTTCATATATCAATCCTCCCGGTAATAGAGCCCTTTACGGTGAAAATCCTGCCCTTATCTCTCCAACAGCAGACGAAGCCGGTTGTATTCCTTCTTACCCTCGGGGTCGCCCTTCTTCATGGCGGCGCTGGTTGAGGCGATGGAGGAACACCAGGTGACGGCGGGCAACCAGTGTTTAGTAGTCAAACCCGTCGGCAATCCAGGGTTTCTGCTCGAGTTCTCTCGATGCCGTCTTCCAGAGCCATCCGTACGGTATCCCGCCCGCGATCCATGGTTGGGCGCCGGGCCAGATGTAGGGCTCCTTCCAGACGGAGTCGTTCACGTGGCCGTCCATGTGTATCACGTTGAACCTGTATTCCCCTGTGATTGTCTGCGAGACCCCGAAATGCGAGGGGAGCCTTCGATACATGTGCGCTCCGTACGGCTTTCCGTCAAACGGGTTCAGGCACGCTCCAAGCCAGACCGAGCCCCTTTGTGATGTATGCGGCTGTGCGCTGTTCGTCGTCCATCGAAAGGGTGCCTCCGCCCCGGATCCATTGCTGTTAGAGTTGCCGCCCGCTCCGACATAGGATTCCAGCATATGGCTCTTCGGCTCCCCCGTGGTCCGATAGCTGTAACAGCCTACACTGCTCACGAAAAACGCGTAGCCGAAGAGGCCGGAGAGGCGCGAGAGGAAGTCTCTACCCTTCTCCGTGTCCGCATTCATCTCTTCACCGCCCCACGAGATCGGACTGTAAGCACCCCACGGCCTCCAGCCCCTGACCTTCACGATGGGATCCCAGAGTATCTCTATCGGCAGATACTTGCCGGGCAGGCGCGGCGTGCCGACGCGGAAGTTCGAGCCGAAGCCGGCCGTCTGGCCGTCCCAGGCTTCGAAAGGCCACCGGTCCGCGTACAGCTGCGTGAGCAGCAACTCGCCATCGGTACGGTAGTCCTGGTGCCACGCAGCCGGCGCCCCAGTCCGGCGCACTGTTTGAGCCACCGGGCCGCCGTCACACCTGAAATACCCCTCCGGGAGTCTTCCCCTGTTGTTGCTCGCATACATGAGAAACCCGATGCCAATCTGTCTGAGACTGCTCTTGCACGAGGTGAAGTACGCATACTCACGCGCCCGGGAGAGTCCGGGCAG
>CAYMFW010000503.1:0-2028 GCA_964389785.1 uncultured Planctomycetota bacterium
GTGAAGCCGACCTGACGCAAGTTTTACCTTGACTCGTAGGCCCTACAGAGATGAACCCACCCCCGCGCGTCGGACTCATGTCCATCCGGTCCTCCCGGTTCCACTGTGGAAGTATACGCCCCGTTCCATTATTGTCAACCGATTCCGGCCCATTCCCCGGCCCGGTTGACTTGGCGCCGCGAAAGGGGTAGACTCGCCTCACAGGCCGCCTGTAACGGGAGATACGCGGTGAAAAAGGCGTTTACGCTCGTGGAGCTGCTGGTGGTTATCGCGATCATCGCGCTTCTCGCCGCCCTCGTCCTTCCGGGGCTTTCCCGCGCCCGCGAGTACGCCTACTTCACGTCGTGCAAGAGCTCGCTTCGGCAGATCGGCATAGGGTTCCTCATCTACGCGTCCGACAGCGACGGCCAGATGCCGGAGGCCAGGTACCGGTGCAACGACCCGGCGGGCGGTGACGCCGGCAACCGCAGGATCGGCTCCTACGGCACTGAAAACCTCGACGGCGGACACGGCTATGCGGGCGAGATGCTGGTCGCGTGCATATACGACAGAAACGGCTGGAAGAATTTCGCCGGGTCCGGCCATCCCGGACGTCCCGGTCTGCCCGGCAAGTACCTTCCCATGGAGATATTCTTCGACCCCATCGTGAAGGTAAAGAACTGGACCCCCTGGGGAGGCGGCGGCATCATAACCCATGACGGCCACAACGTCGCCCTGGGCAATGAATGCTGCAGGAACAGCATGTTCATCGGCAGAGGCTGCTTCGGCTACGAGCTTTTCGTGCACAGCGTCGGCTGCGGCAGGTTCCAGGCCACCGGTGACCAGAGCCACACGATCAGCGCCTACCGGACAGACGGCGTCTGGAAGAACAACTGGTGGACGTGTGAGCGCCCGTTCCGCTGGACGACACGACACAACCAGCCGCGCGCATCCCACCAGGGCTCCGTGTGGGTCGCGAGCTGCATGGTGCCGCTCAACCTGTACCGGAACATCAACCGTGACTTCCGCACCCACTTCGGGGTTCACCAGACGATAACCGGGAGCTTCCGCTACAACGTGCTCCACATGGACGGACACGTTCACGACGACGTCTGGAAGGAATCGATCACCTCCGGCGTCTCCGGCATAACGCAGCAATGGGCGGTGAACGGCACCCCCTACGGCTGGCCGTGGAAGGTCTGGGAGACGAGCAACAACGGCACCGACAACGGCATCGTCGAGGAGCCCGTCATCGAGGGCGCCTTCGACCGCAATAAGACCCAGCACTGACTTCCCCCGACGGGCACACGATTCCTTCGCGTCCCTGTCGTGAACAAAATGTTGGCACCATGTGGATAACTCGTGGATGGCCTGGGGACAGGGGTGCGGCAAGATTGCCGACCTGCCCCCCATCTCCGGATAATCGGTCGAAAAGCCGTTGACAACGTGTCGGTGAATTGTTAACAAGACGGCGAGGGAAAGAGTACCGTGAAGATAAGTGTCGCCAGCAAACAGATGAAGGTCCTGGGGAGAGTGACGGTCGCGGTCGCCAGCAGGGGTGTCGTGTCCATCTCCTTCGGGGATTCCCTTCCCACAGCCGCCAGGGACCGGATCGAGAGGTACGCCGGGAAATGCGAGTTCACACAGGTCCACTGGGCCGGCCTGGGCGTCACCCGCGAGATCGAGAGATACGTCGCCGGAAAACTGAAGCGCTTCAACTCGAAGCCGCTTCTGATGGGCACCCACTTTCAGCTCAAGGTATGGAACAAGGCGATGACCATCCCCTACGACAAGACGATCTCCTACCGGGACCTCGCCAGAAGGCTGGGCGATCCGGACGCGGCGCGCGCCGTGGGGAACGCGCTCGGCGCCAACCCGGTGCCGCTCATCGTTCCCTGTCACCGGATCATATGCACTGACGGCGACATCGGCGGGTTCGGGTGCGGCGTCGAATTGAAGAAGAAGCTCCTGGAGCTGGAAGGTGCCGCCTGGGTCTAGCCTGAATTTCTCATACCTCGATATGCAGGGGCCTCCTTCTTTGGTATAATG
>CAYMFW010000504.1:0-2027 GCA_964389785.1 uncultured Planctomycetota bacterium
TCGGTCCTGACGGAGACTTCGCCGATTCCAAGGAACAGTTCTACTACACCACCAATAACCTTTACTCAGTCGCCGCCCTCGTTGATACGTCCGGAAACGTGATCGAGCGGTACGAGTATCTCCCATATGGAGCCGTCACGACCTACACCGGCGCAGGAGTTGACTCCACGTGGTTCACGTCAGACGACGTGACGAGCTCCTACAGCGATATCCAGCATGTGACGTTCACCGGTCGCAGATCCGATCCCGAATCCGAGCTGATGTATTTCCGGAATCGGTATTACTCGCCGAAGTTGGGGAGGTTTGTGGGGAGGGATCCGATTGGGTACCGAGAGAACATGAACCGGTATGCGGGACATTTCGTGCCGACGGCGACAGACCCTCGTGGTTTGTGGAGAACTCCACTTCCGGACCTGTCCCCCTTTAGACATTTCGTCACAAAACTGGACAATGCCCTGAAGAAGCTATGCGCGAAGAAGGAGTGTCGCACGAAATGCTGTACAGTTGGGGACTGTGAGAAGACGTCGGGCAAGCTCGCGAAGGCCTACGCTCTAGCTATAGCGGCGCACAGAAGGCCCTACCTCGGACCCTGGCCCATCGTTGACATTGTCGCAGGTCACAAGTGCTGGGAATGGCAAACCATTACATATGATGGACTGCGGTCTACTATCTTAGGTGATGATAGGTTCTGTTTCTCCATGGCCAAAGCATACAGGCGGCGGGCAGCATATTTCTATGAGGAGCCAGGACCGAAGGCTGCGCACAACTGGGTCGTGCTCTGCGTTGGGGAGAGGCCATTCATGGGAGCACAGAACGATCCTGATCGTGAATGTTGTGTGTATCTTGACCCTTGGATGGGTGGGGGATGGCCAGCCTTCTGGATGCCTGGCGCATTGCCGGAGACGCACAGGTATGATGGAACCTGGAGGCACTTGAGTGCTTACGAAGAGGTGGGCGGGTTTGAGTATAGGGAAGGCGTGATACAGCCTGAACCCCCTGAATGGGGTGTAGAGCCTCCTCAGTATCCTCCTCCTAGCCCGGTTCCGGACGATCTGCCATGGATAGGATGAATCAGGATCAAGCTTCCACAGGTTCAGACCATGAGGCATGTAGGACCATGAATGCTGATAGGGAAAAGCCTGGCCGGGTGCGGATGGTCGCCCTGACGAAGATCACCTTGACTCTGGTGTTTGTGGGCTCCGCTCTCTTCGCCGCCTGCTTTGCTTTCTTGTCCCATCCCAGATATTCAGATCATTCCGGATATGAGGCCGGCGTTGCTGTCAATCTCCGGTTGATTGCGACGCACCATCAGCCTTTCTTTCGCGACCTTGATGGAGATGGCAATGGCGTGAAAGACTACTGGACTGCGGACGTAGCTGGTCTCTTCGCTCTGAGGGACAGGAATGGCAAGATGCTGAAGCTTGTTGCGGCGGACACTGCAAGGGCTGATTTGGCGCCTGAACAGGATGCCTATTCTTGGCCAGCGCCAAGTGAACCAACGACAGGCCTAGGGTATTTCTACAAGGCAATGGTGATGGATGAAGTATGGGTCCCGTATCGACAGGACCCCGATGGTGACGGAAGAAGCTACACGAATACGGACAAGTTCGCCCTCTGCGCCGTCCCGAGAGAGTATGGCAAGACAGGCAAGATGACGTTCATTGTCAATGAGCAAGGCGTTGTTTTTGAAAAGGATACCAAGGGGAAGCCCATCGCAGATTGGCCAGGAGCAGACCCTCGGACACAGGGTTGGTCTGTCGTCAATACAGACTGATGGCCGCTGTAACAGCCCCGGGGTGCGGTGCCAAGGCGGCAGATTCCAGCTGCTGGTCAAAGTGGAGCCTGTGGATCAAGGCGCTCGATCTCGCCGAAGGCACGCCCGTCGGATCCTCGAAGGCCAAAAAACACGTCGCTCGAACGGAACCGAATCTCATACGTGGAGGGCGAACCCCGGCCTGGAAACGATATTCGGAAAGGGTACCACTCCGATATAGTAAATGAGAACCACCCTCTCCAGGTATCAGCAT
>CAYMFW010000505.1:0-1987 GCA_964389785.1 uncultured Planctomycetota bacterium
CTATGTCTCCCACGTATTTCACGTTTGGTTTGTTCACCTGTCTCAGTATTATGTCTATGTCCATCTCGTAAAGTATCCTTGTGTATTTGTCCTTCTGCTTCCATGCCTCAAGAAATATGTGTATCTTATCCTCTTCTCCCTTGGTGTGGTCGTAAACCCTCTCATTGATTCTGTTCGGGTTCAGCTTGCACCTGGAAATAAGTATTTCCTTTATCTCGGGATAAACCGTGTGCGGGTTTGGTATGTTTCTGACTGTTATTCTCGGGATTATTTCGCACTCATCCTCTATCATTATTTTTGCTGCCACATGACCACCAAAACTATGCTCCGGAAACCTCCTCACGGCACTCCTCGCATATCCACTGGCCGTTTACTTTGTTCAGGCCCTCGCTGTAGTTGCCGCACACCTCGCATGCATCTCCGCCCATTTCCATGTCACGCTCCTTCCTGCTCTCAATGAGGGACTCGACGAGGTGTGGTGCCATCCTCAGAATATCACCGTCCGTAAGTATGCCCACGAGCTTGCCTCCATCAACGACAGGCAGCCTCTGGACCCCCTTGTCTATCATTATGCGTATGGCCTCCGCCAGGTCCTCGTCCGAGGACGTTGTTATAAGAGTCTTGGACATAACATCCTTTGCCTTGAGCTTGACCGCGTCCTTCTTGGGGACTATTACCCTTTTTACGAGGTCCTCCGAAGTTATGAGTCCTATAAGGGCCTTCTTGTCACAGACCAGCATGGAGCCTATGTCCTTTTCATACATTTTCTTGGCCACGTTTATAACGCTGTCGTCGGGGCTTACGTTTACGATTTTCTTTGTCATTGCATCATCTACAGTTATTTCCATCATGGTTTCACCCTATTAAATTTATTAAATCATGTATTTAAAATTAAATCGTGGTTTTATGACAAACTATAGGAAGGGGGTTGCCTTTGAATTCCGCGTCAGGGACCTTTTCAGGAAGCATGGGTACACGGCGGAGAGGAAAGCCGCCTCGTCGCCTTATGACATAATTGTTCTCAGGGACGGGGTTGTGAAGTTCCTGGTTGACGCGAAAAAAACGTCGCAGAGGGAAAGGGACTTTATTTACGTCAGGGACTCGGACCTTGAAAAAATAACAAGGGAGGCAGGAAAGATCGGCGCGGTGCCTCTCATAATATACGGATTTTTAAGGTCACCCATATTCGTGGCATTCCCCGAAGAACTTATGGAAAAAAACGCGGCCAGGCTCGAGGCCGGCCTTGAATTAAAGGATTTTCTGTCTTCCTGTTAGTCACTGCTTCCCGGCTCCTATTTCCCTGTGGTCCGCGTACCAGTCATGCCTCTTTATAGAGTACCCGAAGAAGCATAGCCCCAGCCCGGCCACCGAAACCAGCCAGGCAAATGGTATTTTGTACAAAAAATTCAGGTACATCCCCGCCACCACCGTGCTTATTCCCATCAGTGCCCATCTGTAGTTCATTTGAATCCTCTCTTTAACATTCCCCTGAGCTCATTTAAATTTCTTGTCTTCGAGACAGCAAGAACTATCCCCTCTATCTCCGCTATTCTTTTGGCCACGTCATCAACCGCCTCCGGGCCGTGAAGTACCACCAACGACGGCTTGAGGTTGGTTACCTTTATGGCCACCATCGAGGACCTTCCTGTTGTCACGTTTGAGAACACAAGCGCCCTGTTTGTGGTATACCCATATATCTTTACCAGTTCCATTGGTGTGAGCTCCAAAATTGCCTTCATCGAGTCCACAAGGGAATACCCGTATATCTGGTTGTCCAGCAGGTCCTCGTGGCTCACGACCACGGAATCCGTTCTGTCACAAAATTCCCTGATTGAAATCGGCAGCTTAAACTCTTTCACGTTCATTACCCCGGACGAGAGCAGATTATCGCTTGAAAAGGCGTAAAACTCCTTTAAAAACCCCGCTCCCTTTCTTTCCGATATTTTGATCAAACTGTTAACCATCTTGCCTATTATTTTTATGCCCG
>CAYMFW010000506.1:0-1978 GCA_964389785.1 uncultured Planctomycetota bacterium
GAAGTTGTGAAAGTGCTTGGCCACATAGGTGGCGATATAGACCGCCGGGCCCTTGCGGAGCATCTCCTCGATGTTGATCTCATCGCACCGGACCGGCGGCGGGAGCGGACCGGGTTTCTCCGACAGGGACTTCTTCAGCACCGGGAGCCGCTCCTTGGCGGTTTTGGCGGCGCGGGTGTCGTCGTAGTCCGTCAAGATCTTCTGGTACAGATCCATGGCGGTCTCCTTGCGCTCCCGCGTCTCTGCCAGCTGGGCGACGCTCAGGAACTCGGAGGCCCGGTTCTCCTCGTTGTGAGGCCTATAGGAAAAGAGGTAGAGCAAGATGAAAAAAACGATGTTCCCCACAACGATGAGGCTGTACTTGGACCAGGCCGCCTTGATCCGAGCGCCTTTCGCCATTGCCTTGAGTCCCATTTTCACTCACCCCGTAAGAGATCCCCTTTCACTTTGAATGCAAACAGGCTAGAGCTTTACGAGCAATCCTCGGGACAGATACAGACGTTTTCTCCTGGTCCGCAGAGCCCGTCGTTGCAATCAACACAGATGCCGATGCTTGGTGGGGCTCCAGAGGGACCGCACCCCACGAGATAGCCTTGTTCGGTCCAGTCATCATCGGTAACGACCATCTCTTCGGCTCTCTCTAGACCATCACAGCATCGCGCGCAGATGACTTTGGCCTCGTATTCTTCGCCCTGTTCTATGCAATCTCCGTATATGCCGCCGTATTCGAAACACATTCCCTGTTCATACCCTTCGCAACAGCTCGTGCCTTGGCCTTTGGCGCAGCAGTGATAGACGCCCTGATCGTATTCCTGGTCCACCACCTGATTCGTATCCCCTATGTCCCCGTCCGTCGCCTGTTCCGTATCGCTTGCCGGCGGTTCCGTGTCACTTGCAACCGGGTATACTGTCCGGTCCGTATTGCTAGCGTCTGGATACTCTGTCTGGTCCGTATCGTCGTTACTCTCTCCGCTTGAACGGTAACATCCCGATGCAGCAATCATCGCGAAAAGACAAAGAATCCTGACCGGCATCATTCTTGGAAAGGCTCTTTTGGCGCAGTTGCCGGCAAGTGTTTTTAGACCTCTTTGCATGTTATTCGCGCTTTTCCTCCAGTGCATTGCACCTCTGGGGCTGACCGGATTCTGATATTTGCTAAATCGGCAACCAACTACTCCGCTTCCCGCTCGAAGTAACGAGAACATCCTTCTTCGCCCGGGTTGCCGCCACGTATAGCAGTGCCCACTCCCACGCCTCTCTTTCATCCCTGATTGCCTGATCGTCCGATTGCTCTAACGCCTCCTTCAGCGGTATCAAGTCTTCGTTCACGCCGGCGATGATCATCCTGGTGAACTCCAGGCCCTTCACGCGATGCATGGTGGCAATGCGGAGTCCCGGAGCGGAGGTATCTTCTGCGGATGAGCGCTTCACAGAATAGGTCTCAATTCCCTTCTCGTTGAGGGCGGCGCCATATTTATCCCTCAGCCTCTTTGTCCTGGCGACCAGGCAGGTTTGCTCGAGCCGCCCCTCCCTGGCCCACGCTGCGATGGTTTCGACTTCCTTCTCGAAGTCGGGTTGTGCCACCACAGTTGGCGGAGCGCCATGCATGAGGGACTTGTAGCCCGTTGTGGTGTCCTCCCCTCCGTCCAGGTCGTCGACAACTGTGCCCTCCAGGAGGGAGACCGCGAACCGGCGGATTTCGTCTGTGGTCCTGTAGTTGATTCTGAGGCGACACCCTCTGCGACCCCGGATGTTGATGCCGGCACGACCGAGGATTACCTGACGTCGGTATATTCGCTGGTGACCGTCACCGACGATGAATAGATCGTCGTTGCCCTCTGGAACGATTTTCCGGATCAGGGCGAAGGCGTTGGTTGACATGTCCTGAGCCTCGTCCACAAGAACAGAGCTGTACCTTGTTTGTCCCTTGCCGGCAGCGAGCAGGGCTGCGGCGTCCCTGAACGCATCCTCGGGCTCC
>CAYMFW010000507.1:0-1961 GCA_964389785.1 uncultured Planctomycetota bacterium
AGGGGATAGACGCCGGGGTCCTCGACCTCGCCCAGCACCAGCAACTTCTCGGCGTCGGGCTGGGGAGGGACGTATATCACGTCGTACGGGCTCAGGGAGGACTTCGCGTCCTGCTCGCCGGAGTCCAGCGCCCTCTTCAGGTTGACGCGGTCGCCGATGCTGTGCTCGCCGCCGCGCATGATAAGGAGGCTCTCCAGGTCGGCGTTCCTGGTGTAGCCGCCCGCCAGGACGATCGCTTCCAGAACGGTGTCTCTTCCCTGCAGCGGGTAGACGCCGGGGTTCTTCACCTCTCCGAGCACCATTATCTTTTCCGCTTCCGGCTTCATCGGGACGTAGATCACGTCCTGGGCGTCCAGTTCCACCATCGGCCCGCCCGTTCCCTCCATGGCCTTCGCGAGATCGAGTCTCTGTCCTTTCGCCTCCAGGCCGCCCTTGAGTATCAGGAGACGGGAGAGGTCCGCGTTGTCCTTCTCGCCGCCGGCCAGCGCCATCGCTTCCAGGATGGTCTTTCTGCCCTCCACGCGGAACACGCCGGGGCGGTTGACGGCGCCCATCACGACGATTCTCTTGCCGCCGACGCGCGCAAGGGAGACGGAGACGTCCGGGATGCGGATATAGGCCTTGAGTTTTTCGGTGATGAGTCTGTCGAGTTGGGGGATGGTGAGTCCCAGGGCGGCGGCTTCGTCTATGAGGGGAAACGATATCATGCCGTCGGGGCGGACGGTCACGCTGCGGTTGAGGTCCGGGTTCTCCCAGACGGTTATCTGGAGCGTGTCGCCGACGTCGATCAGGTATTCGCCTTCCCGGGCGCGGGGCTCCTCCTTTTTCTCCGCAGCCGCGGGCTCCGCGGTGGGCGCGGGTGCGGGAGGGTTCTCGGGCCGGGCTGCGGGCGCAGGTGCGGGCGCTGCCGCGGGAGTTGCGGCGGGCGCTTCCGCCGCCGCGGCGAGCTTCTCTTCCATCTTGGCAAGCTTCTCGGCCTGCTCTTCCAGCGCGACGTTGAGGTTGAGGATCTGGCGGCTGTAGTCAGTGACGTCTTCCTGCATGCCGGACATCCTGCCGTTCTTTTCTTCGAGTTCGTCGTAGGTCATGTAGAGGTTGAAGGCGAGGGTGGCGGCGATTATTGTCAATATGCCGGTTGCGATTGCGAGTAGCTTGTTCATGACCTGGTTTTCCGGGGACAGGTACCGCTTCTCCTCGCTTCGCTCGGAGACTTCCGGTACCTGTCCCCGCTCATTACAGATTCCTCACGATGTAGTTGCTGGTTTCTCTGCCGAGGTCGATGGTTTTGGCAGCGGGCAGTCTCTTTCCTATGCCGTCGAAGATGACCCTGACTACCGGAGACAGCGGCATCCGCGGGTTATGTCTGATGACCTGTGCGATTTCCTTGGTGTTGAGCTCGATGAAGGTTCCCATCGGGTATAGGCCGATCTTCGAAAGGAAAGCCTTGAGCACTGCATGGTCGTACTTATGCTTGTCCTTTAGCATAATCTCAATAGCCTTCACGGGCGACGACTTGGGGCGATGGGGACGGTCGTGCGTGAGCGC
Source organism: uncultured Planctomycetota bacterium (assembly GCA_964389785.1). GTDB lineage: Bacteria > Planctomycetota > CAYMFW01 > CAYMFW01 > CAYMFW01 > CAYMFW01. Next base: position 1,546 of record CAYMFW010000507.1, read on the forward strand.
TTCGAAGCTGTCTACCAGACCGATTACCTGGGCGAATTGGCTGATGGCTTCCCCCTTAAGTCCCTCCGGATACCCGGAGCCGTCGTCGCGCTCGTGTTCGCACAGGATTGCGTTGATCACCTGCTGGGGCAGAATGCCCAGTTCCTTCAGCATCTGCCAGCCCTCGGCGGTGTGGCTCTTCATGCGGTGCTTTTCGCTCTTATTGAGTTCCCGGGGCTTGACGGCAAGGTCGATGAGTTTTCTCATGCCGACCTCATGAAGGAACCCGGCGAGTCCGAGATCGAGGAGCTTCTCCTGTTCGTATCCGAGCCCCACTCCCATTTCGAGGGCCAGAATGCAGACATTCACGGAGTTCAGCGTCAGGGCTTCCGCTCCGTCGCGGACGATGATGATCTGATTGGAGTCTTTGTGCTTCT
>CAYMFW010000508.1:0-1958 GCA_964389785.1 uncultured Planctomycetota bacterium
CTCATCGCGTTCGAGAACAGCCCCCCTACCGGATTCGCGCGCCGCATGCTCCTCACCGGGAATATCCTGTGGTGGTATGTCGGAAGTGACGGGGAGTATGACGAAATCCACGATCACTCCCCGTTATCGGACGCGGAGAGATGGGTGAGACGCATCTATCGCGACGAGATCGAACCTCACTGGTCCGCCCGTCCCCTCGGACATTTCTTCGACACGTTCACGTCCTGGGACGAGCTTCTCTCAGGCGATCTGGAGCAGGACCCCGCTGACCTCGCGGCCAAGCTCAACGAGGGATGGAACCACGTGTTCATGGACACGCACGGAGACGAAACAAGGTGGCAGCTGGAAGGCGGGTACTTCCGCGATACCGATGCCGCGGCCCTCACGAACGCCGGCAGGTACTCCTTCATCTACACGAGCGCCTGTCATACCGGGCACTTCGACGGCTACGAGGTTTGCCTGAGCGAGGCGTTCCTCCGCAACCCGTCGGGAGGGGCGATCGCGTACATGGGGTCCAGCCGTTACGGATGGGGTCTGACCGGTGACTACTACGGCGGCACGTCGAACACGTACGCAACAATGTTCTACGGCCGGGTCTTCGAGGGAGGAATCACCGTCCTCGGGCAGGCCTTCGCCGAACACAAGGCCGAATATGCGGGAGGCTCGGCGGTGAACTCGAACGGATCCGTTCGCTGGGTCCAGTTCAGTCTCAACCTGCAGGGAGACCCGGCGCTCCAGATCGCGCTCGACGACGCGAGCGCGTCGCTCGACTGGACCGGTGAGGCCGGCTACGTCTCCGGCGGCGTGCCGGCGGAGGGGACCAATCCCATGACGGCGACGTATCGGGTGCGGTACACACACCCGGGCGGCCTCGCGCCAGAGGCGGGCTATCCCAAGGTGCACATACTGAAGGGAGGCGCCGAGATCGCCGGCAGTCCGTTTTCCATGACGGAAGCGGATGCCGCCCCGTTCACGGAGGGCCGCGTGTATGCCTTCGAGACCGTTCTGAACGAGACGAGAAAGGACTACACCTGCTATTTCGAGGCGAACGATTCGTCCGCCGCGCCGGTAGCGGGGCCCGCCACGGCGGTACAGGACGCCCCCGACGTCTACGACGTATCCCTCACGCTGACGATGACGCCGTACAATAACGGCTACGAGGCCTGCGGCACCCCCACGCCGGCATGCGGCATCCACTACTACGATTTCGACCCCGGGCCCCCTTCGGTTCCCATCTCCGTGACGCCGAGAGACCACTGGGTATTCGACCAGTGGACCGGAGGCGCCGCCGACCCGGACTCCGCCTCCACCACGGTCACGCTGGACGCGAACAGGACCATCACGGCCGTCTTCGAGCGCAGCATAATATACGTGGACAAGGACGCTACCACCGGCGTCAACAACGGCACGTCGTGGGCCGATGCGTACCTGGAGCTGACGACGGCACTCGCCAACGACGATTCCGGCGACGAGATATGGGTGGCGGAAGGAACATACCTGGCAGGACCAACCAGGGAAGACTCGTTCGCGATGGGAAGCTACACCCACAACTACGGCGGATTCGACGGTACGGAATCTTCCCGCAGCGAACGCGATCCCAAGGCGCACCCCACGATCCTGAGCGGCGACATAGGCGTTCCGGACGACCCGTCGGACAACACCTACCACGTCGTACAGTGTTGGCAGGAGATCGTCATCGACGGGTTCACGATTACGGGCGGCAACGCGGACGACGTAGGATCCATCGAGGGAAGGCGCGGCGGCGGGCTCTACGTCAACCAATCGGATCCGCAGATATCCAACTGTGTCATCACGGACAATTCCGCAATGTACGGCGTCATTATAGTGGCTCTGACCCTGCTGGCCTTTGCTATGCGCCTGTATATGCTGGACCACTACAGCCTGCGGGGCGACGAAGCGATTGATATCTTGATTGCCAGCCAATCGGTGGGCGACAT
>CAYMFW010000509.1:0-1949 GCA_964389785.1 uncultured Planctomycetota bacterium
CGCATTCTCCACGCGTTCCTCCTTCCTTGGTATTTGCACAAGGACTCATCTACTTCAAGGACCACTTGGTGCCCGGGCGCTTCCGGCGCAGCAGCTCACTACCTGCGCGCGGAAGAAACTGCCGACTTTCGGAAGCGGAGGGCCGGATCAGCGGCCGAAACTGGTTCACACTGTCGTGAGCCCCTACAGCCGGTACACTGGTTCACAAAACGCGGAGCCCTCACAGACTTCCTACTTCGGAACGCGAGCCGTACCGTCCCCTCCCAGGGGAAGAGGGAGAAGGCGCATCTTCCGATTCTTGTTGTCAATCAAGGCAATTCGCTTGGCGGAGGCGGACGCCACGAGAAGACGACCCGGCAGACCTTTTCTCCCGAGACGACCGTCGAGGACGGCGTCCGCTGCTCTATCGCTAGTCTTCACGACGAAATCCGAAGGAAGCGTGAAAGAGAAAACGGCATTGAAGGCTCCCGTCCTCGGATTCAGGCCGTGTACGACCACCTCGGAATCAGGCTTCACCTGAAGGAAGAAATCGCCGTAATCAACCGGAAAAAGCATTGACCCCCTGAAATCGTGAAGGATGGCTTCGTATTCGTGGTGAGGAAGGGCAATCTGATCGCCGTAGATTCCCACATGCGAACAGATCTGGATTCTGCCGTCTCCAACCGGCGTCACCTGCCCTAGGCCCCACCGTCGTTGTTCGAGCTTCCAGTCGTATCCCATGCCGTCACGTCTCAGAAGTCCCCAACTCACACCCCGGACCGTGGCTGCGGTCAGATCCCTGTTCACTCGGATCTCGACGTCATCCCGCGCGTGCCCCTGATTGAGCCTCTTGTCCGGCAGTTGTTTGACGGACAGGTCCCGCAGGGAGAGAAAGGCGAATATCCGCGGCGCAAGTTCACCCAGACCGTCAAGATAGCAGATAAACGCCTCTCGATTCTCCGAGGGCCCCATGATGATCTGCTCCACCTCTCCGGTAAACCCTTCCGGGGCACGTTCGACCAGGGACCAGTCATCGAAATTCCACCGCCGAAAGCTGCTGGTCGACGCGAGGAACGAAACTATGTAGCTGTCCCCGGCACCTACGGGAGCACCCCATCCACCAAGATCGATCGTCCGCTCGACGCTGCCGTCCTTCATTTTCAGCACATCCAATGTTCTCGCGTGTTCGTACTGAAGCACGAGACGGGTTCCCCCGTTGGCCGGGAGGGCCTGCAGTACGCGCTTGGAGAGTTCGAGGACTCCTGCGTTGCCGGGTGAGGGGGAAACATTCTGCACAGGTTTCCCGGAACCTTCCTGTTCCGGGCCGGCCGGAGGTCGTTTCAACGGATCTGCTGCCGAGTAGCTCACGGGCCCCTCGATGCCCTCGGGGACCGGAAGCTCGATCCAGTACAGCTTTCTCTGGGTGAGCGTCAGCGTACGATACCCTTTCGGGTGGACCAGAATTCGCCGAACATCGAACCGGGCATCCATGGGGACCTCGTGGGCCGGAATCGGCAGCATCTCGTTCGGGTCTCTTCCGGGAAGCTCGTGGTACCCGATGCGTTTCCCCACACCGTTGAAGACGAGGAGGTACCTGCTGCCGTCCGTCGTGTACACACGCTTCGCGACGTTGTCGAACCCAAGCGCAGTGCAGCGCCCGCCGTGAGGAATGATGGCCCTCGGTTTCTGCAGATCGGTCACCTTGAACAGATAGGAAGCTGTAATACGAGATTGCTCGCATCCCGCCGGAGGAGAAATGCTCGTGCTCACCAACCCGGCGTAAAGAGAGTCCGGACTCACCGCAATGCGAATGAGATCCGACGCCATCTTGTGCCCCCCGGCCTCATGCACAAGTCCGGTATCCTGTATCCGGAGACGATGCATCGCCCAGGAGGACATGCAGAGAAGGTACTTCCCGTCCGGAGTAACCGTCGGGGCCTTGAAGTGTTCGAATCGAATTGACCAATGCG
>CAYMFW010000510.1:0-1937 GCA_964389785.1 uncultured Planctomycetota bacterium
CCTCCCTGCCCTGCTGATACCCCTCAGATTCAAATGGCTTCCTGTCTTTCTGACCGGTTCCGGTATTCCCGCACCCTGGCTTCCCATGCAGGCTTTCTTCCTGGTTTCAGCCGTTTTCCTTGCCTGTTTCTACATAAAAGAAAGGAAGTGGAATAGGGCGGGACTCGTGCTTCTGATTTTCGCTTACGGGCTTAACATGTTTCTCTTCTAGATGTAACCCAAATTTTTCAGTCTTGTCTTTATGTTCTCCACGTCTCTTGTGGTGGGCATTTCTACCTCTTTCATTATGAAATCGTAGAAGTCGGTTATCTTTGGCCTGAGCCCCCTCCTTTCACTGAGGGAGTAAAACCCGTGGCAGGAATGACCGCCCTTCATGTCCGCGCCGTGGTCCGAAACCACCAGAACCAGGGTATCCGGTCCCAGTCTCTCTTTTATGGCCTCCACGTACCTGCAGGCTCTTTCATACTCTTCCCTGAGGATTTTTTCATTCATGTAGAAAATATGCTGTATGGAATCAAGCCAGTAAAAATAGGTGAAGAAAACCGTCCAGTCTGTCCCTATTTTCTCAAAAGTCTCGTTCAACACCTGTTTTGAGTGGGTTATGAGATTTTTCAAAAGCATAGTGCTCGGCACCCTGTCCCAGTTCCTCACGAAATATCTTATGTCCGTCTCCCTGATGCCCATTCTCCTGGCAACTTTGCCGTGGTTATTCAAAGAGAAGTCATAGATAGGAACATTCACGCCCTTGAACATGTCGCCAAGCTCGTCCACGAATGTCTTGACCCTGATTCTTTTCTTGTCGGGAAACCCCTTTGAAAACCCCAGGAACCCGAAAATATCCTCAAGCAATAAAGATTTTGGGAGCCTGTAGATTACGTCAGAAAATGGGAAGTTCCACTCGAAGCCAATTACGCCATGCTCGCTCTTCGGTTTTCCTGTCATAAAGGATGTCCAGATTGGCGGGGAGAGGGGATAACCGTCCACCAAAGCAGGGCTCAGATCAATTTTGCCGTATTCCTCCTGTTTCAGGGCCTCCAAGTTCCATTTCTCGACCAGTTCATATTCCAGGCCGTCCAGCCCTATTATACATAGCTTGTTCAATCTCTCACCTTGGGACCCAAAACCTTGTCTGATATCCGTATATTTCCTTTTAATTTAAAGGATAAGGAAGAAATATTTATATATCAATATAATGATATATTAAGATAGGTTGGGTGTCGTGTGGGGAAGTAAGAATCTCTTTAAACTGGTAACTATATTCATATTTTTCTTGCTGACATTTGTAACCGTTTCCACCGGTTCTCTGTATTCTTTTGACTTGAATTTGTACAGTTACGAGGAGAATCTGCTGATACAAACAGAGGGGCCACCGGACACGCCTTTCACGCTGCAGATACTGGATTCCGGACATAACGAAATTTTCGAAAGGATTTCCTCCACGGACCACTCGGGCAGCTACAGCCTTTACCTGCCTGCCTTCGGGGACGGAACTTACGCAGCCGTGCTCAGGTCGGGAAGCGAAACCGTCGTGAGGGAATTCTCAATCATGGACGGGATGTTGAGCGAACTGGTTGCAACAACTTCAACAACCCTTGCAACTACCACAACGATTCCTGCAAACCAGACAACAACTACCCTAGTCCTGAATGAAACCGGTTCCACGACAAGCACCACCATGATTTTGCCCAACGTGACAACCACCATGCACCCAAACCAGACCACGGCCGTCCCGGTCGGGCTGAGCATTTCAGGGAAGGATAGCTTCAGGGCCGGGGAGTCCCCCAGGTTTGACGTGGCCATGGCCCAGGAGCTGAAGGAAAACTCCGTAAAAAGGGATTTCCTCGGCGCGGTCAGCACAGACTTCAACAGGGTCAGGGTAGTCCTGGTCGGGCCGGATGGCGGGGAGAGGGTCCTGGACCCGGGTGAAGTCAGGGACG
>CAYMFW010000511.1:0-1930 GCA_964389785.1 uncultured Planctomycetota bacterium
CGCAATGAGAGGGTAGCGCCAGGATGCTTTCGCACTTTTGATCGGAGATCCTCCGCATCTGGTCACTGCCTCTCATGGGGTGGGTGCTTTAGTGACGTGCTCCCCTACTTCTTCCCCGTCCACTGCTTCAGCAGCGTAATGACATAACCCATGTGCCGGCACGGGTTATCCGGGCGCATCTCCGAAACTTCGTTCACCGCCTTCTCGGTCAGTTCCAGACCGAATTCGTCGACCGCCATCAGGGCGTTGGCGACCACCGCGCGGTTGTTTCCCCGGTCGATCTTCGTGGCGAGCCGGCGGCCGTGTGCGAGCATCTCCCTGCCGTACGCTTTCTCCAGGTAGGCCCACTCGGCCGCGATCTGCTCGGGCGGGAGCATCGGCTCCAGGCAGTAGCTGTTCGGCCTTCTGTCGGGGTAGCCCTTGCCGGGCGGGACGGAGCTCCGGACGATCTGAACCAGGTCCGCCTTCTCCAGCTCGCGCAGGCCGCGTCGTATCGTCTGGGCGTTGCCGGGGTACTTCCGGGCAAGTTCCTTCTGGCTTTCGGACCACCACGCGCCCTCATCGCTCTCCTCCGTCTCCGCCAGGCATATCAGGTAGGCGCTCTTTGCCGCGTGGCTGAGCTTCCGGCTCCAGCCGTATTGCCAGTAGCCGGAGGGGACGCCGACGCAGTCGCCCTGAAGCGGCGGCGCGATGATTCCCTTCAGACGCACCTCGGCGGGCGCTCCCCGGGGGATATTGACCGTGATAAGACCGTACTGGTTCTGGATCTTCTCGAGTACCTTTATCATCTGGCGCCGGACCCCGACGCGGCCCATTTCCATGTCCACCCCGATTTCGGCGCCGACGGTTTCCAGGCCTACTGTCAGCTCCCGCGGTTTGGTGGTCTTCTCCGCGGCCATCTTCAGGAGGTACAGGATGAGGTCGAAGCTCCTCTCGTTCTGGGTTGTCATTATGGCGGGACCCAGGTCGGGGTCGGTGAGGAGCTTCATGGGAATGGGCACGAAGCTTCCCGGCGGGGCGCGCTGGGCGTCGGGAGGCAGAAGCTCGATCCTGGATATGTCCTCGCGCATGCTCTTGGCGAACGCCTTCGACTTGAGCATCACCGAGCGTTCCAGGTTGTGGAGAAGCGCCGCCACCGTCCAGTTATGGGAACCCAGTATTACCGTGTCGTCGTCTATCACCAGAAGTTTCTGGTGCAGGCGGTGCTTGCCGGAGACGTACCGGACGTCCACCCCGCCCCTCTGGAGTCTGGTGGCGGCCGTGTCGTTCCAGCGGTCTACCCGCACCGCCTTCGTCTTGGGATCGTACTTGAAGGAATTGTCGAAGATCACGCGCACTTCCACGTCTCGCTTCCGCGCGGCGACGAGGGCGGCCAGCAGGCGCTCAGGCGGGCTGGAGGGGTTGCGGTGCGGGTACGCGCGGATGTGGTACATGGTGACGACGATGGATTTCTTCGCGGCGGCTACTTCCTCCAGGACGGCCGGCAGGTACTTCTCGTTGGCCAGGTCGGTGAATGTGCCGCGGTAGGTTTCGGGCTTATCCGTCTCGCTCTGCTGCGCCCCGGCGCCCAAGGCGGCGCCCAGAAGAGCACACAGAACCACGCACAGCACTGCAGGGGCGGCTCTATGCCGCCCACGCTCTATTCGCTTTCTCATCCCATCCCTCCCGTGCTTCCGAATTCGAATTCCGGGGACATAATACCCAATTCGCATTCCATTCTCACACGCTCACGATACGTCCCACCACCTCAACGAAGAAATCCCGGGACCACACTTCGATGGCCTCCTGCCGGCGCACGAACGGGGCCACTTCCGCACGAGCCCCGTTCACGTCAAGCTCCTCCACCGCCTCGACCAATCGCTCCCGCAGTGTTTCCCGCGTCAGCGGTCTTTCGCCCTCGTAGTCCCCGGATTGCCTCATCCTCTCCTCC
>CAYMFW010000512.1:0-1926 GCA_964389785.1 uncultured Planctomycetota bacterium
AGGTCAATCACAGTTCAAGCCCCTTTACATATATTGAATTGGGGGCGATTCCCGATACTGAAGTGTCTCTTGTTTTTTGTCCGCTTTAAGCCTGTTTTGAAGAATTGTTTCAGGGACCCGGTTTCAAGGGTGATGCTGCCGAGCACACATTCCAGTCTCAAGGCGTAAAGCCGGTTTAATAAGGTACTAAACCATCTGTGGAGTTTTAGAGAAATAGCTGCGGCACTGAGCAATCGCTTAAATAGTGACACCGCAGTGTTTTTGTCGAACCGTTTGTATTTCATGCCACGCTTCTTTCTCTCTTCTGAAAGGGGATGATCTTGTATCAATACTGCACGCATACTGCACGCTAAAAGGGGAAATGGTTGTCGGGGGCAGGGAGAAGGTGTGCTTACAGTCTCCTGAGTAGCGCGTCCTCGATCTTCCGTTTGTCGACGCCGAGGCGCTGGAGGATTGTCCGGACGCGCTGCCGGTCGCGAAGGGAAGCATCCTGGTGCATCGAGCTACGGATGGTTGCCGGATTTACGGTTTTCTCGCTAGGGCGCTGGAAGTACTGGTTGAAGAACCCCGGAATGCCGGTCTTCGCTCCAACATCCAACCAGCCCAGACTGCGAACAGTCCGAAACAACAAGCCCCCCACGGCGAGCGTCCGGTTCCACTGCCAGGGCGGTTCCGCCTGCTTGACGGTGACTATGCCCAATTCGTCGAGTAGCTCAATCAGCTTGAACCATTTGTCACGATGCTCGTAAAGACACTCCACAGGGCAATGAATCGAAGCAAGCAAAGCCCGTCGCTGAGCCGCCGCATCATTCTGCGCGATGGTTCTTTCGGTCGCGGCGATCCGCTCCTCTATGTCACGTCCCACCTGCTGGAGGGATTCGGCAACCCGCTGAAGATGTTTGCGGGTACGATCTGAATCTTGTTCCGCCTCGCTCACAAGGGGGTTATGAGCCGGGCCGAAGGGTTCCTCATCTTGCCGTGCCCGACTCGTCGCAAGCGCATCGCGGAGGACGTACAATGCCCCTTCTGTCTCGCCAGCGCGTTCTGCTTCGGCGAGTGCCACACGCAATAGAGCAGAAGCTTTGAGGCCTGCCGCTCGCGCCCCAGCCCACGAGGACAGCTGCAGGGTGAGAGTGAACAAACCCCGGTAATAACCCAGGCGTTCGGTCGCGTCGACCGTTTCTTCCAACTTGTCGGCTACGCCAAGGATGAGTAGCGCCACCTCGCCGGTTTTCACTCCCTTGACGATATAGCCCTGGACGCTGGCGTACAGTTGCTCAAGGGTCATCTCTTTTTTCACTTGAACACCTCCGACTGCAGGGCTGCCACGTCCCGAAAATCAGCCAGCTGAAACTGCGTATAGTGGTCAGTCATCTGCAATGTGCTGTGACCCGTCACCCGTTGCAGGATAGCCGTAGGAACGGCGTGAGACCTCGCCAGTGAGTTGAACGTGTGCCGCCAGCTGTGAAAGGTCAAGTTCCTTCGTTTGCGTTCCTCTACGGTGATCCCTGCGCGTTCCAATGCGTCGTACAGTGCTTGGGTCACCCGGGAACCGGAGGCCGGAGTCTCCCCCCGGTTCGTCGAGAACACGTAACCGCCGGAGCCAAGAAAGAAGGCGATGTCCTCCAACACACGCGCCGGCACGGGGACATCCCGCTCCTGCCTTGTTTTTGTTGGCAGAAGGCCATACTTCCAGTGATACGAATGTGATATGTGGATGTGGTCCTCGTGGATATCCTCGTCCTGCAGCGCCAGGATCTCACCTTGCCGCAATCCGGTGGCCGCCGCCAGCTCATTCACGGCACGGTGTAGCTGATGTCCGTTCCAGATCTTCTCGAGGCTGTCCGGACCGAACAGTATGCGGATCTCCTCAATAGAGAAGGTCCCCCGATCCCGATCACGGCCGGCAAACATCCGGACCTGGTC
>CAYMFW010000513.1:0-1902 GCA_964389785.1 uncultured Planctomycetota bacterium
ACGCGATGCGTGCCGCGATGAAAGAGAACGAGCCGGCGGTGGTGTTTCATCTGGCCGCACAGTCCAACGTGCTGCGTTCGGTGGGGGAGCCGAAGCTGACGTTCGACACGAACGCGGGCGGGACGGTGAACGTGCTCGAAGCCGCGCGCTCCTGCGACAGCGTGAGGGCGGTCGTCTGCATCACCAGCGACAAGTGCTACGAGAACGCCGGGCGGTCCCCCGGCTATCGTGAGGAGGATCGGCTGGGCGGCTTCGAGCCGTACAGCGCGAGCAAGGCGATGGCCGAGCTGCTTATCGGTGCGTACAGGGAGTCGGTTCTCGAGGACCTTCCGGTCGCGTCGGCCCGTGCCGGAAACGTGATAGGGGGCGGCGACTTCGCGGAGAACCGCCTCGTGCCTGACTGCGTGCGGGCGCTGATGGCTGGGGAACCGATAGAGATCCGCCACCCGGACAGCGTGCGCCCCTGGCAGTACGTCCTGGAGCCGCTGAGCGGGTACCTGTGCCTGGGGGCAATGCTTCTGCAGGAGGGGCAGGAGTACGCGACGGCGTGGAACTTCGGGCCGGGCGAGGGCGAGGAGATCAGCTGTGCGGACATCGCTTCGAAGGCGGTCGAGCTGTGGGGCCGCGGCTCCTGGAAAAGCACGGACGAAACGGGTTCCGACAAGGCGGAGTCGGCCTTTCTCTCTCTGAATTCGGAGCGCGCCGCTTCTCTGCTGGGATGGCGGACGGTATACGGATGGGAGAAGGCACTGTCCCGAACGATCGAATGGTTCAGGGAGTTCGGGAAGGGCGGGGATGTACACACTCTCTGCGTGGAACAGATCAGGGCATACGCTGAAGACGCGGCCGAAGAGCGGCTTGCGTGGGCCGGTGAGGCGGGGTGCTGAATTGAGCGATTCGCTGGTGAGCGTGGTGATGAACTGCCACAACTCGGCCCGTTTCCTTTCTGAGGCGATAGACAGCGTCTTCGCGCAGACCTACCGAAACTGGGAGATCATCTTCTGGGACAATCTCTCGACCGACGGCAGCGGAGACATCGCCCAGTGCTATGACGACCGTTTGCGGTACTTCAGGGGGGAACAGTTCGTGTCCCTGGGTACGGCCCGGAACCTGGCCCTGGAGAAGTGCCGGGGAGAGCTGGTGGCTTTTCTGGACTGCGACGACCTGTGGGCGCCCGAGAAGCTCGAGGTTCAGGTGAACGCCGCGCGGGAGCACCCGGAGGCCGGGCTGTTCTTCTCCGACAGCTACTTCATCGACTCGGGCGGACAGGTGGTGCGCAGGGGGCTGGAGAGCCTGGACTGGGGTCCTCTGGAAGATCCCGGGGACAACGGGTTTCGCGAGCTGCTTCTTCAGGGGTGCTTCGTGGATATCGAGACGGCGCTCGTTCGAAAGGCGGTGCTGGAGGAGATCGGCGGGTTTGATCCGAGGTACACACACGTCGAAGACTACGATATGTGGCTGAGGATAGCGCGCCGGCACAGGATCCACGGCATCCGGGCTCCCCTGGCGCGATGGCGGATCCACGAGGGTCAATACAGTCAGACCCATTCCCGGGACGCCTTTCGCGAGCAGGTTCTGCTGTCGCGAGGGATGCTTCGAGACGACTCTCTGAGCCGTGACATGAAGGCACATGTCAAGACGCGTTTCATTCTGCAGACGCTGGCCGCGTGCCGGTCGCTGTTCCGGGAGAGACGGTTCCTGCGGCTGATGCTGACCGGGCTCTTCCTCTTTCGGTTTCCCCTGCACCTGCCCATGAGGGTCGGGCTGCCGCGACTGAAGCGCAGGGCGGCGGGGGCCGCGTGAAGCACGAGCTCATTGCGCTGCTGGGTATCGGAAAGCTCGCCGATCTCCTCAATCCGTGCGGGCTCACCATACTCACCTATCACAGCGTTGGGCCGCTGC
>CAYMFW010000514.1:0-1901 GCA_964389785.1 uncultured Planctomycetota bacterium
TCGTCTCAAATTCTACCGCGCGGCGCGGACTTGCCGCCGGCGTCGCGCCGGGATTAAGCATCAACATCCGGGGCGGGCGGGGGGCATTGTGTTGGTTTCATCGTTATCGATCAGTATCAAGCCCATCTAGACCGACCTTTCAACTTCTCGAAGACGAACTTCTCTCCCTCTTCTCCCCGCAATGTCGCCTCTGTTGTCTTGTTAACTCGCAACCACATTCCAGGATCCAATTGAATAAGAATCCTGGCTATCCCCGATTTGCCTTCTTCTTGTTCGAAGGCGATCCGGGCATCATCATCGGAAACATGAAAAACCTGACCTACCTGCTGATCACCATGAAGGAGTTCACCTGGGAATACCAGGGTGGCTCGTCCCACAGCTCGCAGAGTAAGCCCTTTCTTCCAGACGAAGACTTGGTATGAGTCAAACTCTAGCCTGTTCTTCATTGTGCGATCACGGAGAAGATACTGCGTGCCCCTTCTACCAGGGATAGTTACCCAGCTGCTCCCGCATTGGTAAGCAACGCTTCCATGGTCGAAACTTCCGTATGCTCGCTGTAGGCGTTGCTCGCGAGGTACTCTACATCTATCGGACCAGTATTCGGCAAAGCACCGGTGAGGATGTTGTATCTGTAGACCCACGCAAGTTGACCTTTTTCTAGAATGAGGGCGGTATAGCAGATCGACTCCGCCTTCTTTGTATATCCCTTCGCTACAACTCCTGATATCACTTTCGCTGCTTCCTGTCGGACGAGGGAAAGAAACGCATCCACTCCGTCACAAAGGAGGTCTCGCGAATAATGGCAGTTGATGAATAGATGGTCCCCTGGGCAGTCGGACGTCGGTGGCGCAGGGATGTAGTCGCCCGAAAGGGCAACCATCTCGCCCTGCTGCGCAAGCTGTCTCAGGAAGTCGCCAATCATTCCACAACGAGCACTTTTTCCACAGCAATAGGCTTTGTTGCCGTGTACTCTGTGATTTGAGCCATGTTCAGTTTTGGGGCCTTTGTTATCCCTGCTGTCCCTTTCACAACGTGCATGTACTTGGCCCCTCCTGGTAAACCGCTCTGGGCAGCGCCACCAATTACCGTCTCTACCTTCGGGCCGGTCAGATGTTTCACGTCTCCGAAACGGAAGAAATAGGACTTCTTGTCGAGCCCCGGCAAGATTTGCGTGCGGGGACCCGCGCTGAAATGGACGATAGCTTCGTCGGGAATGTCCGGCGCTATTTGTTTGAGTGTAAACTGCGAAAGCACCGAATGGGTTTGCGTGAGTTCTCCAGCAAGTAAGGCTTCCCTGTAATGGAGAATCTTGCCCTGCGTATACTGCATTCCTTTCAAGATGGCGAAATACAAAAGTAGTTCACCCGTCTTCCGCGTCCGGCTGATTTCTTCTCGCAATACGAGGTCATAACCCAATCCGATTGAGACCCCGGTCTCTGCCACGAAATGAGGCGGATTGAAACCCCGTGCGATGACGTACGTTCCCTTTGCGTATTGCTTGAAAGCCGGAAGTCGCAAAAGGACAATTCGGCGAGCTCTCTTCTGGCGCAATTCCATTACGTAAGCCCTTTGCCTCTTATCCGGGCTGATGGCCTTGTATTGTTCCTCGGCCTGTTTCTTCTGCTCCGGCGTCAAGGTGTCAATGCTGGGATTCTTCAGCCCGGCAGAAGTAATGAGTGCGTCAATTTCTTCCTCGCTGAATCTCAACTGGCTGACTTCATCAATCGTCAATCGTCCATCCTTGACCGCATCTCTTAGAGCCATCAACCCGAGGGGGGATTGTACGATGTACCATTCGCGGGTATGCGTCTCCGGCTCTACAACTACCACCAGGTCCACATACAAGCCGTCCGCCGTCATGCCCAGAGGCATCACGGCGACGAAGACGTCCACGTCGCCGT
>CAYMFW010000515.1:0-1888 GCA_964389785.1 uncultured Planctomycetota bacterium
ACCTGCGGCGGCGCAGCCCATCGCCGGCCGCCCAGCTTGTCAAGCACGCGAGGCGCCCACGCCATGCCGACCGACAGACCCAACATCCTGTTCATCACGTCCGACCAGCAGCATTACAGCACGCTGGGGGCGGTTAACGACCGCATCCGCACGCCGGCGCTGGACCGCCTGTGCGCCGAGGGCGTGCGGTTCGACAGGGCGTACTGCCCGAATCCGACCTGCACGCCGACGCGGGCGAGCATCATCACCGGGAAGTATCCGAGCCAGCACGGGGCGTGGTCGCTGGGGACGAAGCTGCCCGAGAGCGAGCACACGGTGGGGGAGGATTTCCAGAAGGCGGGGTACCGGACGGCGCTGGTGGGCAAGGCGCACTTCCAGCCGCTGAAGGAAACGGAGGAGTATTCGTCTCTGGAGTCGTACCCGATCATGCAGGACCTGGAGTTCTGGAAGAAGTTCAGGGAGCCGTTCTACGGGTTCGAGCACGTGGAGCTTGCGCGCAATCACGTGGACGAGGGGCATGTGGGCCAGCACTACGCGATATGGATGGAGGAGAAGGGGTTCAGCCGGTGGCGGGAGCACTTCCGGGCGCCGGGGGGCACCGCGGAGCCGCAGAAGCACCGGTGGTCGATTCCGGAGGAGTATCACTACAACACGTGGATCGCGGAGCGGTCGAACGCGTTGATGGAGGAGTACGCCGAGAAGAACGAGCCGTTCTTTCTGTGGGCGAGCTTCTTCGACCCGCATCCGCCGTGCCTGGTGCCGGAACCGTGGGACACGATGTACGATCCGGAGAAGCTGACGGTGCCGTCGGTGGCGGAGGGCGAGCACGAGAAGAACCCGCCTCATATACAAATGACGCAGGAGGAGAAGCCGGACTACTCGCCGTGGCAGGAGCCGGAGGGCAAGGGGATGCACGGGTTCCATTCCCACCTGCGGGACCGGAAGGCGCTGGCGAAGGACATCGCGGTGTACTACGGCATGGTGAGCCTGATGGACAAATATATAGGAAGAATCGTGGACAGGCTGGACGCGCTGGGGCTGGCGGAGGACACGCTGGCGGTGTTCACGACGGACCACGGGCACTTCTTCGGCCAGCACGGGCTTGTCGCGAAGGGGCCGTTCCACTACGAAGACATGATAAAGGTGCCGATGATCGTCAGGATGCCGGGGAAGGTGCCGGCCGGGAGGACGAGCAAGGCGCTGCAGACGCTGGTGGATTACGCGCCGTCGTTCCTGAAGGCGGCGGGGCTCGCCGTGCCGCGGGCGATGACGGGGGTGGACCAGACCGGGGTATGGTTCGGCGGGGACGAGCCGGCACGGGATCATGTGATAGTGGAGAACCGGCACCAGCCGACGACTATCCACGTGAAGACGTACGTGGACGAGAGGTACAAGCTGACCGTGTACTACGGGCGCGAGTACGGGGAGCTTTTTGATCTGGTCGAGGACCCCGGGGAGATCAACAATCTCTGGGACAGCGGAGAGCACGCCGGGCTGAAGGCGGAGCTGGTGATGAAACTGCTTCAGGCGGAGATGGGGAAGGAGCCGCTCTGGATGCCGCGCATCGCCGGCGCGTGAGCGGAGTGTGCCTTCGCTCATTCTCGGCGCCCGTTACGGAATTGGGCGCCTCCGAGGCAGGCTTCGACCGGCCGAGGAAAGGTCCGCCTGTCGGCGGCTATCCGTTAGACTCAACATTCCGATCAGCCAATCTCAGCACACGCGCCTGTCGTATGAGGAAAATTACATTTTGTTGTTACACCTGCGCTGCTCGTGTAAATAGGGGTGCGGAGGTCGAGAATGGAAGATCACCAACTGAAGGAATACGCTGCCAGATCGGCAGAAGGTGACACTGAAGCCGCCGAACGGCTGATCGAGGGGCTTCATCATT
>CAYMFW010000516.1:0-1885 GCA_964389785.1 uncultured Planctomycetota bacterium
CGAAGACGTTCACGGCATGCACGCCGCCGAGGCGATCCTCACGTCGCGCGGCGGGATGACCAGCCACGCGGCGCTCGTCGCCCGCGGCTGGGGCAAGTGCTGCATCGTGGGCTGCGCCGCGCTCCAGCTCGACACGCCGAAGCGCAGGATGACCGTCGGCGGCAGGACGGTGAAGGAGGGCGACTGGATCACGCTGAACGGCACGAAGGGCAACGTGTACCAGGGAAGCCTGACGCTGCTGCCCGCGGACCCGGATACCAACAAGCCGTACAAGCAGCTGATGAAGTGGGCGGACTCGTTCCGCAAGCTCGGCGTGCGCACCAACGCGGACACCCCGGAGGACGCGGCGCTGGCCCGCAGGTTCGGCGCGCAGGGCATCGGCCTGACCCGCACCGAGCACATGTTCTTCGGTCCGGACAGGATCCTGGCGATGCGTCAGATGATCCTGGCGGACGACGAGAAGTCCAGGCGCAAGGCGCTGGCCAAGCTCCTTCCGTACCAGAAGAAGGACTTCATGGGAATACTCAAGGCGATGAAGGGTCTGCCGGTGACGATCCGGACGCTCGACCCGCCGCTGCACGAGTTCCTGCCGCACGACGACAAGTCACAGAAGAAGGTGGCGAAGTCGCTGCGGATCCCGGTGAAGAAGCTGAAGGAGAAGGTGCAGTCGCTCCACGAGTTGAACCCGATGCTCGGGCATCGCGGCTGCCGGCTGGGCGTGACGTATCCGGAGATCACCGAGATGCAGGTGCGCGCCATCATGGAGGCGGCCTGCGCGCTGGCCAAGAAGAAGATAAAGGTATTCCCCGAGATCATGATACCGCTCATCGGCACCAAGGCGGAGCTGACCGACCAGAAGAACGTCGCCGTCCGGGTCGCCGAAGAGGTGCTGAAGAAGCATAAGGTGAGAGTGGACTACAAGGTCGGCACGATGATCGAGATACCGCGCGCGGCGCTGACGGCGGACAAGGTCGCCGAGGCGGCCGAGTTCTTCTCGTTCGGCACGAACGACCTTACCCAGATGACGTTCGGCTACAGCCGCGACGACGTCGGCAAGTTCCTGCCGGGCTACATCGAGGCGGGTATCCTTCCGAAGGATCCGTTCCAGTCGATAGACGAGGGCGGCGTGGGCCAGCTGGTCGAGACGGCGGTGAAGCGCGGGCGGGCGACCCGGAAGGACCTGAAGATCGGTATCTGCGGCGAGCACGGAGGCGACCCGGCCTCGGTGGATTTCTGCCACCGGACCGGGCTGAACTACGTGAGCTGTTCGCCGTTCCGCGTTCCGATAGCGAGGTTTTCTGCTGCGCAGGCAGCGTTGAGATAAGGAGGAGTTGCATATGGCGAAGGACCTGGTCTTTGGCGATGCGGCTCGCGGCAGCATAAGAGAAGGCGTTCAGAAGCTGGCGCGCGCCGTCAAGACTACGCTCGGGCCGAGAGGCAGGAATGCCATCATCGACAAGAGCTGGGGCAGTCCGACCGTCACCAAGGACGGCGTGACGGTTGCGGAGGAGATCGAGCTGCAGGACCCGAACGAGAAGCTGGGGGCCACGCTCGTGAAGGAGGCGGCTTCGAAGACGAGTGACGTGGCGGGAGACGGGACCACGACGGCCACCGTGCTCGCCGAGAGCATCTACCTGGAGGGCCTCCGGAACGTCACCGCGGGAGCCAACGTGCAGTCCATCATCACCGGCATCCGCAAGGCGGTGGACGCGATGGTGAAGAAGCTGGAATCCATGGCGAAGTCGGTCGAGGGCAAGGCCGAGGTGGAGCAGGTGGCCCGGATCGCCTCGAACAACGACGCCGCGATCGGCAGGATCATCGCGGACGCGATGGAGAAGGTCGGCGAGGACGGCGTGATAACGGTGGAGGAGGGCAAGAGCCTGGA
>CAYMFW010000517.1:0-1864 GCA_964389785.1 uncultured Planctomycetota bacterium
ATCGGGCAGGCTCGATCGGGCTGCACTTCGAGTCTGGAACATGCTGTCAGCCATCATTACCAAGCGTATTATAAGTATGAGCGCCGGTGGTTTCCTCCAGATATCCCCAAGGCGGTGGCAGAATGATGCGCCTGATGACCACCTTGTTTCTCCTCATGTTGAGCATTATCTTGCCAGCATGCACCAGCATTGAAGAGAGACAGGTCATTCGCTACCTCAGCATCGCAGGACACAGGCCGGCGTATGCGCACGTCAATCCCGACGGGACCTGTCATGTTCACTTTCGCGACAGCGATATCGCAGATTTGACTCTACTCAAAGATATCCCAAGCCCTCTGAAGGTGCTCCATCTGCACGACTGCCCACGTGTGCAAGACCTCTCACCATTGCACGACACACCGGTCAAGCGATTGCGACTCGATAGGGTTGGCATCCACGACCTTTCTCAACTGAAGGGCCTGCACCTGGAAAATCTAGACATTTGGAATTGCGCAGAAGTCAAAGACCTGAATCCATTGGAAACTATGCCCTTGCTGACCCTGGGCATCAGGAGCGCCCCCGTGGAAGACCTTGGGCCTCTGAAGGGGCTTTCATTGCATGGGTTGATTCTGTGGGACACGAAGGTCAAAGACCTGTCTCCATTGAAGGGCATGCAGCTGCGCAGTCTCTGGTTGGACGGAGGCATGACGGACCTGTCACCGATTCAGGGAATGCCACTAGAGATTCTGTGGCTCAAAGGGAGTGAAGTCAGCGACCTGACCCCTCTAGCAGGTATGCCCCTGAAGAGACTGCGGCTGGAGAATTGCCCGAATGTCACAGACCTGACCCCGCTCGGAGGAGCTCCCCTGAAAGAAATCTTCTTCGAACCCGGCAGAATCTCCAAGGGGACGGAGGCAATCCGGGAGATGAAGACCCTAATTTGGATCGTGGATTATTCCCGCAAGGTTGTCTACGATTACGCGAACCCCAAGGAATTCTGGGAGAAATTCGACGCCGGTGAGTTCAAACAGGAGCGGGAGGGGGAATGACGATCAAGCAGTCAGGCAGGGTCTGCAGGAAACACATATGGGCATCAGCTGCCTGCATTCTCGCAACAGCCTGCCTCGCGCCTGTGGCTCGCGAAGACATCTGCCCGGAACCGTCGGAGAACCGGTACCCCATCCGGGAAAAACACAAATGGGGATACATGGACAGGACCGGGAATGTGGTTGTTTCCCCCGAGTACGATCTTGTTCAATCCTTCAGTGAAGGGATGGCAGCCGTCCAGAAGGGGCGGAAGGCCGGATTCATAAACCTCGAGGGAGAGCTCGTCGTAGACATCAAGTTCGACGCTTACTATCGCCCAGAGCCGTTCCGTGACGGCCTCGCCATGGTCTGGGTCGGTAAGAAATGTGGCTTCATCGACAGGACAGGGAAGTATGTAACCAATCCGCGATTCACTTGCGCGGACTCATTCTCCGAAGGCCTGGCCTGCGTCGAGATAGACGGCAACTGGGGGTATATCGATAAGAAGGGAGCTTTCGCAATAGAGCCGATCTTTGATGTGGCATCTTCCTTCGCGGAAGGGCTTGCGGCAGTCCGAGTCGGCGAGAAGTTCGGATACATTGATCCCCAGGGAAAGATGGTGATCGAACCACAGTTCCATGGGGCAGGCGACTTCGCGGATGGAATAGCTGATGTGAAAGTGGGGTCCCGCTGGGGCTTCATCGACAAAACCGGACAGTTCCTCATCAATCCGGAGAATTTCACAGCGACACACAGCTTTGCGAACGGGGTCGCACGTGTTGAGGTGGACGGATATGGCAAGTGGAGTATCATAGACAAGACCGGCAGACTCCTTACGAAGCCTCAGTTTGAGTGGATC
>CAYMFW010000518.1:0-1849 GCA_964389785.1 uncultured Planctomycetota bacterium
TCGACTACACCTCGCTCAACACGGACACGATCGGCTCAGTGGAGCGGTTCGCGATCCTGATCCAGAGCGAGGCCGACGGCGCCGTGGTCCGCGAGGTGGAGCCGCCGAAGCAGTAGATCTCCCGGGCTGTTTCGCCTCAGGGGGGTGTCGGGGTCGCGAGGAGCCCGGCCTTCTCCTGTACCTCCTCGAAGGCCTTCTGGTTCTCGTCGAGGTCGTCGAAGCTCCAGTAGCCCACGAGGTCTTTCTCCGCCTTGACGTCGACGACCGCGGCCGCGTTCACCGAGAAACCGACGGTGAAGCCGGTCGCCAAGGACAATCTGGACAACGGCAGCGGGTCGCAGAGTCCGGTTTCCGCCAAGGGAGGGGCGGCGGTACGATTCGCAGCGGCATTACGAAAAGCGGATCGCTCGTATATGTAGCGACGACGAGTAGAGAGATTGTTGCGGTCGATATCGCCAGATGAAGTTTCCGTGCCCTTGCACGAGCGCAATCCCCGTCCCCCGCTGAAGCGAACAAGGCTTTTTTCGTGAACCATTGAAAGATTTTTCGCTCGTTGATCGGGACGTTTCTGCATATAGTACCGCGTCCCCTGATAACGGCGCCCTGCCCACAAGATACAGTGTCGGAATAACCCCTATGCCAAAATCAGGAAACCCCCCAATTGTCGGACGCTTCGGAACGTGATAGAAGAACGCGCAGTGAGGAGAGCGATTCGGAGCACGTATCGAAGGGGGCGTTGGAATCGTGGCGGGCATGAGGTCTCTCACGGGCTACCTGACAGCGATGGCGGTAATCGCGTTCGGCGTCACATCCTTTTCATATATATACGGTGCGGGTGATCCGTCCTCAGCACCTCCGGGGGCCATCACATCCGATGAAGATTCCTACACGTATCGCCGGCTCGGCGATAACCACATCACATCCGGAGAACTCGAACAGGCGGAAGCCGCATACCGGAAAGCGCTCGAACTGAGCAGGACCGACATCGAACGCATGGCCGCGCACGAGAAACTCGCGCGGGTGAAGGTGGATCAGAACGACACCATCGGCGCGGCCTCTCATCTCAAGAACGCGATCGGGGCGTGTGACGCGGCATCACCGCGGCGGGTGAAGCTGCTGGAGAAGTATGTAGCACTGGAGAAGACGAACGGCCGGCAGAAGGCGGCCGAGGAAGAAGCGCGGAAGATCCTGAAAGAAACGAAGGGCGTCGAGGCGAGAATCGGGGTGTGGCGGACGATCTGCGAGCTGCGCGCCGATCTCGGAACCGTCGACGGCCTGATCGCCGAATGCAGGGAGGCCGGGGAAAATCTCGAGGGGTTGCTGGGAATAGCCGAGGCGTACCGCGCCAGGCGGGATGAGGTCAATGTGCGCGCGACGCTCGAGCGGGTGACGAACGAGTATCCAACCTACCGTCCGGCCAGGGAACAATTGCTCGATCTCCTTCGGAAAAGCGGGGAGAGAGAAAAGGCCATGATACTCATCGAAGAGCTCGCCTCTTCGGGATCGGAAGAGGGGCGGGAACGCTATGCGAAACTGCTTATCGAGGAGAGATTGAAGGGAAACGAGAATCCGTCGGGAAACAAGACCAAGGAGCGGGCAAATGAATAGAAGGAGGAGCATGAGGACAGCGGGAGTGGTGCATTATATAAGAAGGATAGGGCTGGTGCTCGGCTGCATTGCCTTCGCGTGCACGGCGGCCTACGCGGCGACCGTCGACTGGGACGGAGGCGGATCGACCACGAACGCATCGGAGGGGGCGAACTGGGACGGGGACACGGTGCCGGGGGCATCGGATATCGCCCGGTATTCATCGAGGAGCTCGAAGGACTGTGTGATCAACATGGATCTG
>CAYMFW010000519.1:0-523 GCA_964389785.1 uncultured Planctomycetota bacterium
GGCCCTTGTGTCCCAAGCCAGTAATTGCCCCAAATATGAATATGAGCAAGACTATGTGCGGAAGCAAAAGCGAATAAATAAAATCGTGTGCAAGTATCCCGTTTACGCAACCCCAGGTGGCATCCCCAACACATTCGGGTAGCTGGAGAAACGTCTTAAAAATAAGCTCATAAAGACTCATGTCTCCCAAATTTCCTACCATCTGTGCGAGCATCACAGACATGTTATCACAATTACTTTTAATTTAAACTAGTATAAAAAGGAAATTACTTTTTCTTTTGGGGCTTGTCGGGGGAGTATTCCTGGTGTACATTGTCCAGTTCGTTTTCCAGTTTTTCCAGTTTTTCTCCGCTGTTCACAGATTCAATTCCATTTATAATGTTTTTGCAAGTATTTTCAAGCCCGGTCTTATGTTTTTCTATAGCCTTTACACTCTTATTAAAGCCCTTTTGAAGCGTATTGGAATACATCTTTATTACTTCTATTCTTGCCAGGTCAACCGCTTGAAAATTTATGTACATTG
>CAYMFW010000519.1:533-1843 GCA_964389785.1 uncultured Planctomycetota bacterium
CCAGCGCTTTAATTACGTCCCTGTTTAATTCTCTCTTAATTTCATCAAGCATTTTTAGGGAATTTTCCACGTAATCCTTGACATTTGAGCCCTCGTAAGCATATTCTATGTACTCGGCGAACTGTTTCATATCCTGCTTTTTCAAATCCGGTGTTAGGGTCAGTGTTTTTTCAAATTCAATCGTGTCAATTTTCGACTGCTGGTACAAATCTTTTAGGGACTTTTCACAGTTCTTGATTAGAAGATAGTTCTTTCCGCGCTTTACGTCGTCGTTTTCATCGTTTACGACCATTTTTTGGGTTTCGTTTATTTTGTCTAAAACGGAGACGTATTTTTTGTATTTTTTGTCTATGTTTTTTTCCATAACCGGAAAATAAGTGATTAATCCGTCGTATTCCATGCCCAGTGAGGAAAGGTTGGCGCTTCCGAAAATAGTCTGCGCTTTCCTGTCTTCCTCTATAATCTGATTCTCAATATCCAGCGCTTTGACAAGTTCCTTCAGCATTTAATCAAACTCTGGCATGTCGTATTCGCATCTAAAGTGAGCCCCTTCTCCAAGTTCTTCTCCTGCATGGTAGTTTATGGCTTCCACGTAAGGCTGGTCAGCCCCTTCACCGGTTTCTGCGATTTGATCTCTTCTGTCTCTTACATGTCTTTCAAGTTGTAGCCTTATTCTCCTAAGTTCTTCGTTGCCACCGCCTCCGTCTCCCGGTGGATGGGGTCCAGGGCCGTCTCCAGGTGGTTGGGGTCCGTAACCAATGCCATCTTCGGCTCCCGTTCCACGGAGAAAATCTCCATCGTGGCTTAAATAATGTGCCTCTTCCGAGTTCGGGCCGAAAGCTTCGTAGATTATTTTCAGTGGCCAGAATGGCGACAAACAATCCATTTCCGAGAAGAAAGACCAGCTTGCCTGTTCCTTGGTGAAATACGGTACTGTGGATGTGGGAAAATAGTCTCCTGTTGTGGGATGCTTGAGCACGATACTTAGGGAAGCAGCATCCAGAGCAGGGTCTTTTGTTGAATAAGGACCTCCGCCGCCTCCTCCGGCAACAGTCATGTACTGCATCTTGGTTCTTGCAACTTCTTCCCCTACAGCCATTTATTCACACCCCTTATTTACTACCTTATAGTAAATATATTGTATGAGCTTCCATATAAAGGTTTCGTTTTGTCATTTTTGGCCTTTAATGGCACATTTCGGGCCATTTGAGACCCATGAAATAACTGGGGCAGAAAAAGATTTATAGGGGTTTCTGCGGCTTTGCATGGGACTTATTCCCACGCGGTTTACAAAATTTTTCCCTCAGGTA
>CAYMFW010000520.1:0-1839 GCA_964389785.1 uncultured Planctomycetota bacterium
GGACTCTTGCCGCCCGGTTCCTCGGAGACTCGCGCCCTCGACGAGGCGCAAGAGGCGTGCGGACACGCCCCTTGCCATGGGATGATGTATGCTGGGCCTCTTACAGCGATGCGTCAGTCATCAGGTGCGCGATGCTGCACTTGAGGGCCTTCGCGACGCGGACCATCATATCGAGCGTGATGTTCTGCTCCCCCCGTTCTATGCGTCCCATGTAGTTCCGGTGGCAGCCCACACGCTCGCCGAGCTTCTCCTGGGAGAGGCCAAGGATCTTGCGCCTCTCTCGTATGACGTTCCCCAGCCGTTTCCGGTGCGGGGATATCCTCTTTTTTCGTCTCATGCTTGAAAAGAACACCATATATGTGCATAATAGTCTACACCCTATATAGGTGCATCGGGGATATGGAATGAAGTTCTTCCTGTATGTGCGGAAGTCCACGGACGACGAAGAGCGCCAGATGCTTTCCATCGAGGCGCAGCTCGCCGAACTCCGCGAATACGCGGAGAGGGAAGCCCTCTCCGTCGTCCGGGAGTTCGTCGAGTCCATGACCGCGAAGTCCCCCGGGCGTCCGGTCTTTGAT
Organism: uncultured Planctomycetota bacterium; assembly: GCA_964389785.1. Taxonomy (GTDB): domain Bacteria; phylum Planctomycetota; class CAYMFW01; order CAYMFW01; family CAYMFW01; genus CAYMFW01. The sequence continues at coordinate 579 of CAYMFW010000520.1, forward strand.
GACATGCTCGACCGCATCGACAAGGGAGAAGCATCGGCGCTCCTGGCATGGCATCCGGACCGGCTTGCCAGGAACACCGTGGACGGAGGACGAATCGTATACCTGCTGGACTGCGGCAAGCTGGAATCCCTCTCCTTCCCCACGTTCTGGTTCGACAACACCCCCCAGGGGAAGTTCATGCTCAACATCGCATTCGGGCAGTCGAAGTATTACGTGGACAACCTGTCCGAGAACGTGCGGAGGGGAATGCGGCAGAAGCTTAGAAGGGGGGAGTTCCCCGGCCGGCCGCCTATCGGGTATCTGAACGAGCCCCGGCTTCGAACCATCATCGTCGACGAGCGCAAGGCGAAGCTCGTCCGACGGATGTTCGAAGCCTATTCGACCGGCCGTTACTCCTTGGCGAAGCTTCACGCCCTTGTGAAGTCGTGGGGTCTCACCAGCCACGCGGAGAAGCCGCTTGCGATGAGCATGCTGCCGCTGCTTCTCTCCAATCCATTCTATGTCGGGCTGTTTCGGTTCTCCGGTGAGCTGCATTCCGGGTCTCATCAGCCCATCATTCCGGAAGAGCTCTTCCGGAAGGTCCAAAACGTGATGGCCAGGCGCGGAAGACCGCACAAGGAACGGCGGAAGCCGATGCCGTTCCTCGGCCTCATTCTCTGCGGTGAATGCGGCGGGGCCATCACGGGGGAGAGGCAGAAGGGCCACCACTACTACCGCTGTACGAAGAAGCTGGGGCCCTGTTCCCAGAGGCGGTACATCCGGGAGGAGACGCTGACGGAAGAGCTGCGGGCGAGCATCAAGCGGGTGGCGATCCCCGGGGATGCGGGAGAGAAGATGCTCGCCCGGATCGGGGAGTGGAGCCGGAAGGAGAAGCGGGCGAAGTCGAAGGGTCTCGCCCGGGAAAGAGCGAGTCTCGCCAAGGTCGAGACTCGTCTTTCCCGCCTGCTCGATGTCTACCTCGACGGCATGATCGCTCCCGACGACTATGCGCTGAAGAAGGAGGAGTTCCTTCGTGAGAAGCTGTCGGTGGCGGAGCGAATCCGTCGAATCGAGCAGACAGGCAATGCCTGGCTCGAACCTCTCGAGAAGTTCGTGAAAGAGGCAATGGAGGCGGATATCATCGCTTCTTCGGAGAATCCGGAGGAACTCAGAGATTTCCACAGGCGAATCGGCTCGAACCTCAAACTGGTCGAGCCCATTCGCCCGGAATCGGACCGGAATCCGAGGTCGCGAGACTCCGAGGAATCGGACGCCAAGAGTC
>CAYMFW010000521.1:0-1838 GCA_964389785.1 uncultured Planctomycetota bacterium
CTTCCCCTGCATTCGGAGTCGTTGTCCAAGACCTCGCAGACGGCGGTGAGGGTATCTCTGTATTCGGTGAATACGATCGCCTTCTCGTTATCCTGCGAGAAGACAGTCTCCTTCAGGTCGGCTACGAGAGCCAAGACCTTGGGATCGGGGAGATCCTTGACCTTCTCCATAAGCTTCTGGATCTGCTTCAGCTTGTTGAGTTCAGCCTTGCGGCGCTTCGCCTCCTTCGGGACAGCAGAACGCACGATGCGTCCTGCGATACGCTCCTGGGCCGCTTCGCTCAGAGGCAGATCGCCCTGCAACTCCATGACCTCCGAACGCGTCGGAGGTTCGTCCTGCACCTGGCGGCTCTTCAGGGACTGAATTCGGTGTTCCACCGTGACAGCCAAGGCTGCCCGGCTGGAAAGCATGCGCTTCTTTACAATCTGCATGGCGAAGCCGACCAGATCCCTGTCTTCCGTGTCCGCGGCTGCCTTTGCCGTGCGGGCGCAGTACGAAGAGACCTTTCGGAATATCTCCTTCTCTCTATCCGAGATATTCTCAACGGGAATCTGCTTCACCGGCGCTCGCGGCACGAACGCAGGCATCTTCTCACCCTTCTCGTCCGTCCTGAAGATCTGCAGTTTGAGGCGGCGTATCATACACCGGGAGACTCGCCTCCTGATCGTTTCCTCATCTCCCTCGAAGGTCGCGTCCGTCGGTTCCACAATCTCGAGAAGAGATCGAAAGCTGTGCGAATACCCGTTGTGAGGGGTAGCGGTGAGCAATAACAAGGCGTGCGTCGCCTCTCGAAGCTCCTGCCCGAGCCGAGCGCGGGCAGTCGTGTAGGGATTGCGCGGTGTTCCCGATTCAGCGAGGTAATGGGCTTCATCAACCACGATGGCATCCCAGCTGTGCCTCAAGGCATTTCGGAGAATCTCCTTCTTCTTTATGAACTCAACGGAGGTGATGATCCGATTGTGGAAGCGCCAAGGTTTGATTCCTTCCGGAAGACTCGTTTGTGCTCTATCCACGGAGGCGGCGTTCTCAAGGCTTATGAATTCCAGACCGAACTTCTGCTGCATCTCGTCCTGCCATTGCGGGATGAGACCCGGGGGCACGATGAGTAAGAAGCGATTCTCCTTGGCGAGCCCCCTTGCCATAAGCTCAACCAAGCATATGCCGGCTTCGATTGTCTTGCCAAGGCCTACATCATCGGCTATCAGGAGCGCGGGACGCGGCAATTGAAGGAGACGACGGACAGGCTCAAACTGATACGGTTCCGGAGAAATCCTGCCGTTGAAGAGCGCTGCAAACTCATCGGAGGGGCCGATGGTGGCCTGCCGTAGGATGTCGTGCGATACGTGCCACGGCGCCCAGGGAGAGAGTGCATCTCTCAAGAAGACCGGGGCTTCTTGAGGAAGAATCTCGACCTGTTCCGGCGGAGCAAGAACCTGAAGGGTGTCTCCGCCATCGGGATCGAGGAGAGTGAACAGTTTACGACCGTCCTTGGCCTCCTCGGCCTGAACGCGCCACACTCTGTCGCGAACGAGGACCCTTTGGGTCAGGCTTGGCATAGTTTTCGTCTTCCCTTCACGTTACGGGCGCACACCATTCTCACGATCTTCGTAATCTTACCAGATCCCAAGAACAATTTCAGGTCGAAGGGCCTGCAATCGGCCTCTCCTCTGGTCCGTGCATTTCAGGCCCCAAAAGCGACAGATAGAATCTCCGGAGATTCATTTCAGATTCAGACAGCGCGCGAGATTCTGGCCGCCCGTGGCGGCAATGAACGGTCCCACTTTGGCGGGACCATACCTTTCTGCCGGAGGCCCGGACCGGAGGCAGCCCATGCTTCG
>CAYMFW010000522.1:0-1837 GCA_964389785.1 uncultured Planctomycetota bacterium
CTTGTGGTCGGGGTGACAGGATTCGAACCTGCGACCTCTTGAACCCCATTCAAGCGCTCTAAGCCAAGCTGAGCTACACCCCGGCCGTGCAACGGATATGCTATGAGATGGCGGGCGCTATGTCAAATGTGCAGAACGCAAGGCCCGACCGCGTCTGTTCGCTGCGATGACAGGGGGAGCAAGCGGTTACTCTCAAATAGAGTAACCTGTCACTCTATTAGTGGTCTTCGAGGAGGCGGCGGATGTCCTTCGGGGCGGAGCGGGACATCAGCCCGCCCGCGTAGATGATGACGGAAAGCTGCCAGCAGTCCTCAGGGCCGACCAGGACGCCGGTGTCGAAGTTCTTTTCGTGGTCCAGCGTGTTCATCACCGCTTCGATCGCCTTGTCGAGCGGCTTCTCCATGAGGTCGAGCGAGTCGGTTTCGTTGCGGAACTTGAGCGAAGGAAAGGACACGCCGCGGACCAGGAGGAACCTGGCGAGCTCGTTCGGGTCTATGCCGAGATCCTTCGCGACGTCGAAGCCCTCGAACTGCGGGATGTTCTCCGGCAGGAGGAGCAGCGGCTTGTGCACCAGCACCTTGCCCTTGCGGTGCACCGTGTCGCCCTGGTTGACGGCGGAGTCGCCGAGGAAGGCGTAGCTGAGGGTGGTGTGGCCGAAGGTATCCAGGCTGGATTTCCTCCAGCGCATCACCTCGGTGCGGTTGACTGCCTTTTCCCACGCTTCCCGGAGGTCCATCGGAATGCTCCTACCGTCTCCGGCCTTTTGGCGGCGTGTTCCCGGCGGGTTTCTCGGGGGCCTTCTTCGGGGCTTCCTTCTTCAGCGGCTCGACGGTGCCGGGCGGGGGCATGGTGAGGTCCGGCAGGCGCTTGTCGATGTTCTCTATCGCCTCCGGCTTGACGAGGAACACGCAGGTCTCTCCCTGGCGGCAGGCGTAGTACCCTTCCGCGGTCTTCGTGCCGACGCTGACGGTCTGGCCGCCCTTCTTCGTGGTTGCCGTCACCGAGAACGCGGGCGGGTCGAGGCCGTACTTCTTCAGGTCCTGCGCCTGGAACTCGACCACCTTGTCGCCCGTCAGCTTGCTGAGGTCCGCCAGCAGCCTGAAGAACTTGATCTGACTCGCGTTCTTTCCCGCGGGGGCGACGATGTGCCAGCGCTTGTCCTTCTTCTCGACCTCGATTTTCTCCTTGTCTCGTTGGATGGAGATGCCGGTGACCTCGCCGGTGGGGAAGTCGGTGAAGCGGTGAGAGACCAGCTTCTCGCCCGTCGTGCCGGCCCGCTCCAGGAGGGAGGGGCTCATCAGGAAGACGGAGGTGTCGCCGGGCAGCATGCCGGAGACGCCGCCGTCGGGAAGCTTTCCCAGATTGATCGTCAGGCTGTCGCCCTTCAGCTCGACCGTGAGCTTGAGCGAGGGCGGGGCCAGGCCGAGCTGCGTGAGGTCGGCCGCGGCGTACCGGAGTACGGACGTCGCCTTCAGCTCGCTGAGCGTCTCCAGTATCCCGTCGATCTTCCTTTCCTCCACGCGAAGGCCGGTCTTCCCCGGAAACATCCATTTCCCGTCCTTTCGGGCGACCACCAGCATGCCGGACGCGTCCTCCCGGATGAGGCGCTCGACCTTGTCGGCGCCGAAGCTCATCATGTTGAGCGGCACGACGTCCGCGGCGAGCCTGGCGGCGCTCTCGGTGCCGAGCAGGAAGACGAGAGGGGTGCCCTTCAGCATCCCGTACCGGCCGTCGTCCGTGGTGTCTCCGAGCAGGATCTCGTGTGTGCCCTTGCTCTCGCCCCCGGTGAGGACGGCGGTTATCGAGCGGGGGGTGTCCAGCCCGTACTTCTTCAGGT
>CAYMFW010000523.1:0-968 GCA_964389785.1 uncultured Planctomycetota bacterium
ATGACTCCGGTCGGGCGATCTTGAAGGCGGTCGAGGAGATCGCCCACAGCGGTCTCGACCTCGTGAAGAATATCATGACCTACGGAAGAGGGATCTCAGGTGAGCGGGTGACGCTGGACGTCGGACGGGTTCTTGAGCAGGTGTTGAGCATCGTGGAGCACAGTCTATCGGAAACAATTAGCGTTGAACCGAAGTTGAACGGCCGGGCCGGATTCGTCTCGGGAGACATGAACCAACTGAAGCAGGTGTTCCTGAACTTGTGCATCAACGCGCGGGATGCAATGCCGGAGGGAGGAGTGCTGACGGTTGAGGCTGCAAGCGTCGCGTCTGATGAAAGCCTTCTTGAATACTATCCGGATGCCGATCCCGGGCCGTACGTTGTCGTCAGCGTGACCGACACGGGGAGGGGTATTTCGGAGGAGGACCTGGACAGGATTTTCGAACCGTTCTTTACGACAAGAGAAAGGGGGGAGGGAACGGGATTGGGTCTGTCGATCGCCCACGGGATCGTCAAAAGCCATAAGGGCTTCATTACGGTCAAGAGCACTGTTGGCCAAGGGACAACGTTCCGTGTTTATCTCCCCGCTTTTGTCGATTCAGGCAGCTAGGAGATCAGTATCTGTCACATCTGGCATCTAGGGAAGAATCGGATCAAACAAACAGTGACGAGAGAGTTTCAGTCTTAATTGCAGGGAAGATCTATGGGTCCTACACAGAATGAGATCAATCGGATTCCGGTTTGGATTATCGATGACAACAAGGGCTTCTGTCTCATCCTCTCGGAAGCTCTCAACCAGAGTGAGACCGTCGAATGTCAAAAATTCTTCCACTCCTGCCGGTCGGCGATACAGGCCCTGACGGAGGTAGATTCTCCCCCCACCGCGATTCTCCTCGACATCAAGATGCCGAGGATGTCCGGTCTGGAAGCCATCACAACGATCAAGAGGATCACCCCCGCGACTCAGATC
>CAYMFW010000523.1:978-1834 GCA_964389785.1 uncultured Planctomycetota bacterium
CGTCGACGAGCTGATCATCACGCAGGACATGCAGACGACGTACGACCTGGATGAGAACATCCGGACAGCCATGAACCGCGGCGCCGCCGGATTTCTGCTGAAATCCTCCAGCCCGGCCGACATTATCAGCGCCATCGAGAAGGTTCAGCAGGGCGGATCCCCGCTCGATCCGATGATCACAAAACGGGTAATGGGAGCCTTCCTGGGGGAGACGGAAGAGAATCGATATCATTTAACGACGAGGGAGAAGGATATCGTCCGGTGCGTTGCCGGTGGTCTGACGACCCTGCAGGTAGCTCGGCATCTCAATTTGAGCTACTACACCGTGGATACCCATCTCAAGAACATCTTCCAGAAGCTGGAGGTCCATAATCGACACGGTTTGGTGACAAAAGCCCATAAAGAAAGGCTCGTTTGAGCATTTCACCCCTTTTTTGACCTTCCGCAAATATACCGAGTTTCCGGTATTGCGCGTCTCTACGACTCCCCCTAGATTCCAGACAGTATCTCGAACCCTACACCAGGGTCGACAAGACGGTCGCGTCGTCCCCAGGGAGGCCCTCGTCGCGTTGCAGCCGCGGGGGGAGCAATCTCATCGACAACGAGCAGACGGAGAGACCGGTCGAATTGAGAGCAAGGCGTCAGAACTGACAACTTCGTCCAATCGTACCCGACGTTATCGTGACACTCGAACGCGCTGAACATGGGTCGAAGGAGAGAGGGCATTCAAGCTCCGAGAAGAGCTACAGGCACCTTGCGGAGGACCTCGTCGCCGGGACGTTCAAGACTGATTTGCGCGGCAATGTTCTGCACGCGAGCGGTGCTCTTGCCGATATTCTTGAGTTCGAGTCACCCG
>CAYMFW010000524.1:0-1826 GCA_964389785.1 uncultured Planctomycetota bacterium
AATGCTACTGTCAAACGTTGTTTGGGGTCGGTGCTTGGGATACTTGTCTGCTGCGCAGCGCTGCAGAACCACTCGCTGGCAGCGAATCCGCTCAGGAGTATTCTTGGCGGGTCGAAGAGAGCCCGCAAAGAGGCTGCTACTGCAGCGAAGAAGCTCGGCAAACTGTTTCCTGGAGATGAGTTCCAAGAGGGGATCCAGAGCGTCCAGAAGGCCCTTGCTAGATACGGAAGACGGGGCTCTGACGAAGTAGTGGCAGGATTTCGGAATCTCAAGGAGTTGATTGACGGTGGAGACGAGGCAGCGAAGAGAATTCTGAAGAAGCTGCCGAGTATGGGTAGCGTCCCTATACTGGTGGAAATAATATGAGGCATCCTCTATTCTGGTGATGACTAAAACGGCCGACGTGGTGTCGGTCCACCAGAAAGGAGGTGCCTCATGGGCACAGCTTACAGGAAGGTTCCGGTCTTGGCAATCGAGGATTTGGGGTTGGAGTTGGGAGAGCTCAGAGGAGACCCCGTTGAGGAGCTCGCCCGATTCGGTGCCCGCCTGGTGCTGACGTCGTACATGGAGGAAGAGGTTCGAGCATTTCTCGGGGCAGACCGGTACGAGAGAACGTCTCGTCGGCGAGGGAGTCGCAACGGACACCGCAGGAGAACCGTCTCCTGCGGGCTGGGCGGTCTCGATATCGAATACCCGAAGGTGCGCGGCACCAAGGGAGCATTCCAATCTCAGGTATTGGATTCCTGGCAGAGAGCCAGTGAGACGCTGGTGGCGACGCTGCCGTCGCTGTACGTCGAAGGGCTCTCGACACGAGACTTCACGCGCGCCCTCCAGCCGCTGTGGGAAGGTGCCCCGCTTTCGCGATCGAGCATCAGCCGGGCCAACGAGCAAATCAAGGAGTCCTTCCAGCAGTGGAGGCGCCGGAGCTTGGAGGAGGAAGATATCATGTATCTCTTCCTTGATGGTCACTACGAGGGCGTACGCCTGGGCACCAAAAAGAAGGAGGCCATCCTGGTAGCGCACGGGATCACGAAAACCGGCTCCAGGACGCTCCTGGGCGTGTATGTGGGCTGTACGGAGAGCGCAGACAACTGGGACATCGTTATGGACGACCTCATTGGCCGTGGTCTTCGACAACCGCTTCTGGTGATCACTGACGGGAACGCCGGGTTGATCAAGGCCATCAAGAAGGTCTGGCCTACGGTGCCGCGTCAGCGATGCATCGTTCACAGAATCCGCAACGTCTTGGCGAAGGTTCCCAAGACGGATCATAAGAAGATCCGCAAGGCACTGAATCGTATCTTCTATGCCCCTTCCCTGGAGGAAGCGCTGGAGGCCGCCGCACAGTTTGCGGCCACCTGGCAGGATCTGTTCCCTGCCGCGGTGGAGATTCTGGGAACGGATCTCGAGGACTGCCTGACGTTCTTCAGGTTCCCTCCGAGACACTGGAAGAGGATTCGCACGTCGAACCCGTTGGAGAGATGCTTCAGAGAGGTGAAGCGACGCACGAGAGTGATCGGGCGATTTCCGAACGAGATGGCGGCGTTGAGCCTCGTCTGGTCCATCATCGATCAGGACGCGAAGAAGTGGCGAGGAATCAAGATGGGTCCTGAACATCTCCGGCTCGTGGAGACGGCCGTCGAGACGCTCAGGAACGAACCGATCGTGGTCCGGGGATTCGAGGAACTTATTGCTGCGTAACGGAGGATGAAGAGGGATCATCAGAGAGAGAATGCCTCATGTAAATTTACACCACTCTTGGGACTTGACCCCGGCCCATTTCCTCCATTCGTAGTACTCGAACTCTTCCTTATAGACCACATCGC
>CAYMFW010000525.1:0-1822 GCA_964389785.1 uncultured Planctomycetota bacterium
GCACTGGAACATCGCCCACGACGCGGCGGGGTCGTCCCAGGCGCTCCTGGTGTAGTGCCGCCCGTTGTTGTCCAGCTTGGCGGGGGTTTTTGTCATGCTGTCCGCGCGGCGCTTCATGGCCCGGAAAATAGGGTGAGGCTTCATTTCCTGTATTGTGCCGGTGACGGCGCCCTTGCCGAGGCATTTCGTCATGAGCGCCGGCACCTCTTCCCTAGTCACCAGCATCCGGGGTCGGTCCTTGCGCACCTCGGCGGCGTGGGCGGGACACACCAGCCCCACCACGGCCGCACATACGAGTATCGTCGTTCAGTTTTACTGGATCTGGAGATAACCCTGTGGCAGCTGTCGCAGGAGAAGCCCGAACCAAGTTTGCGAATGGCAACTGCTGGGAATTTGGAGAGATTAGCTTCAGCTCAAATGATATGACGGTACCTTATCCTTACGAGTTTTGGGAGAAGCAATTCGAGGAAGAGAGGGTTGAAGAACACGTTGACAATATCCGGAAATTCACTGTCGACAGCACCGAAGTAACCGTGCAGACAGGCGTTGCCATCGCAGCGCAGACAACGCATACAAGGCATGTTAAGATTAAGCAGTCCAAGATGAGCGGCCAATCAGTTACGGTGGAGGAAGATGATGACTTATTCGAAATCACTAAGTAGCATTCTTGTCTTCTTGGCATTTATGCCAGCAGTTCCTATTGTGGGGGCCGAACCCGTAGAGTCGGCCAACGCGGGCACTTCAGACACGTACTCGTACCAACTTGAAGTCTGCGGCCGCAACAGCGGCAATGAAGTGCTCGCCAGCGCCTCAGGATCGCTGGAAATGAACTACGAATTCACTTCTTTGAAGATTGTCCTTGCGAAATCGGAATCCGAAGTCCTTGCAGGAGCCGAGAACGCCGCCACCAAGCTCGGGCCCGGCTGGGTGCAGTTAACCCGCGGAGAGAAGGGGAAATGGGCAGTTCAGAAGGGGAATAACTACACCGAGCTTGACGCTTCGCGTCTTGTTCAGATTGCCGATCATTTCATCCCCTACTTGATGATGCGCAAGTCATCCAAAGGTCAGGACGCTATGCGGACAGGCAATTCCGATTCCATCAATGAAAAGTCGCCGGAGGGGCGCGAACCGAAAGAAGAGCTGAGTATCAGGATTTCAGATGTTCATGGCTCAAAAGATGAGACGATCTCCGGTTGGCGACGAACAGGCGAAGACGTCGAGGTCTGGAAAGCAACCGTGCCTCCCGAATACGTTAAGGCCGTGAAGCTGGATCTGGTCAGTCAGTCGCCGGACGTCAGGGACTATCGTGCGAAGATCAAGGGAAAAGGATTCCTTTTTGCTGTCGGGAAGCTCAACAAGATCAAGAAAGCGATTCTGCCAGCGGAGATAGACTCCGAGTGAGTGTCGGTGGTGGTTGAAGGAAACGTCACTGACAATCTCTAGGAAACAGCGGCCGCCCTATCCTCTGGTCATTTCACCCCCTCCGCCAGCGCCTCATCCACCACGTCCTTCCCGCCCTCCTCGATCTTGACCCTCCCCCCAGGCTTACCCTTCGCCAGGAAGGTCAGCGTCGTGGTCTGCTTGTCCAGGACAATCTCAAGGGTGACAGAGCCCCCCTCGGCGGAGACAAGCTTCAGCTCCGGGTAGGGCGCCTTCTTCCCGAAGGCCCCCGCATGCAGAACATGCAGGAACAAGTCCGCAGCCGCCAGCTTCCCCGGCTTCACCTCCACACGCCATCTGCCGGCCTCGGGATCGGTCTTCTCGTCCGGCGGGTAGTTCTTGCCGTCTACCAGGTATTCTCTGCCCGGGCCGCCGACGATGG
>CAYMFW010000526.1:0-1812 GCA_964389785.1 uncultured Planctomycetota bacterium
TGCAGAGACTCGAACCCCTGATTGTCATCCCCGAGTACGTTGTGCCCCTCCCGCCTGGAGGGCACGGATCGCAGAACGACATCTTCGTTCTGGCAACCACGGGAAGCGGCTCGCCGGTAGCCATTGTGGTCGAGGGAACAGTCTCCGAGTCGTTCGGCCCGACCCTGGAAGAATGGGAAGACTCCCCGGGCAAGACTGAACGCCTGTCCTTCATAAAGGACAAGCTTTGGCTGCCAGACACACCAGCGGGGAGCACAAGGTACCAGCTCCTCCACCGCACGGTGTCGGCCGTGCTGACCGCCGAGAAGTACGGCGCGCGTGCGGGGGTGATGGTGGTGCACTCCTTCAGCCAGGCAGACGAGTTGTTCGCGGACTACCAGGCGTTCGTCAAGCTGTTCGGCGCCGCCGTCACCGGACCGGGAAAACTGGTATCGTTGGGAACGCCGAACGGCTTGCCCCTGTACTCGGGCTGGGCGCGCGGGGAGGAACGGTTCCTGAAAGTCTAGTCCGCGAAGCATCACTCCAAGGGCAAATCAGACTGGCCGCTCGGCGCATTCTCAGCGAGCAGATTGCATGTTTTGCTCTTTTTCTGCTATTCTTATTGTGTCGTTAGCGCAGTTGCCGCGGACAGCAAGGAGGGTGATGCAATGGGGAGTTCTCTGGTAGTCCACGGGCCACTTGAAATTGGCTACGTATCCATAGCCAAAACGGTCGCCAAGCGTATCGAAAAGGAGCATATTCCTTTATTCTGGGAGCATCCCGAAGCCCGAGCACTGGACAAAAAACAAGGATGCTATGTCTTTGCTCTTCGGGCTGGAAGGGGCTTCACGGCTTGGTACGTTGGCAAGGCCACAAAGGGATTTCGGCAAGAAGCTTTCCAGTCCCACAAACTGGTGCATTACAATAGCGTGCTTGCCAAAGGACACAAGGGAACCCCCGTCATGTTCTTTATCGCTCCAGATGGCGCCAAGAAGAAAGTGCCGGAGGCTCACATAGATGACCTCGAGACATTCCTGATTCAGACCGCGCTCTTCAAGAATCCTGAAATTAGCAACATCGCGAAGACGAAGAACGTTCCGCAGTGGGGAATCGCTGGCATTCTTCGGTCTGAAAGAGGCAGGCCCAGTGCCAAGGCACAAGTATTCGCGAGGATGATGGGGCTATAAGAACGGGCCTCGGCACGTTCCATCCGAAAAAGCAGCATCTCAGGGCCTCTGCCATGGACCGTGCCGGCGCCACGGCCTACACCAGGATTGCACATCCATAATTGGTTGGCCGTACGGGGCTCGGACGAAACCCTTGGCAAGCCATGCAAAGCACCGTCCCGGCCGTCGGTCTCTCCTGCCGGTTCAGCCAAGCCCGCAGCCGGGACCGTGCATGGGTAGGCATGCAGGGTATCGTCCTCGCATACTACGACTACCTCTCCATCGGCGTCAAGTTGGTGCATGAAGGCAAAACACGAGAGCCAATAGTGCTCTCACGAACCCCCTCCATGAAGGTGGAGGCCTACGATGGTCTGTTCAACGTCGGCGCCAGCGCAAGATCTCAGTCTGGAGAAGGCCTTTGGAGAGGCCATCGAGGTCAGGAAACAGGGTTCTCGGATTGATGTCGCATCTCTCAAGTTCTCTCAATATCTTCCGCTTTCGCCTTGCCGGCAATTTCCACCTATAGAGAATATCGATGTCCATATCCTCTTCGGAAAACTCTTCATTCGCTAACGTTTCTATCGGTATCTTGGGTTTCTCTTGGATTGTGTAAGCTGATTTCTGGGCATTCATCCGTTCGGAAACGACGAATGGATAAACCATTCTG
>CAYMFW010000527.1:0-1791 GCA_964389785.1 uncultured Planctomycetota bacterium
ATGCAAAGGTTGCCGCATGAGAAATAATGTTTCCTTTTCACGAACGGCTATTTAGAATGCGATATGGCGGTACTGACGGGAGAGGGTGATAAGGCCGTGCTCACGGGACGGAAGAAGGCTTTGGCGAAGGCCATCGCGGAGAAGGTGATATGGCATTGCTGACGGGACGGAAAAAGGCGCTGGCGGAGGCGATTTCAGCCCTGGTGCACTGCAATCCGTTCATGCCGGAGCGGATCAGCTACGAGAAGAAAGTGCTTGGGTCCAGGTTCAAGGAGAGAGGGGCGGCGTGGAGCGCCGTGGGGGAGCCGGAGAGGGAGCATCCGAACACGGTCGCCATCGCGGAGATCGCCGGGGCGCTGGCGAAAGAGGTGCGGGAGGGGCTGGAAGGTGGGACGAAGGCAAACGAGGATGAGCTGCAGCTGTACGAAGACACGGTCCTGCTTGTGCTGTATGAGACTGTGCAGCAGTCGCTGAAGCAGTCGATCATGGAGGCGTTGGAGAAAGGTCTGGCGGGCCGGGAGAGATTCGAAGACTATCGGGCATTCGTGGAGCCGTTCAATCGTCTGCTAGGCGGGGCCGGGATGAAGAAGAGGCGGGGCGACAGGCCAGAGTGGCTGTTTGCCTTCTGCTTTCAGGTCCGTCGTGCGTTTCGGATGATCTACATGTACATTGTAGGTCGGTCGGGGGCGGCAGCGAGGTTGCGTGCGGACGTCTGGCGGTCGGTGTTCACCCATGATATGAGGCGGTATCGAAGAAGCCTGTACGAGCGGATGGGGGACATGGCCACGCTTATCACCGGGCCGTCCGGGACCGGCAAGGAACTGGTGGCGCGGGCGATAGGGCTTTCGAGGTACATACCGTTCGACCCGAAGGGCCTGCGGTTCGAGGATGATTTCATCGGGTCGTTTCGGCCTTTGAACATATCGGCGCTGGCGCCCACGCTGGTGGAATCCGAGCTGTTCGGTCACCGGAAGGGATCGTTTACCGGTGCGGCCGAAGACCGGGCGGGGTGGCTCGAGGAGTGCGGTCCGAGAGGGACGGTGTTTCTCGATGAGGTGGGTGACATAGAGCCGTCGATTCAGGTGAAGCTGCTGCGGGTGCTGGAGGACCGGACGTTTCAGCGGCTGGGGGAGACCCGGACGAGGTACTTCGCGGGCAAGATCATCGCGGCGACAAACCGGGACCTGGCCGCGGAGATGCGCCGGGAGCGGTTCCGGGAGGACCTGTACTACCGGCTGTGCTCGAACGTGGTGGTCACCCCGTCCCTGCGCGAGCAGGTGGGAGACAACCCGGAGGAGCTTCGGCAGCTGATCGCGCACATCACCAGGGGAGTGGTCGGAGAGGAGAGCGAGACGCTGGCCGGAGAAGTGACGTCGTGGGTGGAACAGAACCTGGGGCCGGAATATCCGTGGCCGGGGAACTTCCGTGAGTTGGAGCAGTGCGTTCGCAGTGTGCTCATCCGGAAGGAGTACCGTCCGCTGGCCGGGGAACCGGGCTCCGGGGTCGCGCTGGAGGGTGTGCTGGAGGATATCCGTAAGGGCGCGCTCAACGCGGAGGAGTTGCTGGAGTTCTACTGCACCCGGGTGCACGCGCAGACGGGAAATTATTCTGAAACCGCGCGGCGGCTGGGGCTCGCCAGACGAACGGTGAAGAGCAGGATCGACGAGAAGCTGCTTCGCTGATGTGCAGACGAGTGCAGGCACACTGTGTTCTTGACGATATAGTAAGAGGCTCTGTTAGGCTAGAGTTTCGCCATTTTCGAAGGCCTATTATGCCACCAAAGACTCAACA
>CAYMFW010000528.1:0-1788 GCA_964389785.1 uncultured Planctomycetota bacterium
GCGCCGGCCTGTGGCGGTGTTCCACACGCCTCCTCCTATGGCCAGCGTCTTCCCGTCCGGCGAAAAGGCGAGCGGTCCCTCGGGGAATGAGTGCAGGCGCTTCCATCCCGAGGTATCCCATAGTGTGCATACGCCGCTCTTCACAACAAGATAGCGACCATCCTTCGAGTATGCGACATCAGTCGCGGCGCGCATACTGCCCACATAACGGACCTTCTTGCCCGTCGCAATGTCCCATATCGTAACGCTGCCAGTAGGCAGATCTTCTCTTGAACGGGCGAAGACCTTCTGTGCTGATGAGGCCACCGCCAGAAACTTGCCGTCAGGAGAGAACGCTACGCCATCGACAATCCGTCCTTCGTTGAGAGCCTTGACTGTATTTCCAGTTCCGATCTCCAATACGGTAAGGGTTCCTTCCCTGGAGCCTATGGCGATCAGTTTCTCATCTGAGGAAAAGGACATGCAGTTCGCCCTGCCACCCTCCACTTCGAGGGTACGTACCGCCTTGCCAGTGTCGATATCCCAGACTCCAACAGTCTTCTCCGTCTTGTATGCCACGAGCAGCTTCCCATTGGAGGACATGGTAGTAAGCCAAACGTTGCCTATTTCATCAAACGTTTGCACCTTCTGTCCTGTAGCTGTGTTCCAGACGGTAGGGGGGCATTCCAGGCATCCGACCGCAAGGCGGCGGCCGTCTGCTGACAAGGTGATTCTCCATACAGAACCCTTCAGCGGCTTCAGATCGAAATAGCCGTGCTGCGTACAGGTGGCGTACATGCTCGTCTTTTCGTCGCCTTCCGCCGCCAGGACATGCTGGAACGAAAGGGCAAGAGACAGTGCAAGGCTGGCAGTAACCATGAGATTGCGATCCATAGAACTAACCACGAACTTCATTCGATTCCTCCGTTCGTTCATTTCACCAGGGCTAGATCAAAAGAGCGGCAAAAACCAACCCCAGAGCCACGATCCGCAACTTCGAGTTCACACGTCGTCTTCTCCACGGGAATGCCACCAGCAGAATTCCTGAGAAGAACAGACCCGCCTGCAGTTCTTTTGCGAGGCCTCGAGGGTCGTCCACAACGCGGTACTTCCCTTGGAGTAGATTGTTGTCTTTGTCGGGTTCGAACGTTATGTCCTTCATCTGGGTCGGCTTCAAGACCGTGTGAAACCGGGTTATCCGCACTTGATAGCCCTTTCTGGTCGAATCGACGGGAACGAATTTCTTCCAGCTATCAGGGACGAATCGCTTTTCGGCGACGCTCTCCACCAAGAGAGCCGGTTCTGCAAGCCGTTTCTGAGCTGCCTTCACAGCCTCGGCGAAATTGAACCGGTACTGGTACCCGCCCTTCTTCAGCTTCTTGGCGGACTCCATCGTTGCCTGGACATCCTTGCTGTCTAGGTCAGCACACTTGTACTCAACGGCACGCATCCTCTGGGGTGCAGCCACTAGCAGGAGGAGTTCATTCTCTGAAGCGGAGCTGATCGCTGAGATAGCAAGAGGGTAGAAGGGCTTCTGTGCGGCGAATTGGATGGCCAGCGGCGTCAATCCGTGTCCCACAGTCTCCATGATTCGCCGGTCCCGTGCTTCGATACGGGATTTGTCGATCTTCACCGCAACGAAGAAGAACTCCTTGTCAACGTATGTCTTGACGATTGGTCTTGCCTGCTCAGGCACCGCATAACCGTTCACCTGAAGCCATTGCACCAGACCGCCGGCGTCTTTCGCTGAGAGGATGTCTACGTGGAACTCCCTTATTTCGAGGCTCTCAAGATGAGTTACGGTTGTCT
>CAYMFW010000529.1:0-1787 GCA_964389785.1 uncultured Planctomycetota bacterium
CGTGACCGACCGGCGCATGACGACCGGCTGTGCGTCCGTCGCGGAGCCGCTCCCCACGCCGCACATGTAGAGCCACTTGCCGTCGAGCGATGCCAGCAGGCGGGGAAACCGGTGCATGTCGACGCTGAGGGGGCGTCCCTTCATCCCTTCGACGTCGGTCGAGCCGTCGGTGTTGACATGATAGAGGAGCGACCAGCCGGCCCTTCCCATCTTGGGGTCGAAGTCGCACCAGTAGATCCGGTTCCCCGACATCGCCAGCTGGATGTCGCCCATCGCGCCGCCGGTGAGGCCGGGGAGGAACCCGCCGCGGTCGGCCGTGGTCTGGTACGCCACCGGCCCGTGCACCGCGCGCTTTCCCGGCTCGTACTCCACGAAGCCGAGGCCGGCGAGCTTCTCGAGCGGCATATTCGCGGGGGGCGGGGCGACGCACTTCACGTACTTCCCGTCGCGATCGAAATGGCGGATCTTGGTGTGGCCCTTGGCGCCGCGTCCCTTGATGAACACGTACGCGCCGTCGGGGCCGATCGCGATGCCGCCGACAAATCCGGGGAAGTTCTTGGGGCTGGTGCCTCCGAGACGCTTCTCGAATTCCGGCTTGAGCCCGAGCATCACCCGCACCCGCATCTTCTCCGGCTCCTTCACGTAGGTCCCCAGATCCTCCTTGCCGTCCCAGTAGATCTTCTGGTTCAGCGAGTTCTTCTGGAAGGGGGCGGGGGCATTCTTCCCGAGGACGCCGGAGGCCAGGTGGCGGACCACCGTACCCTTCTCGTCTATGATGCCCACCGTGACGTCGCAGAAGCCCTCGGACGCGAAGGCGATCTCGTACTTGTCCTTGGCGATCAGTTTCACCGTGGGCTTCCGGGTGAAGACGAACACGTTCTCCCGCTCGGTGCAGGGCTCCGCGTACGGCTTCCACCAGTCCTGGGCGAGGAGGGATGAGGCGGCGGTGAACAGGATCAGCAGGGCGGATGCGGCGGTTTTCATGAGCGTGCTCCTTTCCTGGTTATGCGGGGCGCTGTCGTAATGAAGTAACCGGTCACTCCATTCGGGCACCGTTTTTCGTTCTCAATTTCCCGAGTTATTTGTTTATTTGTGAACGTCCCCGTCATAGGTTTATCTTGGCCTTCTCTTCGGCGTGGTAATCGAGCTTTACGATGACGAGGCGGGAGTAGTCGATGTAGGCGAAGTAGTCGTCGGTGCCGGAGGTGTACGGCGCAGCGCACGAGGCGATCTTCTTTCCGCTGTCGTAGTTGCCGTACTCGCCCATGTGCAGTATCAGGTTGCCGTTGGCGTCCAGCACCCCGAAGGAATGCCGGAACGGCTCCGGGATGTACGACCGCTTGTACCAGTCCAGGTGCGCCCGGTTGGTGGGGCACGAGCAGGTGACGCAGACGATGGGACCGGCGCCGGCGTACAGCCACTCCGCGCCCTCGATCCATCCGTGGTTCACGTCCCTCGGTTTCGTGGGGAGCGGGTCCAGCTTGACGAGCGCGTTCTCCTTGAGGAGCTTCGCCCCCTTCTGCGACGTCTTCATGTAGGTGACGATGAACGGGCTCCTGTTTGCCTTGCCGAAGCGCGGGTGGGGGGTGCCGCCGATGGTGCCGCCGCGGTCCGCCATGAACACCTTGCCGTCGACCATCCGGCGGCGGTCGACGGAGCAGTAGAGGTGGCCGTCCTCGTCGATCATCACGCCGTTCACGAGCCGGCCGCCGACGATCGCGCAGGACTGACGGAGCTCGCCGGTGCGGTCGTAGACCCACGCGGTGCCGCCGTGGTTGGGCCAGCCC
>CAYMFW010000530.1:0-1780 GCA_964389785.1 uncultured Planctomycetota bacterium
CCAGACGGTTCGAATCGTAGATCTGGAAGCTATTTCGTCGAGCCAGGTTAGGGAATGTGGTCGGCGTTTTGAACGGATCATTTCTGGGATCGATTTCGCTTCCATCCACCTAGTTCTCTTTGGATGGGTACATTATACTCTCGAAGCACCGGTTTTCAATCGGTGGTTTTCAGTTGTCGGGATCAGCAGCCGGGGGCTGCTTCTCAAGTCGCTGTTTGGGTTCGATCCCGCGGGAAGAGGTCTCCCTCCTTCCTCTCCGCGCATCGAGTCGTTTCTTTGAGGTTTCTTCTGTCGGAACTTTCATCTGTTTACAGAGGGCCTTTCCTCTTTCGCGTTCTTTTTTGTCTTTAGAACGAGACAGGCTCAGGGCAATCTGTCTAGCTTTCTCCTGAGCGTACTCTCTCAGGGTCTTCTTCTCCCCATCCAGCTTAAGCGTCCCATCAGCCAACACACCGTTCTGCAGGCCAATAATCAGAAACTTGCCGGAAGAAAGCCTCACGTAGAGGCAACCTCCTATCATGCCTGGCCCATAGAACATCAGAGAGTTGTCGTGGAAGGGCGTACGACCCTTACGTAGGCACTCATCATCCTGCAATCCCAGGCTCTCCTTTCCGTGGTATTTAATGAGCTCTCCCCTCTCGCCGTATATGACAATCGGCAGCAGTTGGTGTTTATACCAGTCTCCGACAGTCACTACGTGCTTCCCTGAATTGGAGATGATAACTCGAGTCGGAGACCAGTCATTCACCAGATTTCTTTCCCACAGGAGCGTCAGTTTCTTCTCAGCGTTTCGGTAGACCCGAATAAGACAATGTCCTGGTGCACTCTTTGGTCGCTTCTTAAGTCGCTCTCTCAGGTTCCGCAGGTCCTGCGTCTTTCTGGTTTCTTGGGGTTTCCACGCGAATTGCGGGATGACCTTCGCGCAGTACTTCCCGTTGACGGACAGGACTCGTCTTTCCCTCGGCGCAGGCCAGATGTTCCCTGAAGCCGATCCCAACCACAGGGAGACCAATAGCAGGGCTGCAACCTGTTGGCACCATAGTCTCTTCTGCATCTGCTCTACTACTCCGGATACGGAATACCTAGATATTTCTCGCAGGCCTTCTTCCAATTCTTATCCGCTAGAGGGCACTTCTTGTTGAGGGACTGCCTCCCATTATCTTTTGCGCAGCCGAATTTCTCCTTGTACCGCTCAATTGTCGCTGCCCTCTCAAACATGATCTCCACGCAGGTCTTAAGATCCTCCTTCTTAATCTTCTCGCGACAATCGCAGTTTAATTCTTCCCAATAGTCGTCAAGACATAGTTCCTGATATTTCACCGCCTCACATTCCGTATAAGGTTCGGTGGTCTTCCTCCAATTCTCGTAGCAGTGATCCACAAACCTTAGCTGTTGTTCAGTCTTATTCTTTCGATACTTGCCCCTCAGCGCGCAGCATGCCGACTGATACTGGACATGCTTGTATTCATGTAAGAGTGCACAGAGGGCCACCTCAACCGTCTTAGCATCTGCATCCCATGACATGGACCCATCGTCATTGCAGATTGTCGCACCCTGGCTTGTTTCGGTTATCCCCATTATGGGCGCAGGAATCTGCATAAGGAATACACTGTACGCGTTCGCACCTCCTGCCAATCCTCTACTTATCGCCCTCCCAAGCGACCCGCTGTATTGCCGTTCGCCTACTCGATACAATGAAGATTCGACATCATATCTCTTCCCTCTGAACAGGCAGTAATTCCCACTCAAGGACCCGGAAGTTTCATCCCCATCTGTCCAG
>CAYMFW010000531.1:0-1780 GCA_964389785.1 uncultured Planctomycetota bacterium
GATAAAGGCAACGGTCTCCATCCTTCTAGATGGTGCTGGTCGTCCAAGATATGCGTCACAAAGGAATTGTTCGAAGGCGATCCGCTGTTGCCGGTGCTGGATATCGACGTGGCATGGAGGAAGCGGCTCGCTGCGTGACGGCAGGCGGGTGCTGGGCGCGGGACACGTGACTGGAGTACGTGTGGCTGTCGGCCGGGTTGGGCGGCTGCCCGGGCGCTTCCGGCGCAGCAGCTCACTGCCTGCGCGCGGAAGAAAGTGCCGACTTTCGGAAGCGGAGGGCCGGATCAGCGGCCGGAGGCTCTTTCGCAATGCCCTGGGCCGTTACACCGGTCATAATTGACCGACGTGAACGAAAATGGCCGTAAGCGCTGGCGCGGTAAGGTGTTAGCGGCTATCGAGCTGCCGGTCGTTCCCGGCCGGAGGCTCTTTCACAATGCCCTGGGCCCCTACACTGTTTGGCGGGCCGGTACAGATCAGCGGCCGGAGGCTGGTTCACAATGCCTTTGGCCGCTACACCAGAGCCACACAATACCGGGAACCCTCCTAGTCTTGCCGCAGATCGAATGTCTGTCCACTCGAAGGTGGATACCAGGCTTCGACAACCTTTCCCGATGCAAAAGTGCATTCCAGATTCGAATACCGGCCCCAATTCTTACCATCTATCGTGATGATACGGTAGAAGCACCACTCTGCCGTGCCGTTACCACTATTGTCCAGATGGGTTCTTATCGGATCTCCCCCGAAGGCCTGCTTCGCTTCGTGGAGGGTTAGCCCAACGGGATCAGGCAACTTCCGCGCCCGGCTTGACAGAAAGATAGCTTCCTTTCGAGGGTCGCCATGAAACGGCTTTGGCGGCCTTTCGCTCACGACGGCCGCGTCACACCCAAGCAACGCTAGAGCAAGACACCCTAAGCACCAGAGGAGTACCCTCATTTGTCTTTGTCCTTCTTGCCATTGTAGTACTTGAATCGCTGCCCCGGCTGGTCCCCCTCTATGTGCAAGACCCCAGTTTGAAAGGGGGATTTTCCTGCGTCTGTCGGGCCCGCACGCTTGCCCTGGCATGAATCCCAAATCATGTACTGGAATTCGAAATGGAGCTCGTGAAAACCTTTGATCTCTGGCTGACGCGTGTGAATGTACAGATCACCGAAGCCTGGGAGGTCGGTATATGAGTATTCGTTCGGTGTGTCTGGAGACGCCATGGGTTGCGACACGCGATCGTCCACCCAGTCCTTTATGTTGATCTTGACGCCCCTCGACGTGATCACGTATCGTTTCTTGCCGTCCTTTCCCCTCCGCGTGTATCCCTTTATGCGCTGTCGGAAAACACAACACTTGTTAGAACACGACTTCCCGTTCTTTTTCCCTTTGGACTTGGTCTTCCATTCCACATCATGTCTTCCCTTAACATAATGCTTGCTGTCCAAGTAGGCCTTCTCCTGCTTCTTGACCTCAAAGCTCACAACGCAGCAGACGCAGTTCGGGTCTGTCGGCCCCAAGTCTATCCCGAAGCGGTTCTTCTTCTTATCCTTCTTGTCCTTCTTGTCCTTCTTGTCCTTCGTCTCGCAGCAGTTCGTCTCTCCCTTCTCATCCTTGTTCTTTCCATTGGCTACCGCCAATCCCGAAGGGTCTTTTGCATTTGGCACGAAGTATGCACTATAGACGTTCATGCCATCAGAATAGCCGATGTCTCTCGAGGTGAACCGCCCCAGCTCCGCCGAGTAGTACCGATTCCGGAAGTACATCAACTCGCTTTCCGGGTCTGAACGCCTCCCCGTGA
>CAYMFW010000532.1:0-1778 GCA_964389785.1 uncultured Planctomycetota bacterium
GAACATGAAGACGATGAAGAACAAGCCCTTCGTAGAGATAGTCAATCTCAGCGTGAACCAGACGCTGGGCAGAACGCTGCTGACATCGGTGACTACCCTCTTCGCCGCCGGCGCGCTCTTCGTCTGGGGCGGCGGAGTGATACACAACTTCGCGTACGCTCTCATCGTAGGCGTGGTGGTAGGTACGTACTCCTCCATTTTCGTGGCCACACCTGTGGTAGCGCTGCTGGAATCCGCGAAGGAATAGGAACCGTGGTGCATTCGGGCGCGGTCGATATCGACAAACAGTCGAGGATGTGGCATCTTTCGCTCTGCGCCTCCGTATGCATACACTTCGTCGTCGTCTCCGGGTTGATCGTCTGGAGCGCGGCAAGGTCTCTCCGCTTCTCGTTTCCGCGTCCGATGTTTTCCGAGCCGCTGGAAGTGACGTACACGAAGGTGGAAGAGAGAGCCCCCGGCGAGGAGGCCCCGGACATCGTCGACACGCTCATCGGCTCCATTCCCGATCGCCTGGAGGAAGCGAAGAGGCTGGAGCCGGAGGAGCGGGCGAGGCAGATCCGGAAGGGATTGACGAACATGGGAAAGGTCAGGGAGTCCTCGCTCAACGAGATGGCGGACCTGTTCGGCCCGCAGGAAGAACGCGCGTACGAGCCGGTGGTCCCGCCGCCGCCCGGGCCCTTCGTGGTCGGCACCGAGATACCGTATTCGATGAAGAAGACGGACGACGGCGGCTACTCCGTCGTGCTTCTGGACAAGGACGGAAGAACGATGACGATCGTGCACCCGAAGGAAGAAGTCACGGAAGACCTGAAGTCGGCGTACGAGGTCTTCCGGATGATGGAGCAGATGCCGGCGTTCAAGAAGTTGTACATGCGCTTCGCGGCCCAGTACCTGCCGCAGCTGAAAGGAGAGGAACATGAGTAGCCCGGCCGTTTCGCAGACGGACATCAAGGACCTGAAGCTGGTCGCCCGAGGGAAGGTGAGGGACATCTACAAGTACGGAGATGACCTGCTGATAATCGCGACGGACAGGATCTCCGCGTTCGACTGGGTGCTCCCCACGCCGATTCCGGGAAAGGGACGGGTCCTCACCCAGATGTCCCTCTTCTGGTTCGACTTCATGAAAGACGCCGCGAAGAACCACATCGTCAACGCGAACCCGGAAACGGAAGACGACCTGTCGTCACAGGCGGCCCTGCTGGCGGGCCGCTCCATGATCGTCAGGAAGGCCGAGGTGGTGCCCGTCGAATGCGTGGCCAGGGGCTATCTGTCCGGCTCCGCCTGGAAAGAGTACCGACAGTCGGGAACCGTCGCGAACGAGAAGGCCCGTGAAGGGTACACCGAGTCGGACCGCCTCGACGAGCCCATCTTCACGCCGGCCACCAAGGCGGAATCCGGACACGACGAGAACATCTCGTTCGCCGAGCTGAAGGATCAGGTCGGAACCGGCCTCGCCACCCGGCTCCGGGACAGGACGCTGGAGATCTACGAGAAGGGCCGCAGGCACGCCGAGTCCTGCGGGATCATACTCAGCGACACCAAACTGGAATGGGGTCACATAGACGGTGAGCTTCGTATCGTGGACGAGCTGCTCACCCCCGATTCATCCAGGTTCTGGCCGGCCGACAGCTACGCGCCGGGCGGCCCGCAGCCGTCGTACGACAAGCAGTTCGTGCGGGATCACCTGGAGACGTGCGGATGGGACAAGAATTCGGATCCCCCGGAGCTGCCCGACGACGTGGTGCGGAAGACCGCCGAGAAGTACACCGCGGCGCTGG
>CAYMFW010000533.1:0-1778 GCA_964389785.1 uncultured Planctomycetota bacterium
ATCCGGGTGGCAGTACACCGCGCGGGGCCGCCCCTGGCAGGCCTCGCCTTCGACTACCTGCTCACCCCTGTCGTTCCAGCGGTACCAGGCGCCGGCGGCATCCACGGTGACGATGGCCCGGCCGTCGGAGCTCATGGCGGCATGCTCTGCGCAGGGGAACCAGGACGCGGGACGGCCGACCTCCCAGTGGGCCTGGACCCGGATCCACCACGGCAGGCCGGTCGCACTGGTGCCGGCGATGGCGTGGCACGGGTCGGCGGCGATGGCAATCGGCCGCTCCTCTTCCACACGGAAGATTTTCATGAGCTTACCGTCTTTCCTGCGGATACGGTAGTAGAGCGCCTCCTCGTCCACGATCAGGATGTTCTTCGCGGCACGGTCTGTCGCCGCGGCCCTGATGGGGGATGCGCCGGCCTGGAGGACCGGCGCGGGGCGCCAAGTCTTGGTGCCGGTAAACACGATGACGGCGCCCGAGGGGTGTCCGGTGATGAGCATGGAATTCTTGGGCCGGTAGCCAACGGCAGTGACTTTCTCGGGCGTTTCGATGCCGGACCTGGTTGTGCCGGTACCCACCTCGATCAGCCGCACCTCGTTGCCGTGCACGGTGAGCAGTCTCTTCTCCGTGGCCCACAGGAGAGCATCGGCGGGCTCGTCGGAGAGCGTGCGTATGGTTGCCAGGTCCTTGGGGTCGAGGATCTCGATCCCGGCGGGGCCGGAGAAGGCCACGGCCCGGCCTCCGGGGGCGGCCCTGAGAAGGCAGGCGTCGTCGACGGCGGGCATCCGGCGGTCGCAGAGATGCTCTCCCTGCTCGAGATGCCAGCTGTGGAGGAAGCCGTCTTCGTCCAGCACGAAGGCGCGCCAGCCGCTTCCGGTGACGGCGCTGGTCGAAGCGCCGCCTGTTTCGAGCGCGTCGCCCACGCCGGAGAAGGTGTCCCAGACCCACACGCGGACCTTCTCATCAGCGCAGATGACCTTGCTGCCGTCCATGAGGTCAACGGCGACCAGAGGGGAGGGGTCGAGCAGGGAGGGGATCCGAAGAGGGACAGCACCGATGGGGATGGGGATTTCGTTGCATCCCGGACAGCCGTTCTCTATCAGGCGCTTGACGGTGCGTGCCATGGGACCTCCTCTACGAGGACGCGTGCCTGTTCTATTCAATTACGTGGACGAGTTGGGTGAAGTGAATGTTCCGCCGTGTTCGGTGGAAGCCATCGGCTGATACCTCTTCGAGATACACGGACACGGCGAGGTGCTCGCCCAGGAGTCCCATGACGCTGACGTAGCAGACATGCGACGTTCCCGGCATCTGCAGGCCGAAGATGTCGCTCTCCTCCATCCACGTCCAGGGCTTCATCTTCGCGATTTCAGCCGCGGCGTCGTACCGCGGGCGCCAGAGTTCTTCGTGTTTCAATGTCACACCGCGCCTTCGTCTTGCCGTTCCAGCACCTCGCACCCCTTCTCCGTAATCCTGTATTTCTGCTTGCTGCTGCGGGGCTTGTCCGGGATTGTCATTTCGATCAGGCCGTCTTCCAAGGCCGGCAGAAGATATGCTTCCCTGAAGTGAAACCGATCCTTGAGCTTAAGGGTCTTCTGAAGCGTGTTCCTGTCCATTTCGCCTTCGAGTGCCTTGAGCAACTGTAGGACTTGTGGGGTACTTGTGGGGTACTTGTGGGGTACTTGTCCGGTGTCTTCCGGGGCCACTTCCCGGCTCACAGGCAGAAATGTGGCCGTGAAGAACGACGAATCCTCGAACGTCGGTTCCGGATACCCGCCCTGCC
>CAYMFW010000534.1:0-276 GCA_964389785.1 uncultured Planctomycetota bacterium
CACTTCGTGCAGGACTATCCCGTTCTGCCCGTGCGTCGCCGTTTCTGGGAGGCTACCCTTCGCGTGCTCGACCCGACGGGCACAGAGAGTCAGCTTCGCAACCAGCTGAGCATGATTCACAAAGCGATTCAGACGAACGTTGATGAACCGCTGGGGCACGTTATCTCCGCCGACTTCCTTTACTTCGATTCTGCGGTGAGACTGCTCCAGGCCCGTATCCTTCCGCGCAAAGTGTATGAGAAGACGATGACCTGGGCCGAGGGCTCGGAAGACAAG
>CAYMFW010000534.1:286-1774 GCA_964389785.1 uncultured Planctomycetota bacterium
CGTGGCTCTTGTTTTCCTCATCAACAAGGTGGCTGAGAAGAACAGCGAGATCGGACTGCGGGCTGCACCGGACGCGGTAGCGGATCTTCTGGTGGAGAACATGGCGGGGCGGTCGTCCGATCTTCGCTCTCGCCTTCCACAGTTGCTGGAGGGCTGCGAGCTTCTAATGAAAGTGGACGACCAATATCGCATCCAGACCGAAGAAAGCGCTGCCTGGAACGATGAGTTTCTCAGCCACCGATCCGCTCTGGCCAACGAATCCGGGCGGATCCCCCTGGAACGCAGCGAATGGATCCGGTCCCTGTTTGAGGAGACCGTCGGGAAGCTCGTTCTGAACCAGGGCGATAGCAGGGTGAGCCGCAAGGTTCGGACCGGTTTCGACAGCACCCTGCCGGCGGACGCGGGGAGCGAGGTGTTCGTCTGGGTGCGCGACGAATGGAACGTGGAGGAAAGCACCGTGCGAGCAGAGGCTCGCCAAGCCGGAAGCGAGTCTCCCCTCATCTTCGTGTTCATCCCCAGGCATGCCTCAGACGAGCTTCGACACCAGCTCATGGATCACTTGGCCGCCGCGGCAACTCTGGATGCAAGGGGCGTCCCGTCCGGACCAGAGGGGGCGGAGGCCAGGGCCGCCATGGAAACCGTCAGGAACACGGCAGAGCGAAGGATCCGGGAGCTGCTGGGAGCTGCGCTCGGCAAGGCTAGGGTGTTTCAGAGCGGCGGGACCGAGATCGCCGGCAATAACTTGAAGGAAATGGTATCCGAAGCCGCCCAGAACGCCCTCAAGCGTCTGTATCCTCAGTTCGCCATGGCCGATCATACGGGTTGGGCGAAGGTCTATGACCGGGCCCAGAAAGGAGCGCCTGACGCCCTCAAGGCAGTCGACCATAAAGGAGAAACCGCTGAGAACCCGGTCTGCAAGGCCATACTGGCGGCGATAGCCGGCGGTAAGAAAGGATCGGAGATCCGACAGCGTTTCGAGATGCCACCGTACGGCTGGTCCGGGGATGCCGTGGACGGTGGGCTTCAGGTTCTTCTAATCTCGGGCGCAGTTCGGGCGGTGGACGTACACGGACATCTGATCGCTCCGACGGACCTGGAGCGCAAATCGATAGGGAAGATGCACTTCAAGGTCGAGTCAACTACCGTCTCAGCAGCGCAACGATTGCAGATCCGCAAGCTCTACCAGAAGACGGGGCTCACATCGTCGAAGCCGGAAGAGGACCTATCCGCCGCCCCACGCTTCGTCGACAAGCTGTTTGCAGCGGTCGAAAGTGCCGGGGGAGAGCCACCCTAACCGGCCCCTCAGGACTCTACCGTTGTGGTAGAAATCAGTCTCACCGCCGGGAACGAGCGGTTGCTTCTAATCTACAATCACCGCGACCTTCTCAGGGAGCGGATAGACAAGTGGACAGCAACCGCACGGCGAATCGAACAGCGCTGGCCGCACTGGTTGACGAGGTGATCCGCATCCAGCCCGCCGAGATACTA
>CAYMFW010000535.1:0-1765 GCA_964389785.1 uncultured Planctomycetota bacterium
CCCACGGGGGAGGGAGCGCCACGGACCGCGGAACTGCACGCACAGGACCGGTAGACGGAGGTGTCAGGAAACGTCCCTGATCTTGAGGTCGCAGTCTGCGACCTCAAGCCGTTGCGAGGTTGCGGAGATGTCTCAGAAGAGTCTTCCCTGCGGGTCCTTCGGTGGCCAGAACACTCCCAGAATCAAGAATGTTCGAGGATGCTTGACCATATTGCCCGTTATGAAGTAAGTGTCTCGTGAAGATCCGCACAGCTCATCGAGGAATTTCCTGCGTATTTGCCTGTGAATCTCTTCCGGATCGGATATTCCCTTCCGCCGCAGGTTCCTGTAAAGCTGGTGAATCTCCCAGTCGATAATCGTCTGGCGGTGCGGCTTCTTGCACGCCGGGTCGGCGCACCGATACACGTATTTCCAGTTATACGGGATCCTTTCGAGAAGCTTGTTCTCTTTCGTCAGGAAAAGGTCTTTCCGTTTCAGCTTGGCCAGGTCCCTTCTTGACCATTCCTGTTTCTCGGCGTTCTCTTGGACGAGATCCAAGACCTCCTTGGGTTTGAAGATTCCCATGGACAGTCGCGTACTTCTTTGTATCTTCTGGATCTGGCACATAGACTCGCTTAGAAACGGCTGAATCCACTCCCGGCGCTGACGCCACTTGTGTCGGGAAGATATGGGCTTTCCTACGACCTCAATAGTATCCAGATCCGGCCTGAAGGTGTTTGGGCGTGGGTCCTGCCTGGGTTTCCGCACCTTCATGCGGAGCACCTGGTACTTGCTGAACTGCTGTTCGTCTTCGAGCTGTCGGTAAGGAATAAGATAGATTCGTACCAGACCCATCTCCAGACTGACGCCGAGTACGCAGACTGCCTCCTTGAGGCTGCGACTCGGAGTAGGATAGGACTTAACCAGGACCAGTATTTCGATCTGCATTCGGAATCAGACAGCGAGCGCTTGGACCGCTACCGATGGCTCGTAGTGCTTCGCGAAATAATCAGCGAGACGACTGCGGTGGCATTGCTGGGGAGATTTCTCGAAGCACATGAGGCACACGCGACGGTACTGCTCAACGAGTTTCTCCAATCTGTTGAGCGCCTCAGTCTGATGCTCAAGGTGCTTCAGGTACGCGGAGAAGAAGGAAGGATAGTCGCCATCCTTCTTCAGGCGGTTTCTCACGCGGCGAGGAGATCCCAACTCTCTAATGTGAACATATTCTATGCCGGCCCTCTCAAGTGACTCCGACAGGGATGACTTGGAAAAGCCCTTCTTGCGACTCAGGGGGAGTTCGCGCACATCGACAAGAAGGCGAACGCGGTTCTCTTCGAGAAATGAGATGAAACGGTGTGCTGGGAGGCCTTCGTAACCGATGGTCAGAAGGATATTGCCGTTTCCTCTAGAAACCGTTCGCGGTGCCATCTCTTGTCTCCGGACTGCAAAACCCAGTCACAATGCGTCCGATGATTGAAGTTGACTCACCGCCTGCCGCTAACAGTAAGGATATCACCCCAAGACGCATCGTGCAACCGTCGCATTGGTGAATGTATCGGCATTCTCCCGTGCAGGCCTTTATTCGCCTTCTCGGGTCATATCCGTGAAAGGATAGGGTGGACAGCACAAGCAGCGGTATGCCGCGGGCGGGACCTTCAGGGCCGCCGCAGCTTGCGGGCGCGCGGAGAAATGCGGTCGTAGTCGAGTCCGGCGGCTTCTACGGCCTTTCGCCATGTGCCGAAGTACTTGCATCCGGCCTGGAATAGTTGCCGCTGTCCATCCC
>CAYMFW010000536.1:0-904 GCA_964389785.1 uncultured Planctomycetota bacterium
TCCGATCGAGCACCTGATCTGGCACCCGTCCGGATTGCGCAGGTTCTCGATCTTCACAAGCGCGAAATTCGGATTGTCCCCGTCGATCTTGAACCCGGCACCGAAGAGATGGCTCCTGGTCGCGATCTTGCCGCCGGAGAGTATCTCGGCCTTGCTCCAGAACCCGCCCGGGCATGTGTCCTTCAGTA
The DNA here is from genome assembly GCA_964389785.1 of uncultured Planctomycetota bacterium. Classification (GTDB taxonomy): domain Bacteria; phylum Planctomycetota; class CAYMFW01; order CAYMFW01; family CAYMFW01; genus CAYMFW01. The sequence continues at coordinate 189 of CAYMFW010000536.1, forward strand.
TCACCAACTCGTTGCCGGCAAGGGTATGAATGCCACTTGCCTCTGTCTGAGAGACGGGCACGAGGAGACCGGTCCGCGGGAATATGTCCTCGACGAGCACTCTTGACTGCGATACCCTCGCCCAGGTCCTGAGGGTCAGCGGGTCCTCGCCCCACCTGACCTTGTTATCCAATGGAATCGACGGCGGCGAAGCATCACTTCCCAAGGAAGCACTCAGGAGATAAGCATTGTGCGTAGCCAGGACGATCTTATAGGAACTCAGCAACCCGTCAACTTGAGAAGGCTGGAGGTCAAGGGGAAGCGGATTGCCCGGGTCCAGGGTATTCCCGTCGCCGATCGTCTGCCTCCTTGACTTGCCTATCTCGCCTGTTTCGTGGCCCGCATTGCAGGTCACCGTCAGGACGACATCCCTGGCCTCCTCAGCCTCGAATGTGTGAGCAAAGCTGTAGACGTATGCTCCCCTCGCCTCGAACGCGGCTGCATTCGGAAGCGGATCACCGAAGGGAATCGTTCCTTCTTCATCTCCGAACTTGTATGCAAGCACGGGATTCTCGAAGAAAGACAGCACCTTGCCCGAGACCTCAATGGATCCGGTTCCCGCGCTTGGGGCCGCAAGGAGTGTGTAGGGGCGCGGCTCGAACACCTTGCCGTACTTCACGGGCTGACCGCTCAGATCGTATACGCCGACGGAGCCGACCGGAGCCGAGTCCGAATAG
>CAYMFW010000536.1:914-1765 GCA_964389785.1 uncultured Planctomycetota bacterium
AGGCCCTGAACCATATCGACGGGACCGGCCGCCATGCTTCTGGAGCCTGCCGCGACGGGCACCCACGGAGCAGTCGGAGTGAAGGATTCCCCACCGGAAAGACTGTTTGCCGGGTATTCTTCCCCCTGCGGCGGGATTGCCGCGTCCTCCGTCGCAGTTGTCGAGAACACGAGGCCCGAGACCCCCCTGCTCTGCGGGGCGGCTTCCTGTCCCAGCTCGACAACTATGTCCGGAGTAATCAGGAGGCCGTTCGCGTTGTCGACGCTGTCCACCCAGTGTTCGTCGATGAGTTCCTGCGATGACGTGGGTACCCACGCCTTCAATGCAATGTCCGAGAGCCCCTCGCTGACGCGCCAGCCGCACGTGGGGCCGCCCTCATACCAATCCGCTCCGACGGGGACCGGATAGTCCGGGTTGCTGCATGTGCCGGGCCCGACACCCGACGGGACAATGACGAAATCCCGTTCGGATACGTACCATCTGATGTTCTGAAGAGCATTGGGCACTTCACCAAGGGGCTCCCCTTCAGTGAGCAGAATTGCGGGCTCGCCGCTGCCGGCAAGAGAGGGAATGACCCCTTTCACATATGTTCTACCGAGATCTCCGACTGAAGGCACGTAGACCAACTTCACCTTGTAGTCGGCGGCGCTCACCGCAGGAAAGTCCTTTGGAGGAATTTCTCCTACCGTGTAGGTGTTGTCAAAGACCCCGCTCGCGTCAAAACCGGCTTCGATCGTGACGGAATGCGAGTCGGTAAGCCTCCTTTCAGAAGCTTTCCTGGCGCACGTTCCCATTTACTATATCGGAGTGGTACCCTTTTCGAATATCGTTTCCACACTTGAAGGTGTTGT
>CAYMFW010000537.1:0-1757 GCA_964389785.1 uncultured Planctomycetota bacterium
GTGTGGCATGCGAGATACGAGAGGACACATAAAACAAAGGAGATGAGCGCGATGTCTGTTACATTATCGAAGACAAACGCTTCGGCAGCGACCCTTACCAGGAATCGGACGATTGATTCCGTCGTGCCGGCCTCGGGCATGTGCGTTACCTGCGTGGACGGCTGCATCGGAATGTGCGAGATCGGGAAATCCGCCTACCGCGGGCACGAGGTCCTCTATCCCCAGCCGTTCGGCATGGTCACCACCGCGGCCGAGAAGAGCTATCCCGCAGACTACTCACACTTCAATATCATGGGAACGGCCGTGGGCGCGCACGGCATCGAGGCCGACAGCGACAAGGCGGTCTTTCCTGCCGTCAGCCTGGAGGTCGCCCTCGGCAGCGACAACGGGATAAGGTTCCGCTGTCCGTGGATCATACCCGGCATCGGCTCGACCAACATCGCCAAGAAAAACTGGGAAGGTCTGGCAATCGGGTCCGCGCTCGCCGGAACCGGGCTCACGATCGGCGAGAACGTCGTCGGCATGGATCCCGATTCCGTCATCGAGAATGGCCGTGTGGTCGACACCGCCGATCTGAAGCGCCGCGTGAAGCTCTACAAGGATCATCAGCGTGACGGTTACGGAGCCATCATCGTGCAGGCGAATATCGAAGATACACGTCTCGGCGTGCAGGAGTACGCCATCGAGAAGCTCGGCGTAGAGTGTGTAGAGCTCAAGTGGGGCCAGGGAGCCAAGGATATAGGCGGTGAGGTCAAGATACGCGACCTCGAGAAGGCCCAGCTGCTCCACAAGCGCGGCTACATAGTCCTTCCCGACCCCACGAACGCCGCCGTCATCAAGAGCTTCGAAAACGAAGAGTTCAAGGAGTTCGAGCGGCACTCTCGAGTGGGCATGGTGACCGAAGAGTCCTTCGCCAGGCGGGTGGAGGAACTGCGCGCGGCCGGCGCCCGATATGTCTTCCTCAAAACCGGCGCCTACAGGCCGGCCGATCTTGCGCGGGCGGTCGCGTTCTCTTCACGCTACGGCATCGATCTTCTCACCGTTGACGGGGCCGGCGGAGGCACGGGCATGAGCCCGTGGCGCATGATGAACGAGTGGGGCGTCCCTCCGGTCCATCTCCACTCGCTTCTCTACCGTTACGCGAAACAGCTTGCCGACAAGGGCCAGCACGTGCCCGCGCTGGCCGTGGCGGGCGGATTCGCGTTCGAAGACCAGATATTCAAGGGGCTTGCCCTCGGCGCGCCCTTCGTCAAGCTGGTCGGTATGGCCCGGGCTCCCATTGCCGCGGCAATGGTGGGGAAAACGATCGGCCGCGCAATGGATGAATCCCAGATGCCGGTCTACATCGGGCGCTTTGGAAACACAAGGGATGAGGTCTTCGTAACCTCGAGTGTTCTTCGCGGGGAACTCGGGGATGACGAATTCGAAAGGCTGCCAACGGGAGCCTTGGGCCTGTACACCTACTACGAACGCCTTGCCCAGGGCCTGCGGCAGCTCATGGCCGGCAGCAGGAAATTTGCTCTCGAACATATCGACAGGAACGACATAGCATCTCTTACACGTGAGACATCCGACATCAGCGGGATTCAGCACATCATGGACGTGGACGGGGCGGAGGTCGAACGAATTCTGCGCAGCTGAGTCGGCAGCTCTGGTTTCCCAGGTGCCCTGAGTACACCGCCTCGCGGGTGGAAGACAAGAATGGTGGACCTTTCTTTCTCGGGCTCGAACTTGGTTTGAGAATAACGGAGGCGACG
>CAYMFW010000538.1:0-1753 GCA_964389785.1 uncultured Planctomycetota bacterium
TCGAAGAAACGCCGATGTGAGCCAGGCAGTTGAACGCGATGGGATGGGGAGACTTCTTCTAGCGCGGTTCCCGTCACAGTCGATAGGTGCCGACGACGTCAACGTCACGCTACTCTATCGTTACCCGGCTATGGTCACGATCGTCATGCGAGCTGCTCGATTGATTCCCGGTCGCGGATGACGCGTACTTTTTCACCGTTGACAAGGACTTCAGCAGGCCTCGGGCGGCCGTTGTAGTTGGAGGCGCTCGAATAACCGTAGGCCCCCGTTGTCATGACAGAGAGATATTCATTCCGCTTTACCTTTGCGAGGACGCGGTCCTTCGCGAGAAAGTCACCTGTCTCGCAGATCGGTCCGACAACATCGACCCTCTCGTGCTCGTAGGTTTCAATCTTCAACGGCACGATCTGGTGATACGCACCGTAAAGGCTCGGGCGGAGCAGATCGTTCATCCCTGCATCCACAATAGCGAATTTCTTCGCACCGTTCTCCTTTGTGTAGAGAACCTTCGTAAGCAGGACGCCGGCGTTCGCAACGATGGAGCGGCCCGGCTCAAACCAGACGGAGCATCCCGTCTCTTGAAGGATGGGCAGCACGGATTCGACAAACTGTCCCAGCGGCGGTGGAACGGAATCTTCGGTGTCGGCCGGGAGCCCCTCGTGCCTGATCGCGTTTGCATACTGAACACCGAATCCGCCTCCGAAATCAATGTACCGGATCCCTATGTTGGCTTCCCGGAGTTTCGTCACAAGACCGGCGACGAACCTTGCTGTATCCACATAGGGCTCCAGCTTTGTAATCTGCGAGCCTATGTGCGTGTGAACGCCAACAACATCAAGGCCAGGAAGGACGGCCGCCAGCTGACAGACGCCGAGTGCTTTCTCAGCGCTGATGCCAAACTTGTTCTGCTTCAAACCCGTGGTGATATACGGGTGGCTCTGTGCGTCGATATCCGGATTGACCCGCACTGCAATCCGTGCTTTCGTTTGCTGGCGCAGAGCCGCGAGCGAGATTTGCTGGAGCTCCTGCGTCGACTCAGCGCAGAGCCAGAAGATTCCGCTCTTCAGAGCGTAGTCAATCTCGTCATCCCGCTTGCCGACACCGGCAAACGTGATCCGTTCGGGTGGAAATCCGGCTTTCAGCGCCAGGTGGAGCTCACCGGCCGAGACAACATCCGCGCCGGCCCCCTCCTCCGCAAGAAGCTTCAGCAGCGAGAGGTTGCCGTTTGCTTTCAGCGCATAGCACATCACGTGATCCGCATTTGCCAGCGGTGCTTTGAGAGCGCGGAAATTCTCGACGACCTGATTCTTGCTGTACACATACAGCGGCGTGCCGAACTCTTCCGCCAGCTCGCTGAGGAGGACTTCCTCACAATAGAGTTCATTGTCCTTGTATCGAAAGTACTGCACATGCGCCTCCTTTAGAACAGCTCAAGATCGATCAAAGTACTCCAGCACCGCGTCGGTGATCTTCTGCGGGCCGAACCGGAACGCATCGACCGCCGGCAGGCCCGTCTCCCCCGTGATGCGTTCGGCCTCTTGCATTGACTATTCGTCCGTGAGACCGATCGGGTTCAGACCGATCGCCACGACCTTCGTATCCCGAAACAACTTGACCACTTCCTCGTGGAACCGGATGCATCGGTTCAATCCCGGCAGCGGGAACCCGTAATCATCCTTCAGTCAGGTCGGTTGATGGCAGAGGATCATAGCGTCCGGCATCGTGCCATGCATCAGGCCGTACGTGACAGCCG
>CAYMFW010000539.1:0-1747 GCA_964389785.1 uncultured Planctomycetota bacterium
GGGTATGAGCATCCGCGGTTGTGCACGAATTAAAGGTGTCAGCAAGGATACGGTATACAACTGGATCAATGAGAAGGCAATGCCAGCTCACAAGATGGGTCGATTATGGAAATTTCTGCGCAACGAAGTAGATGAATGGGTGAAATCCGGTGGCGCGGGTCGTGCGACCGAGAACCCGGGGCCTGAAGCATGACGAATACAGTGGTTAAGAAACACAAGTTCTCCGGACACCAGACATTCACCTTCCGGTATGGATGGTTGGAAAAAGGCGTTCGGGGAGTTGACGAGCACGCGGACCTATTCTTCCGGGACGATGCGCTCGTAACCCTTGGCGTAGGCAAGAACATGGTGGAAAGCATTCGGCACTGGTGTCAGGTTTCTCAGTTAGTCGAGCCATCTTCAGCCGCCGGCAAGAATTCTGCCCGCGATCTTCAGCCTACGGTACTCGCCAGGAAGCTTATGCTCAACGGCGCGTGGGATCCATACCTCGAGGATGACGCCTCTCTCTGGCTGATTCACTGGCTGATCGCGACGAACCCTTTGATAGGAACAGCGTGGCAGCTCCTCTTTTCACGCTACAATCGCCCAGATTTCACGAGACGCGAGATTACGAATTACATCCATGATTTTGCGGCGAAGGAGAACATGAAGGTCAGCGACTCTGTAATCGCACGCGACGTTGACTGCCTTATTCGGACATATGTAGCCGGCGCGAGCCCGAAAAAGCAGGCGGTAGCAGAGGATACCTTTGCCTGTCCGCTCCTGCAGTTGAATCTCATCCAGGCTTCGCCAGATGGCGAGCTGTATCGTTTCGCTATCGGCCCGAAACCATCTCTCCCGTCTGCTGTTTTTGCATATGCCCTTCATGATCACTTCGAACGGCGGCAGAACCGAACAGAGACAATGAGTATCCAGGACTGTCTCTATGGCGAGGCGAGCCCCGGCCAGGTCTTCAAGCTCGACGAAAACAGCCTTATCGAGCAGATTGAAGACCTGGAAGACAACATGGGTAGCAGTATCATGCTCGACGAGACGGCTGGTCTCAAGCAGATCTACCGCCGTCAGAGTTTCGATCCCTTGAAAGTTCTGGACGAATACTATCATGGAGGCAACGGGAAATGACTGTCTCCAAAAAGCAGCTCGCTGAGTACGTTGAAGTTCGAGGCCGGTTCAGACGCTCAATTCATCTTGAGAAGGATTTCGTAGCAGCATCGCAGAACGGCGACTACATAGTCACGCCAACCGCACGAGGGGCTCTGCGACGGTTGGCAGAAGGCATTACTGATCAGTCTCCCTATCGTGCGTGGACGCTCACTGGACCATATGGTGTAGGCAAGTCGGCCTTTGCAGTCTTTCTTACACGTCTCTTCTGCCCCGGTGGCAAGCAGTGCAAGCAAGCGCGCGCTCTGCTCGAAGAAGCCGATCCTATTCTTGCTTCTCAACTCAAGGGATTCGGTCTGTTTGGCAAGCGGTCAAAAGGCTTTCTGCCTATTCTCGCAACCGCACGGCGGACCGCGGCCTCAAGATGCCTCGCCGAGGGTATTGTTGCTGCCGCCGGGTCAACCAAAGACAGAAAGATCAAGGCTTCGGTTCGGAGTCTGGCTCAGGCATTGAAGTCTCAGAAGAACGGACAGTCCTGGGATACTCGCCAGATTGTCAGCGCTCTTTCCTCCCTTTCGGAAGCGGTGTGTGCGTCAGACTATGCGGGGGCGTTGCTAATCATTGATGAACTGGGAAAACTCTTTGA
>CAYMFW010000540.1:0-1739 GCA_964389785.1 uncultured Planctomycetota bacterium
TGCCCCTGGTCTTTCTTCCTCTGAGTAGCGCTCGTTGCAGGCATCAGATCATCATCGAATGTTCCACCAACACTGACCAGCTTTCCGTCATGCGAGACAGCAACGCTATTGACCGAGCCCTTGATGGACCGTAGTCCCCACAACACTTTTCCTGTGGCACTGTCCCATACAAGAAGGGAAGAGCGTTTGCCCCCCTCAACTTGCCCATTCATGCCTGCCGAACCATCGTGTGCCGCGCTTGCCACCAAGCTCCCGTCAGATGAAGTCCCGACGCACAAGACTGGATCGGGATGGTCCGAAAATCGGAGAACTTGGCTTCCGTCCCGTGTATTCCAGACCGCACATGTCGTGTCACGGCTCGCGGTTAGCAGCTTGCCATCGCCAAGGAACCTTACGGAAGTAATCTCATCTTTGTGTGCGCCATGAATGACAAGAGCATCCTCTCGGTTCGCCTGCCCTCTAACCCAAGCACCTGTTCGAGAATGAGCCCCTTCTCCTAGGCAAGAAGAGAGAAGGAAGCATGAGGCTAGAATTACTGGAAGCTCACAAGTTCCTCGTCGTGCAATATCTGCCTTCATCGTATCCCCTGAAGAATAACCCGCAAAGAACAATCGCCTATTACTTCGGGAAGTCAATCTTCTTGAGTTTAGCCTTGCCGGCACTTCTGAATCCAAGGGAAAGATGTTCCCAATTCTTGCTTGTGAGGTCGAATGGGAATTCGAGAACAACCTCTCCTTGTCTTGCGTCAAGAAGAGTCTTCCTCTTTTCCTTTCGGTTGTCAAACAACACAAGCGTGAGCGGCATGTGCAACTCGTATTTTCCAGACTTCTTGAAATCCCCCTGAGCATAACGCCCGAACTTGCCAGCGCCGTAACCTCCTGAACGCTCGAAGATGTGGGCAGCCCACATCGCATGCATTACCGAACGCATCTCGATCTTCATCTTGCTGAGATGATCTTTCGCGTCGAGTTTCCATGTGTCTACGGTGGTCTGCATAGCAGGACGAGCGGTGCCCACTGTTTGCTCCCATGGCGGTACAAGCTTGAATTCTGCCGCATTTGATTTCCTGTTGCCGCTCGGCTCAATACCCGGAATGGTATAGGGGGCCCCCGTGAAGAAAGCAGGGCTGAACTGGGCATTCCCTGCTGGGAGTTGACCAAACCAAGCTGCGACGCCACAGTCACGACTTTGCTTATCTCCAACAAGGCCGGAGGTCAAGGTGAACGTTGCCCCAGTAGTTATCTCTTGAGGTGCCGTCAGGGAGGGGTGCCCGAATCTCACCCGGCAACAACTCGTTGCCGCTTCCTGCAAGTACTCAAGAGTACTTGAGTCAAGAAAGGACCATATAGACCAGTGCCCGGAAGGGTCAGTTCCTTGGGGCACGAAGTAAGCGCCATACAGGTTCAAGCCATCGACCGCCGCCGAATCCCTCCCCACAAACCTCCCCAACTCCGGCGAGTAATACCGATTCCTGAAATACATCAGCTCGGATTCAGGATCGGACCGCCTCCCCGTGAAGGTCACGTGCTGGATATCGCTGTAGGAGGAAGTGGCGTCATCGGAGGTGAACCACGTGGAGTCCACGCCAGCACCGGTGTAGACAGTCACCGCCCCGTAAGGCAGATACTCGTACCGCTCGATCACGTTGCCAGAGGTATCAACGAGAGCTGCGACTGAGTAAAGATTGTTGGTGGTGTAGTAGAACTGTTCCTTGGAATCGGCGAAGTCTCCGTCGGGGC
>CAYMFW010000541.1:0-1739 GCA_964389785.1 uncultured Planctomycetota bacterium
CCAGCGGGTTATTCCAACCGTTGGACGAGAATAATGAAGGCTCGGTTGCGTATAGGGATCTTTCTTGTCGGCATCTTGGCCGGATGTGTAGGCACCGGGACCACGCCGACTAGCGACCCTCCAGAGCTTCTCGGACAGCCTTGTTGGTTATCATTAGGAGGAGAAGTCTACCATGGCCGGGATCGACATGATGCCCAGAAAGAGGTGCTGTCGATTCACGGTCCCCCGCGGTGGTTTGCAGTTGACTCTCACACACTACCAAAGGCGCTTGGCGATCTCCCCTTGAATGAAGACGGGATCAGCCTTTCGCTTGTGATTCTGCCTACCGAGAATCCAACGGTGCTCTGCTTTCGGCTGACGCTTCGGGCATCGCATAGACCCGCCCTAAGGGAGATTGAGCACCGCTGGACGAACACGCTGCCGTTCTTGTTTTCGTTCTTCTCAGATGGTAAGCCAGTTTCAATGCCCCGCATAGGCTATGGTAAAGAAGGTGGAGTTAACTCACTATGCGAGGTCGTTCCGATGAATAGTGAAAAGACCTGGGAAGTGTTGGTCAACACGAACAGCATTCTGGATATTCTACCCAAGGATGAACGGAATCCTGTTGCTGTGGTAGCGGCCTTTGGCGAGAGACAGCATGGCAAGGGCCCACAGTCAGGATTGGCTTCCCGTGACGTTCTAGCTACGAGGAAGCAGAAGAGCTGGCGTCAGGTGGTTGTCCGGAGCAGTCCAGTATTTCTCGATTGGGAAGGAAGCAAGTGGGGTGTCCAGCACACAGGCGTTGTCCAAGCAGGGAGAACCTTGGCGAAGTCCCGTTCTGTGCCGATCAGTCGTTATGATGTTACAGTCGAGTCCATGACGGTAACACCTAATCCAGCGAGACTGGGAGGCGAGGTGCGAATTGAGTACACGCTGAGTTCTAAAGGAAGCCTCGATGTGCCGGGGAACACATATGCCGTTCTCTTGTATGTGGACGACAAGATAATATCCTCGCGGCCGATGGGACCGCAGTTATCGCACGTGGGAAGTTGCCGCACCTCGCTGGCGTATAGGCCCAAGCAGGCAGGATCTCACTCATACAGGCTGGTAATTGACCCAGATAATCACCTCATTGAAAACAATGAGGCGAACAACGTGTTCGAGGGTCATTTTGAAGTCAGAGATGAGTAACGACAATAATCCGTCCAACAAAGCGATGCAGCCGATTCGGCTTCGCCTCACTGCTGATCGCAACCGTTCGGAGGAGATGATATGAGAAAAGTAATTATTGCGTTGTTTCTGTTTTCGGGGGTGGCCTTTGCTGCCCATGTCACGGTCAATGTCACACCTGACAAGGCCAAGCAGCACGACCTAGCGGTAAGTGTCAAGGTGGTCGAACAGACCATTAAGGAGGGCGACAAGCCTGTTCGTGTAACCGGTCATTCGTATCGACTGACGATGAAGTCGCAGAAGCTGGACTTGAAGAATGGTAGCGCCTTCCTCCACGTGATCGACGGCAAGGGGTCCTCTCTAGGCGCTCCCTTGCAGGTGAGTCGAAAGGAAGGCTACATGTCTTTCCGCGTAAGCTTCAGTCCGGACTATCTCGACAAAGTGTATGTGATTATCCACGAAGGCAAACAGGGGTCATCGTTTTCGTACAAATTGAAGATTAAGGATTGGATAAAGACCTCCGAACCAGCGGATAAACGCTGACCAGTAAAATGCACGGCATTTTACTGGCAGGTTAGTGTGCCGGGCAT
>CAYMFW010000542.1:0-943 GCA_964389785.1 uncultured Planctomycetota bacterium
CCAGCGAGAAGTTCACCTCGCCGTCCTCGTCTATGCGCACCTGGCCCAACGGCCTCCAGTCTTCCCCAACATCGCCTTCAACGATCGTTATTCTGCTTCGCCTGCGGCCGAACCATTTCCTATGCTCCTCCAAGGCTATGGCCGCCTGACTGAAACTCATGCTCCGAACCAAAGGGTCATTGGCCCACTCGAAGAGGAGCAGGATATCATCCGGCTCGGCCGACCGCGCTCGCAGCCGCGGAACCGTCATCGTCAGGTCCTCCTCCCCACCGCCGCATGCCTCCCCGCAACTCCGGTGATGCATAAAGGCCTTCACCACGGCGACATCAAGGGGCTCGTCTATTTCCAGAGACCAACCGCGCTCCAGCACCACGGCCCCGACGTCGTCGCCCAGGTAGCCGTGGATACGCCCGGGCTTCGTAGGACGCATGAGGATCTCGGTCCTGACGGCTACGACAGCCCCGTCCAACGTGTACACCGGAGGCAGGTCCTGGCGCCGGAAGGTTGAGCACCGCTCGCGGGGCAGCAGGCGCCCCTCACCGTCCAGCACCTTCATCCACTCGGGCCGCTCGGACACGAGGCGGACCGTCACCACCGCCTCCCGCCCCTCCCCCAGGAGCTTGTCCAGGCAATCGTCGATGATTCCTTCTCGCCAAAGGACGACGTTCGCCATGAGAATGACGGTGACCTGCGGCCAGAGATCAGGGCCATCCCCGTAGACGGTCCGGACGGCGTGGCGTACGCAGTCCTCCAGAGGGCTCTCATCGCGGGCCATCTCGCCCGGACGGTCCACCAGCTCGACCCCCATGGCGCGGGCTCCCCGCTTGATGCGCTCATTCTCCGTCGAGACCACCAGGCGAGCTATCCTCCTGCACTTCCGAGCGGCGATCACGGGATACTCCATCAAAGGCCGGCTGACACCGTCGAGGCCCTGCACTGGAAT
>CAYMFW010000542.1:953-1731 GCA_964389785.1 uncultured Planctomycetota bacterium
CTGATACCCTTGGACCCGCCGCGTGCCGGGATGACGCACAGCACATCGCCGTCCACGCGCCGACTGACGCGTGCGTCACGCCTACGTGCCGTTTTCATGGCGTGCCCCATTCCGGACCCCGAGGGTCCTCGTCATCAGGTCCTTGAGTTCGCGCAATTCCTCATCGGGGATCTCCGAGAGGTTGCAGGCGATGTTCTCTCCTTGTTCACCCAGGGAAAGAACATATTGCTCCTCATCCGGGATACGACCCCGCTCCCGGGCAACTCTGTAGAGCTCCGTGGCCGGGTAGGGGGTGGCAAAGAAAATGACTTCCGGCGTGGTCCTCGTGCGCAGGCAGAAATCGATTGTCTCCCGGACGGTCTCCTCGGTCTCCCCGGGGAAGCCTAGCATGAGGCTGACGTCGTTGTCTCCGAAGTGGCGCCCGGTCAATGCCAACGCTCGCTCCGCCTGCTCCACCGTTACTCGCTTGTCCATGAGATCCAGTATCCTCTGGCTGCCGGACTCTATTCCATAAGCCACAGAGATGCACCCGGCGCGCTTCATCGCGGTGAAGATTTCGTCGTCCGCCAGGTCCACGCGCCCTGCGCAGCCCCAGGTGACGCCCATGTTCGCCTTCTCCATCAGGCGACAGAAGTCCATGACGAAACTGCGCTTGAACATGAACTCATCGTCGGTGAAGTGAACGTGGCCGACGCCGTAACGCTCCACCAGTGCACGCACCTCGCCTGCCACCGATTCTGCACTGCGGGTGCGGTATCTATAGCCCAAGAAGTCATGG
>CAYMFW010000543.1:0-1728 GCA_964389785.1 uncultured Planctomycetota bacterium
CCGGTTCTCGTTCGGCCTGTACACGCTCGTGTGTGAAAGGGAGAAGAGCCTTCTGATGGCAGGAGAGGCTTCGAAGTGATCCTCTACGAAGTCAAAGTTCGAGAAAGGCTGGCGAACGTCTATAGCGGAAAAAGATGTGGCTGAAACAAGTCGGTGATTCTTCACGCGGTCTCATCCCCTCACAATGTACCGGCTTCAGTCCTGGGAGCGCAGATCTAGTCGAAGGCCAATTTGCTCTTTGCGGCTTTCTTGTGGGCCTTCTCTACCTTGGAAACGAACCTGTATACGTCCTTGCTGGAGCGCATGCGCACGCGGACGCTCTCGGCCTTCTTGCCGAAGGTCTTCCGGACTTCCCTGGTTATTCTTGGGCTGGAAAATGATGCCTCTTTCCGGGGCATACATTCCTCCATGTTCTTTCTTGAAAACATGTTATGTTGTCCGACGTGGACAACGCCACAGAATGTAACCACAGAACGTTTCTCACGCCCTGCCGCTCAAAGGTGATTCTGACTCAAGCCCACAAGTGTGTCAAGGGTTTCTTTGAGGTCAGAATCTGCTATCCTACGCCTATGGACGAGTTGATCCAGAAACTCCGGCGATTCGCCGATGAGAGGGATTGGGAGCAGTATCATTCCCCGAAGAATCTGTCCATGGCGCTCACCGTGGAGGCGGCGGAGCTCATGGAGCACCTCCAGTGGCTTACGGAGGAGGAGAGCCGCGACCTCGATCCCGAAACACGCAAGAAAGTCGAACAGGAGATCGGCGACATCCAGATCTACCTGGCGCGTCTGGCCGACAAACTCGGTATCGATCCCATGAAGGCTGCCCACGAAAAGCTCGAAATCAACGCCGCCAAATACCCCGTCGAGAAGGCGAAAGGGAACGCCCGCAAGTACACGGAATTGGAGTAACTGAGGGAGAGCGAGGTAGGAGAAAGGGAGCCGGCCATGACGAAGAAGAAGCACGAGATATCGCCCGCCCGGATTGAATCAAGCATACTCATCGTCCGTGGGCAGAAGGTCATGCTGGATCGGGATCTGGCGGAGTTGTATGGCGTCGAGACCAAGACCCTCAAGCGTGCGGTGAAGAGAAACTCGGCGAGATTTCCCGAGGACTTCATGTTTGTTCTTACAGGTAAAGAAGTTAACAGCTTGAGGTACCAATTTGGCACCTCAAGTTGGGGTGGCACGAGGTATCAGCCGATGGCTTTCACCGAACAGGGCGTGGCCATGCTTTCCAGTGTTCTCAACAGCGACTGTGCTATCCAGGTCAACATTGAGATCATGCGCGCCTTCGTCAAGCTGCGGCGTATTCTCTCTGCGCACCACGAATTGGCCAGGAAGCTGGCTCAGCTTGAAAAGCGCATGGGGGACCACGATGAGCAGATTCAAGCGATTTTCGAGGTGATTCGCCGGCTCATGGAACCGCCCCCGGCACCTCCGAAGCGGCCGATCGGATTCGGAGTCAAGGAGCGCGGGGTGCGGTACGTGGCCAGAAAGAAGAAGTAGGACATGCGCCTCTACGCCGGCACCTCCAAGCAGTTCATAACCGATACCACGCACAACCAGATAGCCGACAAGCTGAAAAGCGCCTTCTTCAACACCTTCCGCTACAACCCGTCCCCGGGCGAAGTGCAATCGTGGCGGAACTCCCTGCGGGCCGTGTCCCTGGTGTTCCAGGAAGCGGACCTGACCGACCACGGCGTCATCCTGGAATACCAGCTCCCGG
>CAYMFW010000544.1:0-1724 GCA_964389785.1 uncultured Planctomycetota bacterium
ACAAAGGTCTGCGCCGCACTTTGCGACAGCGCATCTCTCTTCTCCGCAATCTCTTTCAGGACCGGTTCAACAAGTTCCATGTCAAGTTTGTCAGGGCTATTCAGGTCTCCCACGAGATCACCCATCATGCCAGGAAGCTCACTCTCGATGTTCTCAAGCACGTGCGACCTTACATGCCTGGCCAGGATAAGGCTGTTATCCATCCGTACGAACGGCGGGTGGAACTCACCCCGAACAAGCCAAGGCGGATCTTCAAAGCAGTGTCTGTCGTGAGGCCCCATACCGCAGAAGGTCGAGACAAACCCCACCCGTATGCGTCTCCCGGCTCTCCCTGCACGCTGCACATAGTTGGCGGGCGTCGGAGGGCAGTTGCGAAGCAGCACCGTAAGAAGAGGCCCTATGTCGACACCCAATTCCAGAGTGGGGCTGCACACTAGGACGTCCAGCGCCCCTTCCTTGAAGCGAGTTTCTCTCTTCGCCCGCTCCTCCTGGGCAATCTGAGCAGTGTGCTCCGCAGGAAGCATTCGCTGCGGTGTTCCCGATGCGTAAAGACGGACATAGTAAGAACTCCAGTCCGTTTCTGCCTCCTTGAGATCAGATACCTGCCCCGAGCATTTTGTTGTATAGCATGCAAGGCCCTTATACGGACGCCGGATCTGACATCTTTGGCATCGGAAACCATCGCCGCCAGGCATCAGGCGTATCACGCGGGAAGCCACCTGCAGGGCTTTCCCCGAACCGATAGCCCGGCGAACCTTCGGAGGCATCCGCGTCGGAGTCACAAGAATCTCCAGGCGATCTCGCAGCAGCTTTAGAACCGTACGGATCCACTTGTCAGCCTGTGCCTCTGAAAGCCCTGCCCGTTGAAGGATCTTGGGAATCGCTCCAGGACCTCCTCTCGGCGAGTCCTTCACGAAAGGATTGAACTGATACCCGCTCGGTTTGTTGCGCGCGCTTTCGCTCCTGTCGAGAAGGTAGAAAGACGGCCCTCTCTCGTATTCAGGAACGGATATGTTGTACGGCTCTCTTTGCAGCATGAACCACGGGTCGCGCTTCGGATCGAGGTACTGCTGAAAGAAGTCATAATCCACGGCCCGGGTTCTTCTCATGCGATCGAGCACCCACTGCACAAGCGTCGCCCCTTCTTCAGGGCCGATACCTGCACCCTGGCACGCCTTCAAGAATTCTGACGCTTCAGCCAGTTCGGGAAGAAACTCGTACTGCACTTCCACAAGCCCGAGATTCTCCAAGGAGACACGTTGATGGGTCGATCTGCAGAACTCGCTTGCAGTCTCAAATGCCAGCGTAGTCAGCCACTTTTCCTTTTCATCCTTCGTAAGACGCCTCCGCGCGAGGCCCATCTCCTGGAACTTCGCAAGCACCTTTTCCGGTAGATCCGAGAGTGAACACCCTTCCTTCTCATGCTCTCGGACAACCGCATGAACGGCATGACGAAGGGCGAATTGTCTGTGGCGATCAGCCATGTACCCCGCTTGGTGGGCGACCTCCTGCCGGTTGTCGGCAAACATGAGGAGCTTTCTGTCCTCCCCCGACAGCAGGTCCAGATGATGTGTCGCAAGCAAGGAATTCGATGACGCTACGCCGGAACGCAGCAGCGTGAGGATGTCCCCGCGTGTATACGTGCTGTTGCACGCAGGACAGGTATTCCCTTTGCCGCGGAGCACCTTCTGTACGCTCACAGTTGTCTCCCCGCAGTGAGCGCA
>CAYMFW010000545.1:0-1717 GCA_964389785.1 uncultured Planctomycetota bacterium
CTACTGACGGCGTTCAAACCCCTGAAACTGAGGGCGAGCTGACCCCTGTTTCCAGAGGACTCCTTTCTGCAAAAGGCTTGCCCGGGTCCGCATGTTCAAGATGAAGGGTAATCGGTTCAGGTTGCTTGGTCGAAGACAGAGAACCACTCGGGCGTTCGCAACACAAGAACAATAGGCCTGGGAGACCCAAGAACACTAGCCACAGGGAAAACGAGGAGGCGCCCCTTGAAGAGAGAGCCCGATCCGCTTCTCCCATCACTTTGCCGGCACCGGAACAGTAGTGAAAGGTGGTTTTCTGCAACGTATGTAGAGCTTCTTGGCAGCAGCTTTCGCCTCATCAAGACTCTTGCAGTGTCCTTGCCGCTCACACGATTTTGCAGCTTCACGCTTGACGCAATCACTGATAGACTTGTCTACTCGATCATCCCAATCCCTACCTCCCGGCTTGCACTCTCCGGAGTTGAATGAGGATTGGATTTCGAGACAGACACACTTGTCGCAGTCTATCCGGTCTAGTAGGCCAATGCATGCCTGCACACAGTGAATGAGTTCGTGTTTGAAGGTCAGACGAAGATTGGCTTCGTTTTGAGTCTTCCTGCTGTTCAAGCAGATCGTCATTGTACAAATGCCCGTTTTGGGATAACCCGAGGAGACTTTCGTTGACCCTCCCGGAATCTCCCCGCCCTTCTTTCCTGCTTTGCAGCATGGCACGCATTCAAGGTGAATCGCACAAGAGTGGGGCTTGTGGCTAGCCAACCCTTCCATGTATTCTTCGATCTCGGGGTCTGCATCAGGCGCCTCCCGCACAATCCGATAGCAGTCCTCTTGCGTTAAGTCCAACCCTTCCGGATCGAGGTAGTTCGGAACGAAAGCGGCAACGTAGAGGTGCATCCCACCCGCATATCCAATCGGATCCCTCGTGACAAACCTCCCCAGTCCCCACGAGTAGTATCTGTTACGATAGTAGTAGAGCTCGCCCTCCGGATCGTACCTACGACCGGAGAAGGTGTAATAATTCCCGCTGAGCGTTCCAGAAGTCTCATCCCCATCTGTCCAGACGGGGACAATCGTAGAAATGTAAGGGGCGGTGTTTGCGGAAGTTACTGTTTTCGAGAGGTCGAATTTCCCGTTCGTTTCTCGGGTTCCAGCCGGTGCTGTCATGCTGCGAAACCCGCTTTCACAACTCATTCGCTTCTTCTCTGTCCCAAAGTCCCAAATCCACTAACACCATGCCTATCATGCGGTTGAATGGGATTCCCAAATATGTCCCAAAGGTGCCCCAAACACGCCTTCACCTCTTCAGGACACCGTTGCCTGGAGTTCCATAGTCTCGTGGTCAACCGCTTCGGCCGCCTTCTGCATGAGGTCAACTTCGTGTTCCTCGAAGTACGCTTCGCCACACTGGGTGCAAACCCAGGCCGGAACAGCTTCCCAGAACAGGTGATAGCCTTTCCGTGTAATGCTGAATGGCGCGGTTGATCTCTCCATCTCGCCTTTGCAGTACAAGCATTCCATCTTACTTCCTCCGCCTGTAGTCTTCAGTCCATTTCTTCGGATCCGGTGGATACGCCGTAATCACCGCCAGATAATCCTTCTTAGGCGCACACGTAATGTGTAGCGGCCTATCCTCCCTGCCACGTCCAAGAATTAGGCAACTATGGCCCCTGTTGTCCTCCGGGTAGTCCTCTATCAGCTCTCCGCTCATCACGACTCCACG
>CAYMFW010000546.1:0-1714 GCA_964389785.1 uncultured Planctomycetota bacterium
GCCGATGACATCCACCACGAGAATGCCATCGATGGACACTTCCTGTTGGGTGGACAGGATGAGATTCCTGAACCGCAGCTCCTCTTCCGCCCGTTTGCGCGCGGTGATATCGCGGATGTTGCATTGGACGAAATTCCGGTTGTCGGCGCGATAGACATTACTGACAAATTCGATATCCATCATTTGTCCCTCGCGGGTCTCCAGCCGGAAATCCTCGTAGTGGACATACCTCTTGGCCTTCAGTTTGGCGAACGATTCCCTTGAGGCGGCGATATGCTTGAACGGGCCTATCTCCCATAGGTGATTGCCCATGAAGTCCCTGTGCGAGCAGCCCGTTAACTTCATCAGGAACGGATTGACGTCAATGACCTTCCCGGTGTCCGCATCGAGAATCAGGATACCGTCCATGGCGGCTTCGAACAGGCGGCGGTACCGCTTCTCAGTCGCTTCCAGGAAAACCGTGGAGAACGTCTCCTCGCTCTGCCGACACTCCCTCTCGGCTCGGCGTGCATCCGCTTCGAACGCAGTAATCCGGCGCCCAAGCGCCTCGTTCTCACGAACGCGCTTGTCTATTTCACTCTTGTATTCGCTCATTTCATAGTCCCCCCTGGTGATCGAAGCCGCCTTCCCGCTGACCACCGAGCTGACTGTTCGTTCGTTCGAGGAGCTCAGCATCGGCCGGCTTCGAAAGCAGCATGAGCGGCGCATACAGCATGGCCTGCTTCATCATATCGCTGTTCGGGTAGCCGGTCACAGTAACGACTGGCAGGGCCGGATACGTTTTGCGCAACTCCTCGAGAAACTGGGGGCCGCTCATGTCGGGCATCTTGAGGTCGAGCAGAATTATATTGGGCGTTTCTTTGCGAACAAGGTGCAGGCCCTCCATGCCGTCGGTGGCCAGCCGAACACGGCAACCAAAGCGCTCCAGCGTTCTGCGCATCGCAAGACAGACACTCTCTATCGTCATCAATGACGAGAACGGAATACTGTCCTTCTTCGTGTTGCTGTTCCTTCGACCAACGCAGAATTGCATCTCTGCGGAATCGCCAATCTCGGCCCACTTTGAAACACGGAATCGCGCCGTTCCTGGCCAGCTTGCGCACCGTTTGCTCGTGGGAGCCGAGGAAAGAGGCGGCTTCGCAGATGTTGAAGGTGTCTGGGTTGCTGACCATCACAGCTGTCCTTTCGCATATGCCTGTTGGCGCACATGACAATAGCATGTTCGAAAAGGAATCCCGCCCCAACGCCAGCTCGGCTTGATATAGTCCGAGCTGATCGCTTGGCTCAGGTAGACTAAAGTAGATCCTCTGGTAAACCTCAGGTAGACTTAAGTAGATCCTCTAATGAACCTCAAGTAGACTTAAATGAACTCAAGTATACTCAACCTGAGTTGAGTATGAAGGCAGGAAACGCCCTGTCAAATTTATTTGGGCATGTTCTCACTTTTATTTTGCCAATGATTTCAGTCCGATAACTGCCCATATGTTCATATGTCTCACTTTAACGGCATAAAATGACGAAAGAAATACGGCACCCATTAACGACTCAAGGTGCAGTTGAAACACAAAGGAGCACGACCGTAAAAGACATTATCGATCCCAGATAGAAAGACACTCCCATTTCATGGAGCCAACTGTCTTTATTTACGCCACCCGGATTAACTGCCTCATAATCATTCGTATTATCCAATTTGATGAGCGTCGGGCAATAGATG
>CAYMFW010000547.1:0-821 GCA_964389785.1 uncultured Planctomycetota bacterium
TTTTCATTTGCGAGGGAGCATGGAGCGCACGGTAAAATTGTTTGTCAGTCCCAAGGACAAGGTTCCTGGCGGTCCTCCGGATGCGGCAAGGGAATTTGCGATATCGGCGCGGTCGCTGGACGGACTTCGAGAAGAGGCACGGGCCGTTGTCGAAAGGGAAGGGCTGCGGGTTCGGTCCATTTCGTTCGGGGCCGCGGGTCTCGTCGTGTATGCGGAGGAAACCAGATGAGCGAGGTTGCGGCGGCGAGGCAGGCCGAGGAGCGCTTGCAGGTGATTCTCAAGGCAGTGGTGGTGGGCGCGAAAGAGCAGGACCCGGCGAGCCGTCCGGGGGGAGAAGATCTGTCGTCGGCGTTCGCAAACGTCGGGGCGTTGGAGCCGCCTTATGATCCGGAGGCGCTCTGTCTGATAATGGAGCACTCGAACTCCCTTCGGCAGAATGTCGACGCATATGCCACCAACATCGATGGGTTCGGGCATCGCCTGGAGGCCGCCATCGACTTCGAGGCAGAGGACGCGGATCGGCGCGTGGCGGATTGTATCTTTCTGGAGAGAATCGCGGCCCAGGATCGCGGTGACTTGAAGGACAACACGGTGCTCGAGCCCACGGCCGAGGAGGTGGCGGCTCGTCGGCGGGAGCTGGAACGGCTCGCCCGGATAGAGCGGGCGCGACTGGAGTCGTTCTTTGACTTCTGCTGCTTCGACCATTCCTTCGTCGATCTGCGGCGTCGCACTCGCCAGGATCTGGAGGTCACGGGCAATGCCTTCTGGGAGGTGCTGCGCGATGCCAAGGGCGAGATCGCGCGGCTGGTCTACGTGCCATC
>CAYMFW010000547.1:831-1712 GCA_964389785.1 uncultured Planctomycetota bacterium
GGTTGAGGACCATGTTCGCGTATCTCCGGTCACCATCGAAACCGTCAGCGCGCGGCGGCGTCTCAGGCGATACGTACAGATTCAAGGAATCGAACGGGTGTACTTCAAGTCCCTCGGCGACCCGCGGTGCGTGTCTCGCAAAACCGGCGCCGTCTTCGAAAACGCCGAGGCGCTGACTCTTGCGGATTCAACCGACGCACCCGCCACCGAGGTCGTCCACTTCTCGGTCCACTCGCCGCGCTCTCCCTACGGTGTTCCCCGCTGGGTGGGAACACTCCTCGCCGTGCTCGGATCGCGGCAAATGGAGGAGGTCAACTATCTCTACTTCGAGAACAAGTCGGTCCCCCCGCTGGCCCTGCTGGTTTCCGGCGGCCGGCTATCCGAGACGTCTGTTCCGCGCATCGAGCGCTTCATCGAGGAGAACCTCAAGGGCAAGAACAACTTTCACAAGATATTGATCTTAGAGGCCGAGGGAGGCGGCACCGGCAGCGACCAGGCCCGCGCCAAGGTGGAGCTGAAACCGCTGACCGACGCCCAACAACAGGATGCCCTGTTTCAGCTCTACGACGAGCGCAACATCGACAAGGTGGGCGCCTCGTTTCGTCTGCCCAGGCTGCTTCGCGGAGAAAGCAAAGATTTTAATCGATCTGTGGCTGACGCGCAGCTCCGCTTCGCCGAAGATCAGGTATTTCAACCCGAGCGGGACGAGTTCGATTATCTTATGAACCGCAGGCTGCTGGCCGACATGGGGATTCGTTTCTGGCGGTTTCGCTCTCAAACGCCGGTCACCCGAGATCCGGAGCGCATGACCAACATGGTGGAGAAGCTGGTCCGCGTGGGCGTTTTGACCCCGGAAGAGGGTCGGATGCTCGCCGGCGACA
>CAYMFW010000548.1:0-1703 GCA_964389785.1 uncultured Planctomycetota bacterium
CTTCGTGGATCTCGTTGACGCGGCGGATCCGGTGGAGGCGGCGAAGGCCTACTCGGACAGCGGGGCGGACGAGCTGGGCTTCCTGGACATCACCGCGACCGTCGAGGGCCGCGAGACGATGTTCGACGTGCTGAAGAAGGTGACCGCCGTCGTGAAGTGCCCGGTCACTGTGGGCGGCGGTATCAAATCGCTGGAGGACATGGAGAAGGCCTTCTCGTCCGGCGCGAGCTGTGTGTCGATGTCGAGCGCGGCGTACCGGGACCCCAAGCTCATGAAGAACGCTGTCAGGGAATTCGGCTCCGCCAAGGTGCTCGTGGCGATAGACGCGGACGCGAACGATGCCATGCCCTCCAACCGCGAGGTCTACATCGACGGCGGCCGTACCGCGACCGGCAAGGACGCGGTGGAGCTCGCGAAGGAGATGGCGGACATAGGAGTGGGGCAGATACTGCCCACCAGCAAGGCGACGGACGGCACGAAGGACGGCTACGACATCGAGCTGACGGCCGCCATCGCGGACGCCACCGGCCTCCCGGTGATCGCCAGCGGCGGCGCCGGCACGCTGGAACATTTCTACGAGGCGGTGGACAAGGGCAAGGCCAGCGCGGTGCTCGCCGCGTCCGTGTTCCACTTCGGCACGTTCACCGTCGGTCAGGTCAAGGAATTCCTGAAGGACAAGGGCGTACCCGTCAATTTGTAAAGGAGAGTCTAATGCCTAACGTTATCGCCTGCAGGCCGGGCTGCTACAAGCTGCCCCTCGAGGAATCCATGAAGCTTCTCGGCGGGCTCGGGATCGAAGGCGTCGAGCCCAATTCTCCCCAGGACGACGACTACGAGGCCCTCGCCCGGATGGCGGAGAACGCCGGGGTGAGGATCACCACGCTCGCGTGTTCCGGCATACATCTTGACAATCCGGAACACGTGGCCCGACTGGAGCGCGTCATCGACGGCGCCGCGCAGATCGGAACCGGGGTGATATTCCTCAGCTCCAAGGTGAAGGAAGGAACTCCGGAGGACGGGATTCCGGTCCTTAAGGCGCTGGGCGACAAGGCCGCGGACGTCGAAGTGGTGCTGTCGCTCGAGACCCATCCGCCGTACGGAAAGAGCGGTGATGAAGCGAGGAAGACGATCGAGGCCGTAGCGTCCGACGGCGTGGGCTATAACTTCGATACCGCCAATATCTACTACTACAACGAACCGGGTATCGATACCGTCAAGGAGCTGAAGAAGGCGCTGGACCTGGTCACGAGCGTGCACCTGAAAGAGTCCGCGAAGGGTGAGCCGAAATCGATGGACTTTCCCGTTCTCGGCACCGGTATTGTCGATTTTCCGCAGGTGTTCGATCTTCTGGGAGAGCGGGATTTCGTGGGGCCGTACACGCTGGAGCTGGAAGGGCCGCTCGTGGACGGGTTTTCCACGGAGGAGCGCACGGAGAAGGTGAAGGCCTGCGTTGATTACCTCAAGAGCATAGGCGCGATGTAGGTCGCATCCTGTCCCCGGAAGCTTGACAAGCACGGGCTGTATTTGCATAATCTGCCCGACGATGGGGTATGGTGTAACGGTAACACGCTTGACTCTGGATCAAGTATTCAAGGTTCGAATCCTTGTACCCCAGCATTACTTACAGGCCCCCATCATCTAGTGGCCTAGGATGCCAGATTCTCAGTCTGGTCACAGGGGTTCGACTCCCCTTGGGGGTACCA
>CAYMFW010000549.1:0-1703 GCA_964389785.1 uncultured Planctomycetota bacterium
CCGACAGGTGGCCGATTTATCCCGGAATCGGTGGCCGATTTCACCGGAATACGCAGGCCGATTTCACCGGAAGACGCACCGTGCTTGCTCATCGGCGCGCTGGAGGCCGCGTGGAGCTTCTTGGGCAAGCCGGTGGACTAAAGGCGACTCGGGCCTTGGGTCCTTAAGAGTGGTCAAGAGTTTACCATGTCTCCCGGAGATAGATGCTTCCGGTCCAGATTTTCGGAGGCCTGTATGAAGATGAGGTCTCACCCGACTTCTTCTCTTGTTGCACAGTATAGAACTCCGGCAGGCTGAAGATGCCAAAGTCCCACTGGGGCGTGTCAACTATTACCTGTGCTGTCTTCGATAGGCTTGCTTTCGGCGGCAATACGTAGAACGGGACGTTCATATTCCACCTTGCGCGCTCTTCTCGGAGACGGCTGAGATAGACTTTTTTCTGATGGGAGGCCGTCTTGCCAGTATCGAGTGTGTGCCAGCACTGCAGCATGTTCATGCCCCTTTCCGCTCTAAAGGTATGACTACCGCAGGAAGACCACAGCGTACTCGGGGAGCCGAAGTGGTTTGCCAGGTAGAGACATGTCCAGCCCTCGTTGACGTCCGCGAGCTGATGGCTGTTCCTTGGGCAGAGGGGAACCGGCAACACCCGCAGGTCTTCGTCAGTAAGATTCGTCAACGTTACAGTCACGGTAGCTTCCTCTCCGGGCTTGAGGCCGTTCTGGCGGAATGATACAACCACCCTCAATCCGGCATCTTCGCCCTGGTATCGTTCTGATCCCCCGAGTGCCGACGAACGGAGGGCCTCTTGCGTTGAGGGACCACAGCCCAGAAGAAATAACCCGGAGACCGCAAGTAGACCGACCACATTGACTTTCATTGCTCCTCACCCTCTGTCTCAGTATAGAGTTCCCTTTCAGTGCCCGTTCGCCAGTCCTGAAGATAATGGTCCACCAAGCCATAGAACTCGTTTGCAGGCTTGCCTTCCTCAAGTAGGATAGTCGAGAGCACATTTTCATCAAACTGTGCCTGTCTTTGCTTCCTGTCTGCGTCTTCAAGCGGATAAAGCCAGCCCATGTATTGTGCGAAGTAGCGTCCTCCTGCATGGTCGAGAGAATAGATCGCTATAGAAGGTCTCTTCGGGTTATCTATCTTGTGTTCTAAGACGCCGGTACAGCCTGAGAACTCGAGTTTCGGGCCATATTTCGCGTAGGAGAATGTTTCTCCACCCTTGAACTTGGCTCTGCCTGCATTCAGCTTGAATCCAGAAGCCTCGGCTTTCTCTATGGTGGTAGCATTCGCCGCGATCGGGAGAATGGCACCGCCCAAGGCTCGATCATCATCCCTTGCAGGTGCGCCAATGTCGGCAGAACCCTTGGTTGTGAGTTGGCTGAACAGTGTCTCCAGGAAGCCCAGGCTTCTTGATCGAGGCAGGCGCTTCTTCACAATAAACCCCGCTTGGTGTTTGACCCGGAACGTGCCGGTGTATCCAATCACCGATCCTCCCCCAACTTGGCCAGTCTGACTCATGACCCCAGCGAGGTCGTGTGCGGGACTATTTGTTCCACTCGTGCGATACGAGTAGCAATGCTTCAGGTAAACCTTCACGCCATGGATTCCCAGGTAGGGGATCTGGTAAGGATCAAGATCTTTGAGACTTCTCGCCCGAGACCACCATGTCAAGCAGCCTTTCTCCCGCGTTTCAC
>CAYMFW010000550.1:0-1703 GCA_964389785.1 uncultured Planctomycetota bacterium
GCCGCGGACCCGGGGTACCCCGGGTCCGCGGCGAGCGTTTTGCGACAATTGACCGTCAAAAATACCTCCTTCACCCCTTCTGAGGTGCCGCACAAACATACTGCTCCCATGCTACCCCTCGCGGGTAGTTTTTTCAAGCTTTCCTCCGTTACTCTGCCGGCTAAGCGAAAGCCGACTTCCTTGGTTCCTGGAACGGTATCTTCACATTCGGCAGAAGCGCTTCGACTCTTCCGATGAGCTTCTCCACCGGATGCCGCCGCGCAGCCTCACGCAGATCCTGCGCGGTCACGTGCAAATAGATCTGCGTGCTCGATACCCACACATGCCCCAACATAACCTGAATGGTCCTGACATCCTCTCCTTTCTTGACCAGATGCGTTGCGAACGTATGCCTCAGCCGATGAGGCGAAACCCTTCTGGTAATCCCTGACTTCTTCGCCGTCGTTCTCACGCTGTAGTAGATGGCGTTGCGCGACATCCCGCCGCCGTTGCGGCTCCTGAAGAACGCATCATCCTTCTTCACCGCGCCGCGAACCTGCCGATACTGAAGGAGAACTGCTCGTACTGCCTTCTCGAACGGTATCGTCCGCTCGTGACCGCCCTTTCCCTCAACGGTGATCTTTCTCTCCTCGAGGTCGACATTCTCTTCCGTGAGCGTCGCGCATTCGCTCGCCCGGATGCCCGTACTATATAGAAGAGTTGCGATCGT
Organism: uncultured Planctomycetota bacterium; assembly: GCA_964389785.1. GTDB lineage: Bacteria > Planctomycetota > CAYMFW01 > CAYMFW01 > CAYMFW01 > CAYMFW01. The sequence continues at coordinate 710 of CAYMFW010000550.1, forward strand.
CCAGTTCCGGATCGCCAGGACGGTCTTCATCTTCGGCGCCTCAAGGAAACGCTCCATCTCTTCTTCAGAGAGCACCTCGGGCAGCTTCCTGGCCGGCGCCTTCATCTTCGGGAAGTGCGCCACCGGATTCTGCCTCCCGTGCAGATGCCCCATCGCAACCAGGGCATCGAAGAAGCCCTTCAGCGTGTAGAGCGCGGTATTGAGCGCGGAAACCTTGTTCTTCCTCACGGATCTCAAGTACTCGAAATACTGCACGAGATCCACCGGGTGAAGCTGACTCGGTCCCACGTCGTTCAGCGCGAATCGCACATACTCTCGGAATCGTCCCAGTGTACCTCGATACGCTTTTATCGTAGTGGCTCTCAATCCCCGCGCCGTGCAGTACCTGCTGACAAACAACTCGATCGCATATTCCCAGCTCATATCCCATCTGACAGCGTCCGCAGGAGGGCTCAGACTGCGTCGAAGATGCTCCGCATATGCGGGCGAATCCGGGATTTTTCCGTGCCGGGCTTCGTCTGGTTCGAAAACGGCTTCCATATTCGCTCTGTGAGCGACGTTCTCGGCCCGATCCATACCCTGGGACCCTTTTCTTCGGCCCCCTTCACTTCTTCTCGGCATCGTCTTCTCCCTTCGGCTGCACCAGCTTCCGCACCGCTTTGCGCGGCTTATCCTTCAGCACGTGAAGATACACTCCCGTCTCGTTCGGGCTGCGATGACCCATCAGCGTCGCGATCACAGCGATATCCACGCCGTTATCCATCAGGTGCGTCGCGAAGCTGTGCCGGAGCGTCTTCGCCGTCACCGGGTTCTGGATCTCGGCTGCCCGAGCCGATCCCTTGACGACGTCGTTCACGGCGCTGATCGACAATCTCCTTCGCTTGTACTGGGTCCTGAAAAGCGATCCTCTCTTGCCCCCTCTCTCTGCCAGGTACGCCAGCAACTCCGTCCATACGCCCCCAGGGACCGGAATACGGCGTTGTATTTCCCCCTT
>CAYMFW010000551.1:0-1666 GCA_964389785.1 uncultured Planctomycetota bacterium
CTCAGCCCAGTCGAGCCGAAGCCGCCTTCTCCCCTTCCCGTCTCACTCAGTTCTTCTACTTCTTCTATTTCGGCCGTCTCGACCCTGGTGATGACCGCCTGGGCCACCTTCTCTCCCGTCCTGATCTCGAAGTCGGTGTCTGACGCGTTGAAGAGTATCACCCCCACCTCGCCACGGTAGCCGGCATCTACCGTCCCCGGGGTATTCAGTACGGTGATCCCTCGTTTGAGCGCCAGGCCGGACTTCGGCCGTATCTGCATCTCGTAGCCGACGGGCACCTCGACCCGGAACCCGGTCGGGATCAGCCGTCTCTCTCCCGGCTTGAGGACACAGTCCTCGGCGGAATAGAGGTCCATCCCGGCATCGCCGTCGTGCTCGTAGTGCGGGGTGACGGCGCAGTCTCTTGTCTTCTTGATTCTTATCGTTGGCATCGGCAACACCGCCCCATCGTACAGAGCGCGGCGGTCGATTGCAAGACGAAGCGGGGTGCGGGCTGTCGCTGAGCGGGTCCGTGGTTTGACCGACACGTCCGCGAAACGGACGCTTTCCTTAGTCGGTCAAAGCGCCTCCTCGGAGCCACCCAAACTCTTTACTGGGTGCCGTCAATGAGCGAAGAGACAGCCCGCACCCCGCCTACTTATTCTTCTTGCCGTCGCGGGCGCGCTTCGCGAGGTCCGTCAGCTCCTGTCCGTCCAGCAGAACCTTCGCCTGATCGACCAGCACCAGCGCTTGGTCGTACTTCTTCTGCATAACGTATTCGTCTCCGAGCCACTCGAGCGGCCCGCGGGCCCTCTTCAGGTATCCGCCGGCCGGATCGATGAGGTGCATCACGGAGTAGATGCAGGCAGCCTCGAGCTGCTTCCGCTCGCTGATCAGCTTGCCGACCTCCTCCAGGAGCTGGCTGCCGTCGATCCGGCTTCCCAGCTTCTTCCGGCCGGCCTCGCCGAGCAGTCCGTCGCGCAGAGCCGGTATCATGCCGATGATGTCCGTCCATCGCTTTTCCTCGATGGCGGCGTCGAGACGGTTCAGTGCCAGCTCGAACCGGCAGGTCTTTTCGAGCATGCCGGCGCCAGGCACTTCGCCCCGGGATGCTCTGGCGGCCTCGATTTCCCGTATCGCCTCCGCATACCTTCCGGATTCCGCCAGCCCCCGGGCCTTCGCAAGCGGGTCGCTTCCCGTGAGCACCAGGTATCCGATGAAGGCCAGCGCGAAAGCGAGCACTACCACGGCGAGAAACGCGATGCGTCTCACTTCGCGGCTCCGCATCGCCAGCTTGGCCTCGTCCAGATTCCTAGCGATGTCACTGGCGTCCGGGTTTATCTTCAGCATTGCCTCCCACAGCTCGATCGCCCTAGGGTAGTCCCCCGTCCGAAATGCCTCGTTCGCCATGGATTCCGCGGTCTCCCGGATCTTGCCGCGCTCGAGCTCCCTCGCCACCGCTTCCGCATCCTTGTTCCCCTTCTGAACGAACAGCGCACGCTCGCAGGCCTTCAGGCCGGCGTCCCAGTCCCCCGCTTCCAGCTTTCTGCGCGCCTCCTTCAGCGCGTCCCGCAGCCCGTCCATCGCCTCTTCAGCAGCGGCGATTCCCTCCTCCGCCCTGTTGCGCTCCTGCGTTCCCTCGCGGGTGGCCCGGGCGGTGACCTCCCGGAACGTACGGACCGCGTTC
>CAYMFW010000552.1:0-1190 GCA_964389785.1 uncultured Planctomycetota bacterium
TGGTGTTTGCGCTTGGCCTCGTCACGGGGAGCTTCCTGAACGTATGCATCTATCGGCTTCCCACAGGTGACTTCTTCAGCAATTCCCGGTCCTTCTGTCCCCATTGCCGAAACCAGATAGAGTGGTACGACAACATCCCTCTCCTTAGCTGGCTCATCCTGCGGGCCAGATGCCGATCATGCGGGAAGCCGATATCTCCGGTCTATCCGCTGGTGGAGCTCATCGCCGGGCTGGTATTCGCAGGATTCTACCGGCATTTCCTGATGGAAGGGACGCACCCGGGCGTGTACGTGGTGTATCTGGTCGTCGCACTCGCGCTGGTGGTGTCCACGTTCATAGATCTGAAGCTCCGGATCATCCCCAACGAGATAACGGTCGGGGGCGTGTACCTGGCGCCGGTCGCAAGCTTCATCGTCCCCCAGCTCCACGACGGCCCGTTTCTGCTGTCCCGCGTCGTTCCCGCGGGCTCCCTGCCCGCGTGGGTGATGACGCGGGGGGACGCGGTGACCGCGAGCATCTTTTCCATATTGGTGGGAGGCGGCACCATCTACCTGCTCGGAGTGCTGGGCAAGGCCCTCTTCAAGAAGGAGGCGATGGGCGGCGGGGACGTGAAGCTGATGGGCATGCTGGGCGGCCTGCTCGGCTGGAAGATGGTCCTGGCCACCTTCTTCATCGCCCCCTTCATCGCGATACCCTTCGGCCTGGTATCCATGGTGCGGACGAGGGACCATCACATACCGTACGGCCCGTTTCTGTCCGCGGCGGCGGTGGCGGTAATGATATGGAAGGTACCGATGTTCGAGCTGTTCGTCTGGTGGGTCGGGTAGTCCGGGAAGGCGAGACCTACTCCAAGCGGCCGCCGTACGGAGCAGCGGGCGCTTCCTCTTCCCTCTCCCCGGGAGCGACGTCCCCTTCCTTCTTCTTCTCAAGCGCCTCGGCGGGTATCTTGTCGAAGAGGATACGCTCCTTGTCCCGTTCCGTCATGAGCTCCTGCGTCTTCCCATCGTCGCTCTTGATGGTGATCACGAATATCTTGACCGGACGGTAGTCCTTGTACTTCACCTCTATCAGCCGCCCGGTCTCCGGGTCCTTCTGGAACTTCCTTGCCCAGTACTCCTCGAACATGTCCAGCTGGCGCACGTCCGCAAGAACCCACTTGGTTCGGAAGTCGTACGCCCGGGGACCGTCCG
>CAYMFW010000552.1:1200-1664 GCA_964389785.1 uncultured Planctomycetota bacterium
GGTCCGGGCTCCACACCTTCCCGCCTATCCGGTCGCCGATCTTCACGACGAAGGCGCTCTGAATCCACTTGGTCCTGACGTACTTGTGCACCTCGATGACGGCCCGCACCTCGACCGGATTCTTGGGGTCTCCCAGCACGTTCTTGAAGACGAGGCGGGTCTGATCGGCCGATTTCACCTGGACGACATCGCTGAGCTCACTCTTGACGATTTCCTCATCCTCAACCCCGCCGCCGTGTTTCAGTCTCTTGGCAACGGTCTGAACCGCGTAGTAGTAGTCCTCCACAGGAAGGATGTCCCGGTCCTCGTACCCGCCGGTAGACTTGCCGCCGAGGACTATCGGCTCGCCCGCCGGTTCCGCGGCCTCAGCCGCACCTTCGAGCTTGAACGGCTTCTCTTCACCCGCGGGCGCCGGAGCCGCCGGCGCAGGTTCCGCGGGTTCCGCCGGAGGGGTTCCCTCGGCC
>CAYMFW010000553.1:0-1662 GCA_964389785.1 uncultured Planctomycetota bacterium
CGTCATCTGTTCCAGTGTCCCCATAGAAGTTCAGCTTATCCATCAGTTTCATCACAGCGTTGTCTATCGCATCCAGTCCCGGGTCCCAGGGGTCTGATTCGTTGCCCACGGTCACCTCTATGGAGCCGTCCTGGGTTCCGTCAAGATCCAGGTCATAGTAGAACTCCTTCTTGGAGCCCTGCGTCTTGTTGAATACCCCGCCATAGTCCGACAGTATGTTCACGGCAAGCGTGTAAATCACCCTGTCATCCGGGCTGCCTCCCGTGGCGTTCTCCTGCTTGCCGCCCGTGTCTATGCTCACGTTGTTCAGCCCCCCGCTTATCTTTCCTATGGGAATGTAAACCACGTAAGGGTCGCCAAGATTCTTGTATTCAAGCCTGTAATTCCAGAGCCTGTATATGTATTCCATGTCCGTGCCGTTGTCAATCATTGCCCTGTCCGTCCAGTACTGGGACGAGTAGGATGTTATCTTGGCATCCAGGACCCTTGTCTCATTCGGGACAACGAAAGTCCCGTTCTTTGGGCTTTCAACGATTCCCCCGAACCTCGGCCCCTCTACCTTGACCGCTATCTCCCCGTACCGTGGCTGCTCCGTCGCAGGCACGTACGTGAAGTTTATGTAGGAGTCCGGGTAAAGGGTTATGTTCCCGTAATCCCCCTCGAAAACCTTCACCGTCTGGGCTTCATAACTGGCGTTGAGTATCTGCGCCGCTATGAGCCTGTAAATATCCTCCAGCTCAGTCACGTCCGAGAAATAATACTCCCCGTGACCGCAGTCCGCTATGTTGCGCAGCGTGGTCTCGTCCACGTCGGACCCGAATCCCACTGCATAAAATTCCATGCCATAATTCGCATATGCATCGCATGCGGCCTGGATTGCATCGTCGCCCGCGTCATCCGCTATGCTGTTGTTGTTCAGGTCAGGCGTATAACCCTGTTCCGAGCATTCCCGGTTTGCATTGCCGTCGCTCATCACGATTACAGACCTGTACCACTCGTCCTCAAAAGTGCACCATGCCGAGCAGCTGTCCGAGTTGTTTGTGTTCCCATCATCACACTCCTCACCGCTGTTGAGTATCCCGTCCCCGCACACGCCTGTCGTGTTGCATGAGGTGAAGGCGCAGTTGCTGCACCCGCGCTTGCCGTTGTTTCCCCCGCTCTGGCAAGTTTTGAACGTGCCGTCGCATGCCTCGCCGATTTCCGTGGCATTGTTCCCGCAGGATGGGGAAAGGCTGGCCAGTGCCTGGATTTCCGTCAGGTTCAGTGCCCTGTCATAAACCCTCAGTTCGTCTATGCTCCCGTTGAAATAATCCATGCTTGAGCCTCTTATCCTGCCTATATACAGGTCCCTGTCATTATTGTCTATTCTTCCCGACTTGTCCGTTCCCTGGCCTATCGGGTTGCCGTCCAGGTAAAGCACCATCAGGGAGCCGTTGTAGGTCCCGGCCAGGTGGTGCCACAGGTCTTTCACGATGTTTCCGGCGCGCACGTATTCCCCGTCTATCGTGAAGGCGTATTCCTGGTCCGTATCACCGCCCCTGAGATAAAGGTTGTAGCCGTCGCCGTTCCTGTCATCAGTCGTTCCGCCCAGGGACATGTAATCGGAATCCTCCCTCGGGTAAATCCACATGCTGAAGGTCAGCCCGTCCATCCCCGAGTTCC
>CAYMFW010000554.1:0-1645 GCA_964389785.1 uncultured Planctomycetota bacterium
ATCCGGGACTTACTCCATACAGATAAGGTGCAATTCGCCGCTTACCGGAAATTATTTCTCCTCATCTGAAAACCTGGAGGTAAACGACACCACCTACCCGAAGTGGTCCGCCAACACCACGTACCCTGTCTCCGGCTCGCAGTACGTGTACGGGCAGAATTACCAGTTCAACATCACTTGGGAAGACAACGAGGATATGGACCAGGTCTGGATTGAACACAACTTCACCGGCCCCCTGAGCAACCACACCGTTGGCACGAACGAAAGCAGTGAGTGGTATTACGACCTGAGCGACCTTCCTGCCGGGACTTATGTTTATCGCTGGTATGCCAACGATACCGTGGGTTGGCTGAACTCGTCGTTCCCCCAGACAGTCTACGTCATTGCCAAGGGCACTCCCGGCGGAAGCCTTACCAACAGCGACCCCTGGACCGTGACCTATCCCGAGGAAGTAACAATCGGATATACTGAATCCAACAACGGGGACTCGGACTGCTCGTATGTTGTCTGGAGGAACGGGACCGGCATAGGCAGCGGGGAGACCTGGACCCCCGCGGGGGACGTCTACCTGTACAAACTCAATGTCAGCGGTTGTTACAACTACACGGACACGGAATTGGATGAACAGACGCTCACGGTGCAGCAGAATTCTTCCAATACCTGTGATTTGGCCTCATCGAACGGCTGGAGCTACTCCTATGGCTATTCAACCAATCTGACCTGCGCCTGCGAGGGGGACGGCACTACTGGCTTGTACTTCGATGGCGTGCTGCACAACGATTACAACGACACTCCAGTCACGTTCGGCGCCAATGAAACCGGGTACGGGGTCGTCTGCAACATAACCTCCACTTCCAACTACAGCTCCGCCTATGACTCGGACACGCTGACAGTGAACCGGGCGGCCACCCTGACCAGGCTGTTCCTGAACGGGACTGAAGGGGACGTGAGCTATAACCAGGGTGATATGGCACACTTGACTGCCACAGTCAGCCAGTCCATATTAACCGTGAGTCTTTATGCAAACTATTCCGGATCTTATGAACTGCTGAATTCTTCTGCAGGGAAAGCCACAAACATGACCGACACAGGAAACCTGAATTATCTGAACTATTCAATCAAAGCAAACACAACCGGAAATGAAAATTATACCGGTTCTGATGTGAACTACACGATGCAAGTTGCTGACATAACTCCGCCAACCTATTCGCTCAACTCAACAAACGCAACTTACGCGGGACAGCCTGTTGAAATGAGACTCAAGTGGAACGACGGCGGGCTGAGCGGCTACGCCTTTTCATTCTGCAACGGGACATGGAACGGATTTTACTGTGTAAGGAACGAGAGCAGCATTTACGAGACCGGCGTTGTTAAGGATGTGAATGGCTGGACCCTGGTCAATCTGACCAACACGTACACGGACCCTATTGTTGTCGTCAGCGGACAGGAAGGTGCTGACATTGACATGGATGTTGAGGCTTCCAGACCAAGAATAAGAAATATTGGTTCTTCCAGTTTCGAGGTCATTGCAACAAACGATCAGGGAGAAACCGTGGAAGAAGATGTCGGTTTTATAGTAATGGAATATGGACACCATACAATAGACGGTGTCGAGGTGGAGTGCGGAAATTATTCCGTTTCCAGC
>CAYMFW010000555.1:0-1639 GCA_964389785.1 uncultured Planctomycetota bacterium
CCTTTCCTTGGCGGTTCGATGCGTGCCTGGCAGCAACCAATTTTTTTAATGGGTGCCGAGAATGAGCGAAGGAACCCTTGCGGCTCGGCAATACACCGCTTGACCCGGCCGCCGGAAGCCATTACAGTACCCGTCTGACACCCGGATTATTCGCGTGGGAGAACCATGGCCGACGACGCCTCACTGACCAACGTATCCTTTGCCTCGACGACCACCTACACCTTTCTCGAGGAGATCGGCCGCGGCGGCATGGGCATCGTCTACCTCGCCCAGCGCGACAGCGAGGGGGTGCGGGACGAGGTGGTGCTGAAGGTCCTGAAATCGCGCTCCGAATCCGACACCCAGGCGCTCAAGCGGGAGGCCAACATCGCCACCGGGCTGCGCCACGAGAACATCGTCAAGACGTACGGGATGGAATCCATCCCGTTCTCCGTCCTTCCGGCCGAGTTCACCGGCGACGTGGAAACCCTGTCCTACGAGAGGATCCGCCACAAGGCGAAGATGATGCGCCGGTCCCGCTTCGCCGGCCGGATGGGAAACGCGCGCAAGCTCGCCATACCGAAGAAGGCCCCGAAGGACTCCCGGCGGCTCTACGTGATGGTGATGGACTACGTCGACGGCACGGACCTGTCCTCGCTCCACCGCAGCCACCTGAAGCAGAAGCTGCTGATTCCGTGCCCGATATCCGCGTTCATCATCAGCCGGATATCCCGGGCGCTCGAGTACGCCCACGCGGACATCGTCCACCGCGACATCTCCCCCCAGAACGTCCTCATCAACACCCAGGGGGTCTGCAAGCTGTCCGACTTCGGTATCGCGGTCGGCGTCGAGGAGCACGTCAGGGAAATCGTCGGCAAGATACACTACATGTCCCCGGAGCAGATCAGGGGACAGAAAATCGACGGCCGATCCGACATATACTCCCTCGGGATGGTGGCGTACGAGCTCCTCACCGGCGTAAACTACCTGGCCCCGCCGAAGAAGATCCCGGTGGACGAGCAGGTAAAACACGTGCTCGGCCTGATGAACATGCGCATACCGGCGCCCATCGAGGTCAGACCCGACGTACCCAAGGCCCTCTCCGACATCGTCCAGCGGATGATCATGAGGAACCCGGACGAGCGGTATCCGTCCGCCGGCAGGGCTGGCCTGGAGATGGAGCAAAAGTACCTCTACGCCGCCGGGTTCGGCCCGACCAACAACGCGCTCGCCTCGTACATAGACATATTCGAGAAGAAGTTCGAGGGCTACACCCAGGAACAGCTCCAGCAGCTCGTCTTCCTGAAGGGAGAAACCGGAAAGATACGCATCAAGCGGTCGCTGGCGACGGAGTACTACACCCCGAAAGGGCTGGAGTTCATCGCCCGGCGCACCGGCACCACCATCAATCGTGCGCTCTTCGGCTAGGCCCGGAATGAGGTACCTCGTACTCCTCGCCGTCCTCGTCACCCTCGCCTTGCCGCGCCCGCTCTCCGCCGGAGAGAAGCACTGCGACCTCTGCGGAAAGCCCATCAGCGGCCCGTTCTACACCGTCAAGGACAAGGAACGCGGTCTCACGTTTCACTTCTGCGCCGCCTGCCGCCGGAACAGCCCGAAGTGTGGCAGGTGCGGCATGCCGGTCCGTCCCCCCAAGGACTGG
>CAYMFW010000556.1:0-1628 GCA_964389785.1 uncultured Planctomycetota bacterium
TACGTGTGGCTGTCGGCCGGGTTGGGCGGCTGCCCGGGCGCTTCCGGCGCAGCAGTTCACTGCCTGCGCGCGGAAGAAAGTGCCGACTTCCGGAAGCGGAGGGCCGGATCAGCGGCCGGAGGCTAGTCCACAAGGTGCCGGGCCCTCACAGCCCCTACAGGAAGTCTAATTGTCGTCAATCGGGAAGTGTAATTGTCGCTGGCCACAAGGGCCACCGTTCCCATCGATCCGGCGTGGGAGGACCCCTATATCCAAACTGTGAGGTACTGGTGATACCCTAGCGCATCCTCTCGAGGACTTTCAGGGTCTTCTGCAAGGTTTCTCTCGAAACCTTCTGGGAACCCGGTGGGAAAATAGTCCAAGATAAGCTCCCCTGATTCGGAGAAACACGATCAAAATCAATGCGGAGTTCTCCTGTTGAACACGGAACAAATTTGACGTTCTTCATCTGAGATAGTCCTAAGCTCGACCCTTCTTTGTCAGCAAACGCTACAATTTCATTGAGGTTTGTCGGCCATCGCTTTGACACGGTGTAGAACCGCTCAAAGATTGGAAGATCATCCAATATAGGTCCTACAAGTAGCTGCGCCGCATTACTTGAGCCTGCACTCCGTTCACGGCGCGATTCACCACGCTTCTCGACGATTGGGGGAATTAATGCATCAGAGGACATGACCTCTTTTTCAGAAGTCCTCGCTACTTCGCGAGCCTGCCCACAAGAGGAACAACCGGAAATAGCTGCCGCGCACATGACGAGCAACCCCGCCAGCCCAAACAACAAGATATTGCCCGAAAGAACACGAACGCAACCTGTGGCATTGTCCTTCATCACATAACGCTCCAGATTATTAAATGGGTCTGCCGCGATCGGTTTCTTTCGGCGGGGGCTCCGGAACCCACGGGTCCGGTTGAATATCTGGAGGTGGCTGGATTTGCTCCAAGGTGTCTCGAAACAGTTTCTCCACTACGGGCAAAACCGGCTTCTCCTCACAGCATTCTTCGTCATCACCACTAATCAATCTGAGCCCAATATTCACTATATTAACTGTCCCACTACATCTGCACCTGAAGGGAAATGGCGGAACATTCAAATGGTATGCCTCGACTATATCCTTGATTTTGAAAATGTTATCTCGAAGCGTTACGGTCGCGATAACAATTCTTGTGAATTCTGCCTTGCTCAGACATTGCAGTGTGTCGGGGCAAGTATTCGATATGGCGAAAGGCGTCCTCAATGTTCCGCCAAGAATGGCGCACGCAATGGCGGCAGGACCAAAAGTAAAACCGGCTGGATAGCATCTCACGTTTCCCCAACCGCCTGTAATACTACAAGTGGTCGCTTTCAAACCTCTCGGATCAGTCTGATTCGGGATGAAAGATGCTTTGTACAGATTCATTTCTGGTTCATACCCAAGGGGATCCCGCGTCACAAACCTCCCCAGCTCCGGCGAGTAGTATCGATTCCGGAAGTACATGAGCTCGCTTTCCGGATCCGATCGTCTCCCGGTGAAAGTATAATAATTCCCGCTGAGAGAGCCAGTGGTTTCGTCCCCATCTGTCCAGTCCGCATCTCCACCATCATCAACGTAGATAGTCACCTCACCATACGGCTTGTACTCGTACCGTTC
>CAYMFW010000557.1:0-320 GCA_964389785.1 uncultured Planctomycetota bacterium
AAGAGCCCGGCAGGGGCGTCAGAACGCCGTCAACCGCCGCCGGGCTTCCGAAAAGCCCGCCTTGGAAGCCGCCCGGAAGGCCATGTCCCGGAGAGACTGGCCGGAGGCGGCGGACCGGCTCGGGGGGGTTCTCGAGCGCCAGTCCGATCATCCGGCGGCCTTGAAGAGGTGGAAAAAAATCCGGGCTCGGATGGAAAAGCAACGGGACAAGGCCAAACCCCAGAGCAGCGAGTGGAACTATGCCATAGGGGTCCTCGCTTACATGGACCGGGACTGGCTGAAGGCCGTGGATTCCTGGGAACAGGTGGTCACCTTCGATC
>CAYMFW010000557.1:330-1627 GCA_964389785.1 uncultured Planctomycetota bacterium
TTGCTGGCCAAGATCGATCAAGCCAAGATGAAATTGAAAAAGAAGGAGAGTGACGACCGCGTCCGGCTCCTTCAAACAGTGGCTTTCGACAGTTTGACGAAGGGGGACTACGCCCAGGCGATCGAAAATTGGAGCCGATTGTTGAAAATCGACCCCGGGAACGTCCAAGCCCTGGAAGGGGTGGCCGAGGCCCGGAAAGCCTGGAACGAGCAGAAACGCCGGGACCGGAAGGAGGAAGTCCAGCGCCTGACCGAAAAGGCCATGGATGCCTACATCGAGAAAAAGAAGCGATTGTCCGCCGCGCTCTGGAGGCAGGTGCTGGACCTGGACCCCGACAACACCTTGGCGCGCGATTATTTGAGGCGTATGGGCGGGCGTGGAGAGGATTACGGTCCCGCCTCGGCCGCCCCGACCGGGTTCGAGAAGGCGGTGAAGTTCCTGGAGGAGGATCGGTACTCGGAGGCGGTCGAATACTTGGAGCGTTACGTCGAAAAATACCCCAACGATCAGAAGGCGAAGGCGACCTTGGATGAGACCCTCGCCAAGCAAAAGGAACTGGCGGACAAGTCCTACCAGGATGGTTTGATGGCCTATTCGCAAGGGGACGTGGAAGGGGCCATTTCCCATTGGCAGGCCGCCCTCCGGGCGAACCCCGACTACCAGCGGGCCCGCCAAGCCATCATCAAGGCCATGGCGGAGCAGAAAAAACGGCGGCAATGAGGGGAAAAATATGACGATGAAAAAAGCGGCGGCTTTTATTTTGTCCCTGTGCCTTTTTCTTCCCGCGCACGCGGCGCCGAAAAAGAAATCCACCTCGTCCCGGACCCGGTCCCGCTCATCCAAGCCCCATGCCTCCTCGAAGTCGAGACAATCCGCCGCCGGGGCCAACATCGTCGAATCGGTGTCCGTTCAGGCTTCCGGAAAATACGCCAAAGTGGTCATCCAGTCCGACCGCCCCCTCAAGGTCCGCGACATCGCCCAGGAGGACGGCCGGGCTGTTTCCCTTTACATGACGGAGCCGACCGTCTGCCGCCGCCCCCCCATCGAGAAGGCGTCGGGGGAATTGGTGGAGGAAATCCGCTACGGTTACGAGGGGGCCCGGGTCCCTTCGGGGGAGCCCCTCCCCTTGGAATACATCACCTTTCGGCTCACGGAGCCCGCTTCCTACACCGTGTCCCAGCGGGATTGGGTGTTCCAGGTGGAATTGCGGCCCCGGGGAGGCACCCTAACGACGGCGGTTTCCGCCGCCGCGGGGGAAGCCGGTTTTTCCCCGGCGCCCGCCGCCCGGGGCAAGGAG
>CAYMFW010000558.1:0-1614 GCA_964389785.1 uncultured Planctomycetota bacterium
GACCGCCCCGGGAAAGGCATGGGACGGGTCCTCCAGCAACCGGTACCTCGGAGAACCCGGCCTTGCGGGGAAGTACCTGCCCATTGAGGCCTTCTGGGATCCGATCGTCAAGGTGCGGAACTGGCAGTACGGCAGGTACCACAAGACCGGCTGCTGGCTGCAGCCCACCGCCACCGAGGAGAACAGGGATCGCGCCACCCGGTACTTCGCCGCGATCGGCAGCGAACCCCGGTGCAGTCTCGGCTACGCGTTCTTCACGAGTGACGTCGGGTGCGAGTGGCATCAGCTCCGGGACATGTCCAAGGACTGGCACATACTCCCCAACGCCTACGACCCGCCGCCGGCCAAGACGTCCAGCATCGCCACGGGCACCGAGGAGCCGTACCGGTGGAACACCAACAACAGGGACGTCACCACGTCGTGCAAGCCGTCCGTATGGCTCGCCGCCTGCCACCCGCCGATCGTCGGGGAGCCGGCCAGCGACTGGTACTTTCGGCGAAACATCGGCCACTTCGCAGGCACTGATGCCGCCCCGGGGTGCTTCTGGTTCAACGTGCTGCATCTGGACGGGCACATACACGATTCCATCTGGCAGGAGAGCTTCCGAACCGGCGGCGGCTGGTCGGTCGACGACTGGAAGCCGCGGCCGTACGGCTGGAAGTGGAAGGACCCGCATCCCTATTACGGCGTCGAGCTCGATCCCGGCATCGAGGCCCCGTTCGACGAAAATGAATAGCCAGATATGATGAATACATTGAAAGCGAAGAGGGGATTTACGCTGGTGGAGCTGCTGGTGGTCATCTCGATCATCGCCCTTCTCGCCTCCTTCATCCTCCCCGGCCTCTCCCGCGCCCGGGAGTACGCGTACCACTCCAGCTGCAAGAACTCGCTCCGGCAGATCGGGATGGGAATGCTCATCTACGCCGCCGACAACCGCGGCAGTCTCCTCTTGGGAGATATGCCCGACACCTACGAGGGCCGGAGGATAGGCGGATTCGTAAACTACAGCTGGCTTCGCCCGTGGAGTCCGCACAACCCTAATATCGGCGTCACCCAGAAGCTCTACGACAACTGGAAGTTTCCCAACGGACGCGGCATGGATTGGGACGGCAACGACGACGGCAACTATGTGGGGCGCCCTCGCGTGCCCGGCAAGTACCTTCCCCTCGAGATCTTCTGGGACCCCATCGTCGTGGTCAGGAGCTGGAAGTACGGGAGCGTCGAGCCGCTGTGGCCGGTTGACACCGTAAAGGACCGGGACGAGCGCTCCCGGAAGAAGACGGCCAGCGGGGAGCGCTATCTCAGCCACGGCTACGCGTTCTTCACCGGCGACGTTGGATGCAAGGCGTACCAGGACAGGGACTATTCGAAAGACTGGCACATCCTCATGTATGGCTACGATCCCCAGACGGACAAGTACGACAACAACGTCAACGGCTCCGAGGATCCGTTCCGGTGGAACACGAACAACAGAGGCGTCAAGACGTCCAACAACCCCTCCGTGTGGCTCGCCGCCTGCCATACGCCCACCGTCGGGAATCCAGGCGGCTGGGACTATCGGCGGAACGTCGGTCACTTCGGGGGATCCTGGCCTGCCCCCGGCGGTTTCTGGTT
>CAYMFW010000559.1:0-1608 GCA_964389785.1 uncultured Planctomycetota bacterium
CGGAGAACTCTCTGCATCTGCCGAGGGGACCCTCCTTCCTGGAGGATTCATCGGCATTGGGAATCTGAGCCTTTAGAAGGACGTCACGTCCGGATACATTGATGATTGTTCCACGGCTCGACACCCGTGCTGGATATTTAGGTGGTCTGGAGGAAGAGCCGGGCTGCGTGAGGGGCACTGTGGCGGGGCGGAGGGGGTGCAGCCAAGAAGGCAGGCCTGCGCGCTCCGGTTGAGATGCAGCGTGGTGCTCCGCTTCCGGCGCAGTTTCACTCGTGGTGTGCGCAGGCGAAACGAGCCGACTTCAGAGCGAGAGGGGACCGGATCAGCGGCCGAAGGCCCTTTCACAATGCCCTGGGCCATCACAGCCGCTATAGCGGCCCACGAGGGGGTATCCACCCATGGTATTTGTCTTGCCTGAGGATACTGTTTCCCTGCACGATATCCGCATATCCCCACTTGGCTTTCTCGTCAGGAGGATAAACCTGGAAGATCCATAGTTCCTCAACGTTCTTGACACGCAGTCGAACCTCAACGCCAGCACGGTGACCAGTCGGGCTGATTCTGACGATGGCTTCAACCGTGTTAATCATCTTCAGCTTCTCGAGAGGGTTGTATTCGTAATTCTCGACTTCTTTCTCTTCGAGAAATAGATCTTGGGTGCGAAGAAAATCCGTGAACTCCTTTGCGGTCTTCGGCAAGCGTCCTGCATGCTTGTAGAATTCAGAGGTCATCAGGATTGTCACGTTGGCTGCTGGGTCGTATGCCAGTTCGCCGTACTCAGACAACACCTCCGAGACCTTGCCAACCGTACCACATCCCGACACCAAACAAACGGCAAGAAGTGTCAGGACAAATACCAATTCAACCCTTCTCACAACATGCACCTCCCGCATTTGGCCCGGACTTGGCGACAGACATGCATCGCGAATCACGTTTCTCGGTCAGGACCAGGGGCAGGGAGATTGTCCCGCAGATCAGGAGGAAGGGCCGGGACATTGTCCTTGCTGCACGCCCTGTCTTCTATGCGGTTCGGGGCAAAGAGGATGTCAACGTGCACAGCCACAGATATGTCAAGGCAGTTACAGGTCATCCTTAGCCTTATCGGTGTCGTGATCTTGCAGCATAGTCTGGGCCGCCGCAAACGTTCTCGCTGGCCTGGACAGGGAATGGTACGGTAAAATGTGTTCCCTATTTTCACTCTGAAATTGGTGCATGCCTCAAGTGCCCAATCCGGGATGTCTCTAAAGAAGTCCGGGAAAGGAATCGGAAGATAACCGCTGTCGTCTTCAGGCGGTTCCCTGTCGCGACGCTGAAGTCCGTCATAGTCAACGTAGTTCGGCACGAAGTGGCCTCCGTACAAGCTCATGCCGGCCCAATAAGGAGCATCAGGGGGCAATTCCATCCTGCCAGGCAAGAGCAATCTTCCATGCGGATCCCTCGTCACAAACCTCCCCAGACTCCCCGAGTAATACCTGTTTCTGAAGTAGTACAACTCCGACTCCGGGTCGGACCTTCGTCCCGTGAAGGTGTAGTAGTTGCCGCTCAAGGTCCCCGAAGTTTCGTCCCCATCTGTCCAGATGGGGACAATCGTAGAAATGTAAGGGGCTA
>CAYMFW010000560.1:0-1600 GCA_964389785.1 uncultured Planctomycetota bacterium
CAGGAGAAACAGACCCACTTATCCGCAAGCCGCGCCCGCGCCGCAGGCTGCCGCCCGCTCCGTCTTCTGGGCCGGGGCTCGCCATCGCCCTCCTCCTCATCTTCCTCAGCTTCCACGTGCACCCGAGGCGTAATGAAGCCGGTATTGTCATCGCTTACGAAGCTCTCGTTTGCTATGGGTGCCGCTTTGGGATCGTCCGGAAAATGGATCTTCACGAAATCCTGCCCACACGTACGGCACAGAGCCGCCGGCATCACGGCACCGAAGCACTTCGGACACTTCTCCGAACCGTCCCGAACCAGTAATCGGCACTCAGGATTCATGCACAGCCCGACATCGTAGACTCCGTGGAAGAACGTGTGCAGTTTCGGCCTCAGAAAAGGAGGGTCCTCATCCGACCCGATGCTGCCTATCAGGAGATACGCTTCGATAAGGTTACGTCTTTCACCAGGATTGAGCTTCTTCGATTCCGGAACCGCCTCGACAAGCCTTTCCGCAAGCTCTTCTACCGAATGCGACGCTCCACACATTTTCTCCAGTGCGAAAGCCACCTGATTGCCCGTGAGCATCGCTGAGATCTTACCCGCAAGACTCCCATCTGGGGGAGCTTCCTTACCCGTGATCTTAGTCGCGAGGGAAAGAACGGCTCCCTCGTCCTTACAGGCAAAGTCTTCCATCCCGTCACCATCGATTCTCGGGAAAGGCGGCGTGTACGTCTCAGGAAGGTCCTCTTTCGGAGCAAGCACCTCACCTTCGATGTCTTCGACCTCGAACGACTCTCCGAAGAGATCCGACACGAAATCAACAAGCGCCGAGTCGCCTCCCGCTCCTTCGGAGACCGTTGCGGATGTGCCGATGCACCTCAACTGACCTGCCTCCAGCCCACAGCGCGCCTTGATCCGCCGGATGAGGCAGGCGATCTCCGTTGCGAGCGCGCCACGGTAGCTGTGGATCTCGTCGAGAACAAGGTATCTCAACGCCGGGGTAAAGATGCTGCGATCCGCGTTCCTCACCAGCATGAACTCAAGCTCTTTGTAATTGGTCAGTATGATGTCGGGGGGATTAGTGCGAATCTCCGAACGCGCCACCAGCTCCATTCCAGGTACCGGCTCTCCCAACGTCGGCGCTACCGTCTCGCTATCGCCTGTGTACATCGCGAAAGTGACATTCACACCCCGATCCCGAATGATATCCCGTATTCTGACGAGCTGGTCATTCGCCAAGGCGTTCATGGGATAGAGAAGAACCGCCTTGGTTCCTTCCACCCCTTCATCGCGCAGCCTCAAGATGCCCGACAACACAGGAAGCAGGAACGCCTCCGTCTTTCCGCTTCCGGTACCCGTCTTCAAGACACAGTTTCTCTCCAACGCATCCACGCGCCGAAACGCATGCTCCTGGTGTTTGAAGAGCGGCTGGTCCCCAAAACGCCACAGAAGCCGACCGACTCCAGAATGGCCCACCCCCTCGCCGACAAGTTCATCAAGCGTCTTGCCCGGAGCAAAATCCCCTGCCAGGGTCACGTAGGGCCCCTTCACGAGAACGTCCGTTTCATCGATATGCTTCTCGAACTGCTCCCGGAGATGCGGGTCCGCCAGCCGAT
>CAYMFW010000561.1:0-1585 GCA_964389785.1 uncultured Planctomycetota bacterium
CGGGCTCGGGTCTTCCAATAAGAGGAGATAGGCGAACACCTTGAGCGTCCCGTCCGACATCTGCTGGGAGTAGAACGGATCGCGATACCCTTTATCGTTGAACTTGAGGAGCAACCGGCCGTCATTGGTAGGCTCGGTCTCGATTTGATTGATCCCTGGAATCTTTTCGGCGATCCGCTTCAAAATGCTATCAAACCTTTTTGGGTGCTCCCGCTCCATGAACTGGACGACATTACCGATGTTGTCGCCGTGGATGTTCAAGTGCTTCTGTGGACCGGCGAGGGGCAGGCTTCGGGCGGCATCCGGCGTGAAATAGCTGAGGTACCACCCCTCGATGAATCTTCGGAACGCAGAAATTCGCGGATGCTGTTTCAAGGAGCCGAGAGTAGCGATGCCCAACTTTCTGTTGTCTTCCAGCTCAACAATTTCAGTTTCGTTGGATTCCTCTTCAGGAGCGCCCCCGGACTTGATCTCTTCCATCAAGCGAAACAGATCAAAATCGCCCTTCTCCTCATCTACCTGCTTCCCTTCCTGCTCCCCCTTCCAAGCAACGCCCTGACCGTTGTTCAGCATGAGAAAGCTGAACGGCCGGCCATGCTTCTGCCCTTTCCGTCGCTGTCTGAGGCGCTCCCTTCGCACGTAAGGTCGATTGCTGGAGTCGAGCTCTATCGCGAGCTCATAAGTAATGGGTCTCGCTTTTCTATCTTCTTTATAATAGACCTCAAACTCAACCGCCCCCGATTCCCCCTGTGTCCGAAGCCTGCTGTAGCCGCCGCGTCCGCGAGAGTCACATGCCTCCTCAACGCCGGATTTCAAACAGTCCGCCAAAAAACCGAAGGCGTCAAACAAGGTGCTCTTCCCAGCGCCGTTCTTGCCGATAACGGCCGTCATCGCCGTTAACGAATCTGCCTTTTGCTCATTCCAGAATCGCCCCAGGCTGATATTCTTGAGGGTTCTAAAGTTTATTATTCGAATGCCTTCAATCTTGGCCATCTGCGTCCTCCTTCAAGAGGTTCAGCTATCCATTTTTCACATTCTCGAGAGGGAGTAAAGTTAAGTAAACTCCGGTCTTAAGTTCTAAGCCGTCTCATGCTGCACCCTTTGCGCGTCATCGAACAAGGTCTCCCGGTTGGCCCCGACCAGGGAAATGGGTGCTCTTCCGGTCGCGAGTGAGGACTTCAAACGCTTCGTTGATGGGATGTTCGGGTTCAGGGGCGCAAGAGCAGCTCTCAGCTTCTTGGGAAGAGACGCCTGTCCTCGGCTGTCTCGGCCAAGGGGTGTGTTCTCGCCGAACTTTTCCTCGAAGCAGATCCAGGCCCAGCCCATGGACTCGAAGATGTCCAGGGCGGTGAGCTCGATGTCTTCTTCGTGGAGTTCAGGCGACATGGTTTATTGTTCCTTTGCTGTTCCGTCAGCATTCAGTTCTCCCGATCTGATTCAAGCGTCAGGAGAATGGCAACGTTGTTTCACCATATCCAAGAGCATGTCATACGTGCGGACATTAATATGTCTTCGAGTGAAATATCCGGCCTTAGGGTTGGGGGATAAATAAAATAGCGGATACAGGGGACACTCTGCCAGTGTG
>CAYMFW010000562.1:0-1563 GCA_964389785.1 uncultured Planctomycetota bacterium
CTTCCGTGGGAAAGGACCCGGTGCGGGAATGCTCTCCGGCGCGGCGTTCCAGAAGAACCGCCTTTCATCGATCAGCAGTGTTTACGCAACTCTTTTCGAAGACGATTACGTCGCCTGGATCCTGGGAAATCCCGAGAACCCGATGAAGGAACTCGCCCGAGTGCTGGGGATGACGCAAGGAAACCTGAAGGCAGCTCTTGCCAGGCTGGCGTTCAGCCTGTTCGACCGCAGAACGGAGCGAAAAGAGGGGTATCCCCGACTCTACGTCTATGAGGCATATCAAGCTGCCGCGCTCCACATGCTGGCCAAGAGTTCTCAATCGCTACGGGAAAAGGCGCACGCGATTCTGGATAAGCGTTTCTCGCTGGGGGACAGCTTGCCCGTTGAGTCGCCGGCCAGATTCCCAGAGCCGGAAGCGGGAATAGGTCTCGTCACCTTCTTCACCGAACTCCGGAAGCGGCCCGAGTTGCGGGAAAAGATATGGCCGGTGACTGGGAAGGGCAGCTTCCGGGAGCGTTTTCGCGAGCGTGAACTCCGGCGGGAGCTGATAAGCGGTATGGCCCGGCTCGGTGCGTCGTACATAGACCTCTATCTGTTGGCTGTCAAGAAGATCGGCTTCTTCGAGAGCCATAAGCAGTCAGACGATGCGGAGCCCGAAGTTGCGTTGGCCAGGGATTTCCTCGATCTCCTCGAGAGGCAGGCGGTTGTCGGGGGCTTCAACGCCTACTATGAACTCTCCCATGCTGCGCTCGCGTTTCACACGCTGGTCAGCGTGAACTTCCCCGAGGTTCACCATTCGTCGCTCTCTGAAGCAGCAAAGATCATGGGCCAGACGCTTCAGCGACAGGTTCCGGTGGGGCGGATGTCGGGGGGCGTCAACAAACGGCTCGTGCGGCAGTTCAGGATGCCAGGCTTTCCATTGGTGTTGGCGACCACGGATGTGCTTCAGGAAGGAGAAGATCTCCATACCTTTTGCAGGAAGGTACTGCACTATGGGATATCTTGGACTCCCTCCGCAATGGAACAGAGAACCGGACGAATCGACCGTATTGACAGCCTGGTGCAGAGGCAACTCGATGGACGACCGGAGGCGCCGGCCGACGACGAGCTGATCCAAGTCTACTATCCCCACCTCGTGGATACTGTGGAAGTGCTGCAGGTCCGACGGGTACTGAAACGGCTGTACGATTTCCTTCGCCTCATTCACTCTCCGACCACGAAGAAGGATAGCGACCAGAGTCGGCTGAACGTGTCGGAAGAGATTCTGCAGCTATGCGACGAGGTCCCGAAAATAGAGGGTCTTCTGGAGTCTGCATTTCCGGTGGAAGACCATTGGACCAATGGCGAACTCGGGGCAGAGGCGGTTGAACGACCAGACATCGAGGCGGTGGAAGACTACCTCGCGGAACTGTGGGGGGGCATTGTCGCGAAGCTGCACATCGATGAGATCCAGACGGACTCGCGACGGCAGTACGCCGGAGTGGTGAAAGTGAAGGGTGGGAGCGTCGTCAGAGAACAATCCTTCCGGCTCGACTTGCGTTCACAGGTTGTCGGAGGGTCGAT
>CAYMFW010000563.1:0-1548 GCA_964389785.1 uncultured Planctomycetota bacterium
GAGTCAAGAAGGATTGACAGGATTTCCCGCCTGTGGTACGAGGAGGCATGAGGAAGGAGCAATGGACCGGCCTTCTCTATCTGGCTCCGGTCCTGTTCCTGATTATCGCGTTTTTCCTGTATCCCTCGATCTCCATCATCAGGACGTCGTTCTACACGACCAAGTACGGGATCAATTTCGATTTCGCGGGGCTGAAGAACTACAGGATCATCTTCCAGGATGAAGTCTTTCGGGCGAGTCTGATCAACTCGCTGAAATGGACCGTCAGCGGGATGCTGCTCCCGGGTAGTCCGCCATCCGCACTCCTCGCTTACGACAGATGGTGTCCTACTTCCGTCTACCTCGCCGCCTCTAGCATCTTGTGGTCGAAGTCTTGAGGATGATCGCCCAGGCACGCCGCGACGCACACCGTCAACACCGTCAGCCATGGTCTTTCCATCGAATCCCTCCTTTTCCCGATACGATTCAAGGGTTGCGGTCGAATGGCCCCACGAAATCAGGCTCCGGCTCGACTCCGACCCTGCCGGCCTGGTAGCGCCAGCCGTAGGGCCGCTCCCCCCAGTCGGAGGAGAACCCCGAGAGCACACGCCAGTAGTAACGGATCTCGTGCGACCGCCATACGTCGTCGTGCACGTGCCCGTCGATATGGAGAACGTTGAATCTGTAATCGCCCGCCGTCGTCCGGGCCACTCCGAAGTGGGAAGCGTTCCTTCGCCAGAGGGAGCCGTATGTTCCGGTGAACGCGGGCAGGCAGGCCGCGACCCAGCACGAGCCGGGGCTCGACGAGCGCACCTGCTGGTTGTTGGTGGTGGGGTTGTTGTCGCGCTGCTGCTCGGTGTCGGAGGGGTAGCAGCGGCTCGAAGTATCCTCGCCGAACAGCCATCCCCGTACTTTGATGATCGGGTCCCAGAGCCCCTCTATCGGAATCCCGTACAGGCCGGGCAGGCGCGGGTGCGAGGTCCAGTTCCCGGCGGGATTATCGTCCCAGTCCCACCCCGACCCGTACGGGCCCCAGTTGCCGTCCCCGTTGTAGAACTGGGTGAGAAACGCCTGCTGGAGGGACCATCTGTTGCCCTCCCACTTCCTCATCGTCTCGATCCTCCCGGCTCGACGGTACCGTCTCACCGAGTTGGCGCCGGCGGGCGGACCGCCGCACTTGTCATAGGCGTCCGGCGGCCTGCCCCTGTTGTCGGAGGCGAACATGAGAAGGCCGATGCCGAGCTGTCTCTGGCTGTTCTTGCAGGTGGTGAAATAGGCGTACTCCCTGGCGCGGGAGAGTCCCGGCAGGATGAAGGACGCGAGCAGTGCGATGATGGAAACGACCACCAGCAGCTCGACGAGCGTAAAAGCGGACCTGCCCGTTCGCTTTTCCATCGGGATCATAGGCATACTATAAACGTCCGGAGCGTGCAGTGTAAAGTCGCCGCGCAGAATCCCGGTTCTCACCGCTCGCGGCGCTTCTCCAGTTCCTTCTTCAGCTCGAGCACCCCGGGATGCTTCGGATGCGCCGCGACCAGCTCCCTCAGGTGGTCCCGCGCGCGCTCGAGC
>CAYMFW010000564.1:0-1526 GCA_964389785.1 uncultured Planctomycetota bacterium
CCTTACGTCATAAAATGCCCTCCGGAAATGGTGGTCTCGGGCGAGAAGTCTCGTATTATTCACCGGAGCTGGGCAGGTTTGCGGGGAGGGATGCGATTGAATATAGGGACGGAATGAATTCATATGTCGCGCATTTCGTGCCCTACGGTTTGGATCCACGTGGAGAAGCGGGAAGGTCAAGATCGTGGGGCCGTTTTCGGGTCCCTTCGACTTGGCAGAACTACCAGCAGAACCTTGCGAAGAAGCTTAGCGAACTGTGCGACAAGAAAGAATGCCATCGAAAGGTGTGTCCATGCCCGGTCAAACTCTGTAAGAGAAGAGCCTCCATTTTGGCGAGCATGTATGCGAAGGTCGTCTTCGTTTACCTTCGACCAATACCTCACAATAAGCCTGAGACCGGCGACTACAGAATGGGGCATCTATGCTGGCAATGGCAGGAAATCGTCTACACCGGTTTGAAGCGCACAGTTTGGGAGGATCCTGAAGGATGCTTTGGGATGGCCAAAGTGTATGAGTCAACCTACGCTCGCGCTGGAGACCGCGAGGGCCCTGTGACGAGCACCCACAATTACGTCGTCCTATCCGTGGGGGAGCCTGCGACATCTTCCTCGAATGCTGAAGCACAGTGTTCTGTCGTCCTTGATCCTTGGTATGGTGGATGGGAGAAGAGCGGAAGGCCACACTTCTTTAACGTGCCTGACTCTGGCCATCCGTTCAACGCGGTCAGAGTCTGGTTCCGTTTTTTGGAGGGGCAATACGTTGAGCATGTCGTGAACCCTCATCCCCCGGCTTGGGGGCTGGACTATGAGTTGTGGACTACCTACCCGATACCGTGGGTACCGGAGGAATGATGGGTAGAGCATCACGCGAAGAGAGTGAGGCCGACAGCGCCACGAGGCCAAGATTGCACGCGAAGGCTTGGCTGGCAATACCAGGGATGCTTATAGGCATTGGGATCATCATTGGTTTCTTTCGCATCTCTTGCTCGAAAAATGAGATCATGAAACCTGCGGTACCGCTGGATGTCGCCCCAACTACTATCGACAGCCTGCGACTCGCAGTATCATCTGAAGAGTGGTTCAGAGAGAAAGATGCAGATGGAAATGGAATAGCCGACTTTTGGACCGCGGATTACGCGGGGCTATATGCGTATGAGAGCAGATTTGGCATGAAGCTTGTCTTGAGAGGTCCGGACGAAGCGTCTGCCGATCTCATGCCTGCAACTGAAGCTTACTCGTGGAAGCCTCCGGACGAGCCTGTGCCTACAGCACATGGGTACTACTTTGCGGCAGTCAAGATGGACGAGAATGGGAGGGATTATCGGCAGGATCCTGATGGTGATGGCCAATTCCTGACCTGCGTTTCCGGTTTCGCGTTTTGTGCAGTACCGGCAAAGGGAACTTCGTCGAAGAAGACCTTTATTGTCAACGAGAAAGGTATCATTTACTCCAAGGATACGAATGGCATTCCAGTGAAGCAGTGGCCGGGCAAAGACCCAACCAGTAGCGGGTGGAAGGAAGAGAAGC
>CAYMFW010000565.1:0-1516 GCA_964389785.1 uncultured Planctomycetota bacterium
CGCCCGAGAACTTCGTGACCTATCTCGCTCCGCACTTCTTCGGCGACATGATCACCGTTCCGTACTGGGGCCGATGGCTCCTGTGGGAGGTCATGCCGTATGTCGGCGTCATGCCGCTTTGCCTGGTGATTCTCGCGGGTTTTTCACCTCAAAAAAACGTTCGATTCACGGCCTGGTTGGCCCTTGCGGCGGTTCTGCTTTCATTCGGGCGTTATGCAGATTACTACCGTTTCTTCCACTCCGTCATTCCCGGCTTCTCCCTTTTTCGGGGCCCTGCCCGCATCCTGATCCTTTTCGCGTTCGCCTCCGCCGCTGCTTCGGGAATGCTCTGCTCGTCGATCGCCGCCTATCCTGAACGCTACGCCGCGCTTCTCACCCGCGCGGGAAAGATCCTTGCAGCAGTCGCATGCGTCATACTCCTCGTTCTTGTTCTCAGCCATGAACCGAGCGGCGGAAGATCGCTCTTCTGGCGGATAGTCGTTGACAATGCGATTTCGATGGGTGAACGGATATCCGTTCCGTCGGAAGCGGGCTCGCCGGGCTTTCTCGATACCACGTTTCGCACGGCGCGGACAAGCCTGTGGACTGCCCTGGCATGGGTGGTCGCGTCCGCCGGACTGTTCGCCGCCGTAGTCGCGAGACCCCGTCTCGCACGACGCGTCGTTCCTCTGGTGCTGGTCGTTCTCGTTCCGATCGATCTGCTGTGTGCCTCCGGCAGGTATGTCGCGGGCTCCGAACGACTGCAATCCCGGTTTGAGAAAGAAGTCGTCGAGGCGATTTCTCCCCGGTCCACGACGGTGCCGCCTCGCATCGCGACCTCCAGAGACACGGCGGACCTGTCCAGAGGGGAACTCTCCGGGATCTCGCACGTCGGCGGCTGGGAAGCGGCACAGCTCAGGAGGTACTGCGAATTCACCAACGTCCTGGCGGGACGGACTTCCGAAGACGAAGCGGTGATATCGAGCCCGATCCGTCCGGGAAAGCTTCTGCGGTTGATGGGAATCACGCATGTACTTACCTCGGCCGAGAAGCCCGCATATCCCGGAGCCAAGAGAATACTGCGCGCGGCTTTCGGCAATCTCTATGAGATTGAAGATCCGTTTCCACGCGCGTTTCTCGTCCATACGGTGCGCGTGGTACCCGACAAGGCGACCCGACTCGAGACGATCAAGAAGATCGATCCCCTCAGGGAAGCCGTTGTCGAAAGAGCGATGTCCGTGCCGCTTCGGCCCGCTCCGGAAGGCGCTGCGGAGGCGGTGTCGATACGGGAATACGGTCCTCACCGGGTCGTGCTGGATGCGAAAGCCGCGACCCCGGCCGTGTTGGTCCTCACGGACGCGTATTACCCCGCCTGGCGAGCGACTGTTGACGAGAGACCCGCGACCGTATTCCCCGCCGACCATATGTTCAGGGGCATCGAGGTCCCTGCCGGTGCGCACCGGATAGTATTCACCTACGACCGATCCGCCTACGTCGCCGGAAAGACCATCAGCCTGGTTTCGCTCTGCATGATGAC
>CAYMFW010000566.1:0-1514 GCA_964389785.1 uncultured Planctomycetota bacterium
TTCGGTCTCGAATTCCGCGTTGTGGACAGCGACCTGATGAAGAAGCTGAGACGGGAGAGGGGTATTCATATGAACCCATGGAGGCATTTCCCGAGGCTCATAACGTCGATAGATTTCATCAAGCGGGAGCGGCCCCTCCGACTCTTCAGGGAGACGCTTCCCGCCCAGGGGGAGTCCCTGTATCCTCGCCGCTACGACATATTGATTGTCGATGAAGCCCACAACTGTGCTCCGTCGGGCCGCGGCAAGTATGCCACAGACTCCCAGCGTACGCAGGCCCTGCGGACAATGACCCCTCACTTCGAACACAAGCTTTTCCTTACAGCGACCCCGCACAACGGTTACATAGAAAGTTTCTCGGCGCTCATGGAGCTCCTCGACAATCAGCGTTTTGCCAGAGGTACAACGCCCGATCCGAAGTATCTCGATGCCGTGATGGTGCGTCGCATGAAATCCGAGCTAAAGGATTTTGAAGGCGCGCCTGAATTCCCGAAACGCAATCTCGAAGCGCTTGAGGTGGACTATACCGATGAGGAAACGGAAGCCCATGCCGCGCTACGAGAGTACACACGACTGAGGCAGGGGAACGTGTCGGGTCCGTCGGAGAAGATCGCGCTCGAATTCGTTCTGAAGATGCTCAAAAAGCGGCTCTTTTCTTCTCCTGCAGCCTTCGCCGCAACATTGGAGCGGCACGAGGATTCTCTCCGCACTGCTCGTCGCAAGAAGAAACCGGTAAAACCGTCCGTCGGCATCCTGCAACGTCAGATTGACAAGGCGGATGAAGAGTATGCCGACGACGATGAGGCGGACAGTGCCAGTGGGGACGCCATCGATACGGCAACCCGGCTCTTTCGAGAGCCATCGCAGAAGGAATCGGCACTGCTGAAGGAACTCAGAGAGTGGGTTGACTCCGCGTGCGCCGGCCCGGACGCCAAGGCGCAGAAGCTCATCGATTGGCTCAAGAAAAACATAAGGCCGGGAGGCAAATGGTCTGAGAATCGAGTGATAATCTTTACGGAGTATCGTGCAACTCAGAACTGGCTTCACGAGCGGCTTGCGCTCGAGGGCTTCACATCGGGGAATCGTCTGATGACGATTTACGGAGGAATGGATACGGACAGCCGAGAGGAGATCAAGGCCGCGTTCCAGTATGATCCGAAGGTCAGCCCGGTACGAATACTCCTGGCTACCGATGCGGCATCGGAGGGTATCGATCTCCAGAACTATTGCTCAAGGCTGATACACTACGAGATTCCATGGAATCCAAACCGAATGGAGCAACGCAACGGTCGCATTGACCGGCACGGCCAGAAGGGTCATCTGAATGAGAAGGGTGAGCGCGAGGTCCGTGTCTACCATTTTGTCGCCCAGGGGTATGATGAACACCGGAAAACTGAAGAGATTCCTGTCGGAGAATTGGCGGGAGACCTTGAGTTCCTCATGCGGGCGGCGATCAAAGTCAACACCATCCGGGAAGACCTGGGTAAAGTGGGAACCGTTATCGCCGAGCAAGT
>CAYMFW010000567.1:0-1512 GCA_964389785.1 uncultured Planctomycetota bacterium
AGGGTATTAAGGATGTGGCGGCACAGATCACCGCCCTTGAGTTGAGGCGGCTGGGTTTTGAGGCCCAGGGGATATCCGTGGCCCTTTTCGGGCAGCTTCAAGAGAATCTGCAAGATACAGAGATGGTCCCGATAAAGGATGAGTTGGAGCGGCTGCGTGGATTGAAGGCCGATGATGAGATCACCTTGATAAAACAGGCCGTTCAAGTTGCTGAAGCGGCCTGGGAGAAGGTCCTAAGAATGGTCAGGTCGGGAACAAGGGAGGATGAGCTGGCCTTTGAGCTAGAGTATCGCATGAAACAGGGGGGAGCGGAAGGGGTTGCCTTTGATATTATCGTAGCTGCGGGTCCACGAGCGGCCCTCCCCCATGCTCAGCCGACCACACGGTCCATCGAGGAGGGTGATTTTGTCCTCGTTGACTTCGGGGCCCGGTACGGGGGATACTGTTCCGATGAGAGTTGTACCGTGATTGCTGGTCGGGCCACTGATGAACAGAAGCGCATCTATACTATTGTAAAGGATGCCCATGATAAAGCCCTCAAGCAGGTGAAGCCGGGGGTGAGACTCGCTGAGATAGATGAAACGGCCAGAGATTATATCAATCAGGCAGGTCATGGGGAGCATTTCGGACATGGCACGGGGCACGGGGTTGGTCTGGCTGTCCATGAGTGGCCTGTTGTGGGTAAGGATTCCCGTGATGTAGCCGAAGCGGGGATGATCTTTACTATTGAACCAGGGATCTATATCCCCGGGTGGGGAGGGGTGCGGATTGAGGATATGGTTCTGGTTACCCCTGATGGTTGTGAGGTCTTGACGGAGATTTCCAAAGACCTCATGATAGTGGGGTAAACTAACCCGCCAAGGGCGGGACTGAAGGGGGCAAGGATGCAATCCCGCTCCGCCCTGCTCCTTAAATTTCGAGTCTAAGAAAGGCAGCCCCACCTCGTCCCGCTCAGCAATAGAAACACGGAAGTCGGGATGTCGCAGGGCGACACAACACGAGATAAGGAATGCGGGGTCCCGCAAGCGGGAGATGTCGCAAAGCGACACAATATAGATTTACGGAATCGGCCCCCCCCACAACACGAAATAAGGAATGCGGGGTCCCGCAAGCGGGAGATGCCGCTGACGGCAGGATTCGAGTGAAAAGCATCAAATGACCAAAGGGTCATCTCCGGCATGTTTGTAGAACCCTTGACCCCTCCCGCCTTGTGGGACCCCGCGGTCTATAAAATCTAAATTAAGGTGCGGGGTTGAATCCTTTTGAGAAAAAGGTTGAACTAAAATCTTCGCCTAAGGGCGAGAGTTTTGCGACCTGAATGGAACAATAACGTCACGGAGGTGGATAGTATGACAGCATCAACAGCGGATTTTCGCAAGGGGCTGAAGATCGAACTGGAAGGGGAGCCCTATATTATCACTGATTTCCTTCATGTTAAGCCCGGCAATGGGGGTGCCTTTGTCAGACACTTGAGCTTTGTCCTGAATAAGGCACCCCCTATGCCCACGATTA
>CAYMFW010000568.1:0-1511 GCA_964389785.1 uncultured Planctomycetota bacterium
GAGTGCTCACTCTTCCACGCCCGCACGCTCCGAATGTGGCGGCGAGAGCGCGAAGAGGAAGTCCTTCGCCAGTTTGGCAAGGGAGAGAAACAGGCCGATGGTACTTACGAGAACCCGCACAGGCCGAAGCGCGCCGTCCTGGTTGCCACGCAGGTGATCGAGCAGAGCCTGGACCTGGACTTCGATCTCATGGTTTCGGAGATAGCCCCAGTGGACCTGCTGCTACAGCGTTCAGGGCGGCTACACCGGCATCCGTGGCGCCCTCGCCCTGCGGGCCTAGAAACACCGATATTCATCCTGCTCTGCGACGCAGAAGCGGACGGCCCGCCGCCCGAATCGTTCGGAAAAAGCATCGAGTTTGTCTACGACCGATATATTCTGCTGCGCACATGGCTGGCCCTGCGTCAGCGACAACAGGTGAAAATGCCGAGCGAAATCGAGGAATTGGTCGAGGCGGTGTATGGACCGGGTTGTGGTGATGCAGATGACGACTGGTCAATCGACCTTACGGAAGCATTGACAGGACTTGAAGTCGCTACGGAGGACTCAATAGGCACCGCTCGCCATCTCTTGGTTCGACAGCCTGATGAACCGCCCGAACTCATTGAACGCTTCAACCGAGAGCTGGAAGACGACGATGATCCGACAACCGACATCAATGTAAAAGCGGCTACCCGCGAGGGCGATCCAAGCATCCGGGTGGTGTTCTTGAATAACGACGAGAAACTACCCAAGGCCATCGGCCCTCAGGAAGCAAGGTGGCTACTAGATCGATCCGCATCAATATCACAGCAGTCCGTCTTTCACAAACTGCTTGCACAGAAAGTCCCTACTGCATGGCAGACAAATGCACATTTGCGCCACTGCCGTCTGGTTATAGTTGGCAAGACAAAGGGAATCGATGTCAATGTCAGTCAAGAACTGGGGGTTGAGATTCGATGAATAACAACAATGAGTTCGACCTACTAATCCATGATTGGATACCATGCCTTCCATCGGAGGGCCACCCGAATTCATTTAGTATAAGAACAGCTCTGGAAAATGCGCATCAGATTCAATCAATTGAACATGAGTCACCGGTCGTTCGTATAGCCACATTGAGACTTCTCCTCGCGTTTTGCTACCGCGTATCCTATGCTAACGGCCTGCCTTTATGCTCATTCCGTAATTGGCAAGAGATGCGAAGGGTATGGAACGAGGGCATTCCTTCACACTGGATCGACAGATACCTGGACAAATGTCATTGTGGAGAACGATTCAGACTCTTTGACGATAAATATCCGTTTTTTCAAGTCTCTGGACTCGAGTATCCGGGAGGTAAGGAGCCTGAAAAAGCACAAAGATTGGCCTTTGAGCAGTTCGCGGGTATGCCGAATACGCTTTGGGAGCACTTTACTGAGTTACCTTTCGTTCAGGATGCCGCTCTGTACCTCGTTACTTGCCAAGCCTTCGGTGCAAGTGCGAGCAACACAAGCAACGCAAATGTAGGAGACTTTGAATACTCACCAACT
>CAYMFW010000569.1:0-1506 GCA_964389785.1 uncultured Planctomycetota bacterium
TCTTTTGATTGTTTGCCAAGTTTCCGCTGCTTCTCTGCAATCGTCACATCCGTTGAGATGGGTTTCGAAGCGATGACGGTCCTCTCCTTTCAGGCGTCCGTCCAGGAACACCTCCAATCCGTTGCACTGCTTGATAGGAGACTTCATTTGGAACGCGCCCCCTTCTTTTCGGAATACATCTTAGCTGACAACGTCTTTCTGGCCCGGTGTAGTCGGGTCCAGACCGTCTTCAGCTTAATACCCAGGATATCTGCAATCTCTTCACCTGTGAATCCCTCGACCGCATGGAGGACCATTACATCGTGTTGTCCTTTGGGGAGCGCTGTGAAGGCTTGAATCAAGTCGCGCCGTATCTCCACCTGTTTGGACGGCGATTCGACAATGTGCAACCCAAGCGCCTTGGTCTCCGAGCGGTGTTTGTCGAGGAGGCTTCGGTGAACCCCGCCGCGACGTTTGTCTCCTGCGGCTTTGTTCACCGCAATACCATAGAGCCAGGGCTTCAGCCTCTTGGAGAGATCGAAGGTTGGCGTCGCTTTAATGAGGACGATAAAAATATCTTGGATTAGCTCTTCCACATCCGCCGAGCTAACGTTGGGAATGACGCGACGAATCGCCGCTTCCACCATGTCGCGATACCTGTCATAGATTACCTCGAGCGAGCCCATGTCTCCGGCCTTCAGTTGCTCCATTAACGCATTGTCAGAGAGGGAATACACTGCTTCTCCTCTCTGACTCGGATAGTTCGCGCATATCACCCGCATAACTTATGTGTAGGGGACCTACCTCGATGTCCCCTGCTGTAGAATATTCGCTTGGCGTGGGAATAAGCTTCCTTCGTTTTTTAGGTGAGCGTGATGATGATGCCGCACTCGACATGCCATTCGAGGTATGGCGATTCATAGATGTCGACCCCATCCGTTACCCTTTCGAAGACCTCCCTATGAACGAGGATACCCAAGCCAGGCATCATTGAAAAAAGGATATTTCGATGTAGGCGGATGCGCAAATCAAAGCCCGGGACCGTGCGGAAATTCCACCAGCTGTCTTTGGATTCCCGGTTTGCGCCGATGGCTGTTCTGGCGGTCTGCCAGGGGGCCTGCAGTCTCAAATAGGGACCGAAGGTGACTAGAGCGCGCTCAAAAAGATATCTTACTCCCACGCCGGGACGAACTCCGACGGTGCGGGAGGTTCCGTTTTGAAGCGTCGAGGAGGGGTTGGTGAATGCATCGAGCGACACATCCGTATACAAGCCGGATTTCCAGTGTAGCCCAATAGATACGACGCCCCCCAACAGGATAGGGGATTGCGCCGTGCCATCGAAGCCGCCTGTCGTGACCAAACCTAAGGAGAGCTGGGTGCGCCGCCGGTAGGAAGGTTCGATTTCGGAAGGGAGTGTGGATTCGGGCGAAATGTTTTGTTCATCCGGAGGTGGCGACAGGGGAGCGACCTCTTGAGAGGGGGAGGCAGTCTCTTTCAGGTTGATATGAATTTCCTCGAGCAGCTCTC
>CAYMFW010000570.1:0-1504 GCA_964389785.1 uncultured Planctomycetota bacterium
CGTTGATGATTGCCTCTTCGATGAGTGCGCCATGCGTCTTGCCGAGTTTGAGAACCAATGGGCCGGAGGACAGGGTCACGTGATTCTCAGAGTCCGTGACGCTCGTAACTACCTTCGGAGCCGGAGCGGCAGCTCCCTTTCGAAGGACGTACTGGGTACTCCTATTCGCCTTAACATCGGCCTTGAAATCCAACAGCACCCACTTGATACTCGATTCGGCCTTATCGTTCTGCTTTTGCGGCCACTTCGACAGGACGGTGAACTGACAGGGAATCGAACGATTCGCAGCTTTGTCGATCAGGACCAGTTCGGCAGGATTGCGGACTGCGCTCTTGGGAAGTGGTACGCCGCTCGTGACGGGCTCAGCAACACGATTGATGCCGGCCGGTTCCTTTACCGTCAATTCGACTTGGAAGGAGTCGTTGTCACCCGACCAGACGGGGTAGGTTCCGATCACTATCGACGCGATCAGGAAAATGCACGTTGCCACGACTAGCTTCTTCCTTCTCCGTGGTGGTTTCCCCGCATCCAGAACCGGCGGTGCTTGGAGAGAATTGCTCGTTTTCTGAAGTCCCGAAAGAGCAATGATCGCGCCGCAGGGACACCTGCCCTTTCTGGTGCGGGATGATTCCTTTACCTTGAGTCGTCTCTCGCAAGTTGGACACTGAACTACCATTCCTCTCTCTCCTGCCTCTAACTCCTATTGTGACTCACAGTGACGCACTTGGGGCCAGGATGGGGAATATAGCGGTTGGGCCCCCCCTGCTGTCAAGAGTTCTCCTGTCGGACTATTTCTCTTTGTTGAGTAGGAATATTCCTACAAATATCTCGTTTCTTGACATCCGGTTATGACTCTCTTGAGCTTGGACGACTTCGTCCGCCGCCGACAAGGAAGCCCGTCCAGGAAGGATGTGAGTCACTTTCCAAATATCCCCAGGTCGCCTGGCGCCACCTGATACCGTACGACCCCCGCATCGATGCCAGGCCGCCCTCCTCGCTGCCGCTCGCGGCGGTGTTCCGCGGCCTGGGCCACGTCTACGCTCTGAAGGCGGGGAAACCCGATTCTGGACAGACTACCCAGAAAACTACCCAAAAAACTGCCCAGAAGATTATTGCCCTGATTGCCCAGAACCCTGAGGTGACGCGGCAGGAGTTGGCGAAGGCCATCGGGATCACCGATAGCGGGGTGAAAGCTGCCGGGCGATGGAGATGGGGTTCGGATTAAGGATCAGTTCCCCTTATCATCGACGAGCGTGATGCCGTAGGAGGCGCACCAATCGGAGAGAAGCTTCCTGACCGCGCGGTCGCGGTATTCGTACCATGCCTCGGCGATATCCCACCGGTGAATGGCGTCTTTGAACCGGCGAAAGGCCCCTCTTCCCTTCATCGAGCGGAGAACATCGTTGCGAACCTTCTCATCCTCTATGGACAGCGCGAATCTCTCCATCACCGAATACTCGTGGAAGTCGAACTTGCTCGGCAGCTCGATGAAGTGCTCCTGGTT